>CAZXSQ010000043.1:4233-11330 GCA_964643335.1 uncultured bacterium
CTCTCATTGGGGAAAATTCGAATTCGTCAAAAAGGTGGCCATGGAGGGCATAACGGTCTGCAGTCCATTATCGAAGCGGCAGAAACTCAGGAAATTCCTCGTGTTCGAATTGGAATTGGTGGAGAAGAGGAAGAAGATTGGATAGATTTTGTTTTAAGTCCTTTCTCTTCTCGTGAACGGGAAATAATGGATGAAACCATTCAGCGGGTAGGGGAGGCAATTGAAATGATTTTGTTTGAAGGTTTTGAGAAATCCATGAATTTTTATAACCGATGACTTATACACCTCAACGAATGTACATCGAATAACTATAATTAAAAGTTACGCTTGTTTTTCCCAGAAATACAATGAGCACATCGGGAAACTTATAAATTTATATTTATACATAGAGGGTAAGCACAATGGAGCTTATATTTTCAGCAATCGCAGCGATATTGGCACTGATTACCGTGGCTTTTCTCGCAAAAGATGTATTGTCACGTGATCCAGGGAATGAAAAGATGCAGGATATCTCTCTCATGGTACAAGAAGGTGCCAGAACCTTCTTGAAACGTGAGTATATCTGGGTATCAGGATTTGTGGTAGTTATTGCCATCTTGTTTTCCATCTTACCTAATATATACCCGGATGTTCCGCTAGGCTGGCCGACCGCTTTGGCTTTTATTTTCGGTGCAGTTGTATCCGCCTCAGCCGGCTATATTGGAATGAGCATTGCCACCAAAGCAAATTGCCGGACCACTCAGGCTGCCAAAACGGGTGGATTGAAAGAATCATTGAGTGTGGCCGTTTCAGGTGGAGCGGTTATGGGACTTTCCGTTGTCGGTTTGGCCTTGTTGGGATTAGTTATCGTTTATGCTTTATGCGATGGTAATCCCGTTGTTGTCAACGGGTATGCCATGGGGGCCAGTTTGATGGCGCTGTTTGCCAGGAGCGGAGGTGGAATTTACACAAAAGGTGCGGATATGGGAGCGGATCTTGTTGGAAAAGTCGAAGCAGGTATTCCCGAAGACGATCCCAGAAATCCAGCAGTTATAGCCGATAATGTGGGAGATAATGTTGGCGATGTCGCTGGATTAGGTGCCGATTTGTTGGAATCTTATGTCGAATCCATTATTGCTGCCTTGGCTATCGCTTCTGTGTTCATTATGACTATGAACGCCCCGTCCGTGTTGACTGTATTGCCGTTCGCTGTTGCCACAATCGGTATCATTGCCTCCATTGTTGGAGTGATGGTGGTCAAATATTTTGGGTCTACAAATCCGCAAGGCTCTTTATTAGGCGGTACATATGTCAGTGCTGCCTTGACGATTATCGGCATCGCCATTTTGGTCGCCGCAATCGGAGAACCGTGGCAGGGCCGTGGTGGAGAAGAATATGGAAAATGGGCTCCTTTTATCGCAACATTGGTTGGGATTATTTCCGGTATGGTTATCGGATTTATTAGTGAATATTATACGTCTTCCCACTATAAACCGGTTCAAAAACTGGCTGAGAACTCACAAAGCGGACCAGCCATTACTGTGATAGACGGAATTGCTGTGGGCATGGAAAGCACGGCGGTACCGGTTATTGTGCTTTCAATTGCGGTTTTAACATCTTATCATTTCGGCGGCTTTTATGGGGTAACGATGGCGGCTTTGGGTATGCTGGCAACAACCGGCATGATTGTTTCAGTAGATTCTTATGGCCCCATTGCCGACAATGCCGGTGGGATTTCAGAAATGGCGGGTTTGGAACCGGAGGTCAGAGATATAACGGACAATTTGGATGCTGTTGGAAATACCACAGCGGCAATCGGAAAAGGGTTTGCCATAGGTTCTGCTGCTTTTGTCGCAATCGGTTTGGTTTCGGCGTTCTTGGTTTCGGCCAATATCCCCGATGAGGTGGTGACGCTGATCAATGTAAAAGTTATTGCCGGTTTATTGTTGGGGGGGATGTTGCCTTTCTACTTTTCGGCTCAGTTATTCCGAGCAGTTTCCACCGCCGCCTACAAGATGATAGATGAAGTGAGGCGTCAAATCCGCGAAATTCCTGGTTTAATGGAAGGAACGGCAAAGCCGGATTCAGCGAGGTGTGTCGATATCAGCACTCAAGGGGCTATTCGAGGAATGTTATTTCCAGGCACGATTGCCATTTTAGTTCCACCGGTTATTGGGCTTTTACTGGGAGCGGAAGCGTTGGCGGGGGTGCTTGTCGGATCGGTCGTCACAGGAGTGATGGTCGGTATACAATGCGCCAACAGTGGCGGAGCGATGGATAACGCCAAAAAATATATTGAAGAGGGTCATTTTGGCGGCAAAGGTTCCGATACCCACAAAGCCGCTGTTGTTGGAGATACGGTTGGTGATCCACTGAAAGACACAGTGGGACCATCGATCAACATTTTGATTAAGTTGATGGCTGTTATTTCTCTGGTCATTGCTCCTTTGTTGTAAGTAAAAAAATAATGCAGAGATTATGGAACATTGTTTACATAAATTTGGCCTTGATAAATTTAGAAAAACAAGTTAAATATTTATTTTGTACTTTACAAATTCTTAAAATCGATAAGTAATTCTACCATATTTTGGTAGTTCATATTACTTCCTGCCCAGGTTTGATGCCATGGGCCAAAGACCATAGGAGGTTTTTCATGTTGTATGAAATGCTTTATATTCTGTCTCCTAAATTAAACGAGACAGAAACCCAGCATCTCCAAGACGAAGTAAAGAAGACCATTGTCAATTCCGGTGGTGAAATTACCAAAGAAAGTAATTGGGGTACACGAAAACTGGCTTACGAAATCAAGAAGAAAACAGAAGGAACTTATGTTTATTATGAATTTGACGCTCCAACGGATATCCCAAAATCCATCAATGAATTAATGCATACAAGAACCGGAATCATCAGGCACCTAATTCTTCAAATTCCGAAAGCAAAGCTAATACAAGAAAAAAGGGATGCTGATAAGAAACAAAAAGAATTAGAAGAGGCCCAAAAGCAGCGGGAAGAAGCCCTGGCCGCAGAAGCTCGAGCGAAAGCCGCTGAAGAAGCACAGGCTGAAGCTCAAACAAAACCTGAAAAACCAGAACAACCAACTGAATCGGCCGCAGAACCGGTTCAGGCAACGGAAACAACACCCGAGGCTCCTGCTCAAGAGAGCAAAGAAGAACAACCGTCTGCTGAAACAGAAGAAAAACCCCAGGAAAGCAGTTCATCTCCTGCGGAAGAAAAATCCCAGGATGAATCCCATACAGAAGAAGTCAAGAAAGAGGAATCAGCTACCCCGCAGGACGTGTAATTTTTACGACATCATAAGGAGCCAGCCAAATGTTGAATCATGTCGTGTTAATTGGTCGTTTAGTGGCAGATCCCGATATTCGCTATACTCAAAGCGGAGTGGCCGTGGCGAATATGCGAATTGCCGTTGACCGGCGGTTTAAAAACGCTGCAGGAGAACGCGAGACGGATTTCATCAATATTGTGGCGTGGCGTAAGTTAGCCGAACTTGTTGGTGAATATATGAAAAAGGGACGGTTGATTGCCGTCCAAGGTTCTCTTCAAATGAGAACCTATCAAACCCGCGACGGAGATAACCGTACCGCTTATGAAGTCCAGGCCGATAATATTGAGTTTCTGGACCGTGGCGATCGAAGCAGCGGCGGTGGAGGCCAGGAAGTACCACCCCATACGAACTCTGATGCCCCTCAGTCGCAAGATTTTCCTCCGGCCTCTGAGGGAGGGAATGAAGACAACGATTTACCATTTTAGTGCAGAAAAAGGAGTTTTTAACCTATGAATAATACACCACAACAGCAAACAAGCCGAAGTTCTTCAAGTAATCCTAGATCTTCAGGTCCACAGCGCTCAGGACCACCCAAGCGCAGACCTTTTCGGAGATCGTTTCCCCGCCGGAAAGTCTGCCGTTTTTGTGCGGAAAAGGTTGCATATATCGACTACAAAAATTATAGGTTATTGAAAGATTTCTTGACTGAACGCGGTAAAATCATTCCTCGCCGAATTTCCGGTAATTGCGCCGTTCATCAACGGATGTTAACGCGAGCGATAAAGCGTGCCCGGAATATCGCGTTGGTTTCATTTGTACATCGGTAAAATACAATTAAATAAAAAAGGATGGAGATATGCCAAATCATAAATCAACTGCAAAACGTTTAAGACAAGATATGAAAAGACGCGAAAAAAATGTGGGTGTTAAATCCCGCATAAAAACCCTGACTAAAAAAGTTCGTACGTCCGTATCGGAAAAAAATGCTGATGCTGCCCAAGAAAACCTTCGCAGTGTCAATTCTGTTCTGGATACGGCAGCCAAGAAACATGTTATTCATCCGCGTAATGCCGCCCGGCGCAAATCCCGTTTAACCCGTTTAGTCAATTCTCTATCCAGTCCCGAATGAATTCATGGTGGAGTAACCCGGAGCAGATATAATCGGTTTTACTCTTGAAAATCAATCTAAAGCTGCATACTATTTAGCCGTGAAACATTAACAGTATCAATATTCTGATCATTCATTGAGAGGGGAATCAATATGCCGGAAATCCAATCCGCTGCCGCGGTTTTAGTTGCCGCGGGAAAAAGCAGCCGGATGGGAGGGCAAAAAAACAAAGTTCTCGAAAATCTCAAACATAGGCCAATCATTTCTTACTCCCTGGAATCATTTCAGAAGAATTCCAGGATTTCTATTGTTGTCGTCGTGAGCCGTGAAGAGGATCGAGAACCGATGAACAATGTTATTAATCTATACTGTCCAAAAGCAATAGGCCATTTTGCTTTAGGAGGGGCGGAAAGATTTGAATCCGTTAGAAATGGCTTGCGATATCTAACAGATTTTCATCCGGATGGGGTGTTGATTCATGACGCCGCACGTCCAATGATCGAAGACCGTTTTATAAACGAGACATTGGATGCTTTGCGGGATGTTCCCGGATGTTTGGTGGGTGTTCCGGCTAAAGACACGATTAAGGAAATATCCCAAAGTGGCTTGGTTATCCGCACATACGAAAGAAGTAAACTCCGGCTGGCACAAACCCCGCAAGTATTTCGATATAAAGATATTCTAAAAGCTTATGAAGCCATTGAACCCCCTCCTTACCCTACCGACGATGCCGCAGTACTTGAAATGTCCGGCGGTTCGGTCAGGATGATTGAAGGTTCATACCGGAATATGAAAATCACGACACCTGAGGATTTAATATTGGCTGATACAGTGCTATCTTTTCGATAAAAAATACCTTTTTGTAATGTACAAATGAAATCGATAACAGCACCTTCCTACGCCAAAGTAAACTTGTATCTTGACATATTGGGATTGCGAGCAGACGGATATCATGAGCTGGAAATGATAAATTCCACGATCAGTCTGCACGATACCATTACCTGTGAAAGTCGGCAATATGAGGGCATCATATTGAAAAGTGGCAATTACTCCCTGCCGGAAGATGACCGAAACCTGGCCTATAAAGCGGCTCAAAGGTTTATTCAACAAACCCGCAGTTTAACTGGAGCGAGAATATTTATCGAGAAAAAGATTCCTGTAGGTGCAGGATTGGGGGGGGGTAGCAGTAACGCCGCAACGGTCTTGACAATGTTGAATCAATTATCAAACTGTCCGTTATCCGATGAAGGATTAATGTACATTGGGGCTGGTATTGGCGCTGATGTGCCTTTTTTCATCAAACAAGGCTGCTGCTATGTAAAGGGTATAGGTGAGAAGGTCATCAAGGTTTTTATTGACCACTCTTCTATTGATGAAAATCCATATATCGTTTTGTGTTCTCCTTCAGAAAATGTATCAACCAAAGAGGCGTATGCTTTGTGGGATCAATCGCTTATGAAAAAACACAGTTCACCAAGACCGCTTTTGACTGCTTTAATGAACGGTCATTTTGTGGATATTCACCGTCATTTATTCAACTCGTTTGAGTCTGTGATTTATTCAGACAATGACACATTGAAACATACTTACCAGGATTTTTGTTCCATAAGTCCAACGGCACCTATGCTTTCAGGCTCCGGTTCAAATCTATTCAGTATTCATACTTGTAGAAAAGAAGCTGAAAAAGTAATGTCCGGGCTTCAAGAAAAAGGATATAAGGCCTCCGTTTGTGAATTGTTATTCTAAATTAGAATGTGAATAGTGTTACTGCTTGAGGGGGATATTATTTCTATGATTAAAATCTCCAGTTCTTTTAGGAATATTATAGTTATTCTTTGGTTAATCATAGTAGGAACACCCATAGTATCCAGTAATGAGTCCTATTTTAAAATTCGTGTTGTCGATGATGAAACGGATCGCGGCGTACCCTTGGTCGAACTCAAAACGGTTAACGGTATCCGTTATTATACAGATAGCAATGGGATTGTCGCGTTTTATGAACCTGGCTTGATGAACAAAAATGTTTTCTTTTATGTTCAAAGTCATGGATATTCTTTTCCTTCTGATGGTTTTGGCATGAATGGTGTAAAACTCCATACACAACCTGGCAAGGAATCTGTTATACGAATTTCACGATTGAACATTGCCGAGCGTTTGTATCGGATAACCGGCCAGGGGATTTATCGTGATAGTGTTTTACTTGACATGGTAGTGCCGATTCAAGAACCGACACTCAATGGCCGGGTGATGGGGCAAGATTCAGCTTTGACTGTTCCATATAAAAGAAAATTATATTGGTTTTGGGGAGATACCTCACGGCCATCTTATCCATTGGGTAATTTTAAGGTCTCTGGAGCGACATCGGTTTTGCCAAGCCAAGGCGGTTTGCAACCGGAAGAAGGGATTGATTTACATTATTTTGTGAATGAGAACGGCTTCTGCAAATCCATGTGCCCGATAAAATCGAAAGGTCTTATTTGGATTAACGGATTGCTAACCATACCAGACGAAACGGGCAAGGAACGAATGACCGCTCATTATTCTCATAGAGAAGGTTTGGAAAAGGTGCTCGGTCATGGGCTGGTTATCTTTAATGGCGAACAGCAAGAATTTGTTCTATTAAAAGAGTTCGATAAAGAAAAGATGTGGCAGTCACCTGATGGTCATCCCATTTGTGTTCCAAAAAATGGAGTCCAATATTTTTATTTTCCCACTCCTTTTCCA
>CAZXSQ010000043.1:11340-12565 GCA_964643335.1 uncultured bacterium
AGGTAAAAAAATCCGTACTGGATATTGAAAACGGTAAACCTGTTTACTCTTGGAAACCCAATACGGAGCCCATTGGTCCGAAACAGGAGAAAAAATTAATTGAAGCTGGACTGCTAAAGAAAGAGTATGCCCATTTTTTACCATCGGACATAAATAGTAGCACATCACCCATTTTGCATTCGGGTTCTGTGCATTGGAATGAATATCGGAAAAAATGGATACTCATAGCAGTTGAAGTTGGAGGTCAATCGTTTTTGGGAGAAGTCTGGTATGCCGAAAGCGAAGAATTAACCGGACCATGGTTACAGGCGCAGAAAGTTTTAACCCACGATCAATATTCATTTTACAATCCTGTTCATCATCCAAAATTCGACCAACAGAATAGTAAAATAATCTATTTTGAAGGAACTTATTCCAAAAGTTTTTCCAGAAGCGATATCGCCACACCGAGGTATGACTACAATCAAATCTTATACCGTTTAAACCTTAGTCATCCTAAATTGAGATTGAATTGAAATGAGAAACGGCTAGTGTGGAATTGACAAGATGTTTACGGTATAATAGAACAAGTTGAAATTTTCAATGCGATTGGGATTATCGGAGTTGAGGGATGGTGCAAGTAGATCAAATCAAGGAAGAAATCCTCAATAAAACAGATATCGCCGAAATTGTCTCTCAATATGTTCATTTAAAGCAAAAAGGGGGGCGTTTGTTCGGATTATGTCCGTTTCATAAAGAAAAGACTTCTTCTTTTTGTGTGAATACAGAGAATCAATTTTTCCATTGTTTTGGCTGTGGCAAGGGTGGAAATGTCATCGATTTTGTAATGGGGGCGGAGAATCTCACCTTTCCTGAGGCAAGGCGTTTTCTGGCCAATAAACTCGGTATCCGCCTGGATGAATATACCAGTTACCGAAAAAAAGAAAGTCCTGAGATTGACCGGTATCAGGTCATGGATATGACCGCCCAGCTTTATTCGAAATGGCTCTTTGAAACTAAATCGGCCAAAGAGTACATTACTTCGCGTGGGCTTTCTATTGAGAATATCAAACGCTTTGGCATAGGTTATGCCCCAGATAGTTGGGAGGCTCTTCGAAATAGTTTAAATCAGCGGGGGATACCGGAAAAAGTACAGATGGAGCTTGGACTTATTATTCCCCGGCAATCCGGGAAAGGGAGTTATGACCGTTTCCGGAATCGGATCATGTTCCCCATCAAGAATACC
>CAZXSQ010000043.1:12575-13871 GCA_964643335.1 uncultured bacterium
ATACCCTTGGGAGGGTGATTGCTTTTGGAGGACGGGCATTGAATCCCGATGATCCGGCGAAATATCTGAACAGCAATGAGACTTCTATTTTCAATAAATCTCAAACCCTTTATTTGCTAGACCGGGCTAAGAATTATTTTAAAGAACGCGGGGCGTTGATTGTGGAAGGATATATGGATGCCATCGCTCTGCATATTTACGGTTTTGAGCAGACGGTCGCCTCGCTGGGTACATCCTTGTCACAAAAACATCTTAACGTTTTAAGACGTTACACTGGTTCTTACACCCTTTTGTATGATGGTGACAACGCTGGAATCCAAGCGGCAAAAAGAGGAGTGGAGACTTTTTTCGAATCGGGTATGACAGTTCGGATCGCGCTGTTGCCGGAAGGTGAAGATCCCGATGATTATTTGAAAAAACACGGTCCGGAAAATATGCAGCAATTGCTCAATTCAGCCCAGGATGGATTTGATTTTTATCTTAGCCAGGTTATGAAAGGCCATGATCCTTTTACAGCGAAGGGGAAATCCTATATCGTAAAAGAGATGCTGCCCACATTAGCCAAAGTCTCAGAATCCTTTATTCAGAAAGACTATATTCGTACTCTTGCTCACCGAATCGGCAGTGAAGTCCAATTGCTTGAGGATTATGTAAATAAATCCATTCGAAGAAAGCGGAGTAGACAGAGGCAAAAGAGCGAAGACTCCATCGAATCCAGTGATCCAAAGCAGGTCATGGATAAAGGGATGGTTGCTCTGAAAAAAGGTCTTATCCTATTATTGGCCTATCATCGAGGACTTATTTTACCTGAAGGGATGCATCCAGTCGAAAAACCAAGTTTGTTTTCAAACGAGGTACTGGATGTGGAGATTCCTGGCTGGATGACAAAGCTTAAGGACGGCAGTTCATATGACCGAATCATTCAAAAACTTCTGGCTTACAATTCCAATTCAGAAAATAGCGCAGCCGCCCGATTGGCTGTTCTTTTTCCTGATCAAGAAGAAATGGGAGAGTATATTTCCATCGTTGAGTCAGAACCTTTGCCGTCCACTGAGAAGCAACTTCGAAAGATGGCCGATGATATTTTGAATGGTCTTCACATAAAAGCGGATAAGAAACGTCAAAAGCAACTATTACTGGAACATAATGGTGATTTTCGCACATCATCTTTTCAAAAAATAAATGAAATGATATTTGCAGAAGGAAAGACGATCGAACAGTGAATTTAAAAACTCTATTTCAAGCACTTATTCATGAGACTTCAGGGGATTATGTTGAAGAGCACATTCGCCGAAT
>CAZXSQ010000043.1:13881-18262 GCA_964643335.1 uncultured bacterium
TGGGAATCGAACCGCTGGTCCAATTTCAAATCGTACAAAGAAACCGGAGATTATGTAGAAAATTGTCTAAAAGAACTCGGGCTGGAGATAGAAAGGATTGATCTGCCAGCGGATGGAGAAACCCAATACGGCGATGCCGTCATGCCGCAAGCCTGGGATTGTGAAGATGCGGAAATCGAGATACTCGAACCGGTCCCAATGAAATTGGGAAGCCGGAAAGAGCAGCCTAATATCGCAGGAATGTGGTCACCGCCGGTATCAGAGGAAGAAATCGAAACCGAAGTGATCTGTTTACCTTCGGGAGATGTCACAGAATTGGAACAACAGGAGGTGACCGGTAAAATCATTTTTACACCGGGCCGTTTTCAGTCTATTCGCCGTGAGGCATCTCGCCGGGAAGCCCTTGGAGTTCTCAGCAGTTGGCTGCCCAATCCGAACGAAAAGAAAGCCGTTCAATGGATTCATACCAATACAGATACACCAGGAGGGTGGGGAACTAAGAAAACAGAAAAGCCTTTGTTGGCATTGGCCATTTCGCCTGAGCATGGCGAAGAAATTACTCGGCTATCTTCGGAAGGAACAATTCGAATTCGGATTAAGATGAAATCGGAACTTTATTCGGATACACTCCCCCTTATTCATGCCGTGATTCCTGGCCAGGACAATAAAGAAGAAGTATTGATTCTTGCTCCTTACAATGGCCCAGGTGCAAATTACCAAGCCGCAGGAACCGCTATTCTCCTTGAATGTGCGCGCGTGCTGAAGCAACTTGCCGGAACGCCTTCTTTCAGTCTTCCGCGCAGAAATATTCGTTTTTTATGGATGCCTAAACTTTATGGCTCTTTAGGATTTGTTTTTCAAAGAAAAGAGATTCTGGATCGCACCATCTTCGCTCTAAATTTGGAAACCGGTGCTGGGAATCCCGATATTGCCTGGAGCCGTTGGAGTTACCAGACTCCTCCGGTGACCTTGCGGCATTATTCCGATGGTGTGGGTTGGACTCTTAGCCAAGAGTATCTACGTCTTTTCCGCCCGCAGCGTGTTTGTGAATTGCGTCCATTTTCTTTGAAAGGAGATGTTATTTTTAATGATCCTGCTATCGGTGTTCCTACTCACTGGTTGTCGGGCGGAACTGAAAACGAATGCCGATACACCAGCGCCGACACAATGGATGAAATCAATAAGCGTTCCTGTATCGATCTGGTAGTGGCTTCGGCTTCGATCCTTTATCACCTTGCTTCGGCGGGAAAGGGAGAGATTGCACAATATGCCTATTGGAATTATAAATTGGCCCATAAACGTCTACACAATGATCTGGATCAGTTGTTGGATAATATAGCCGAAGCAAAATCCCAGCAAGAGTTAAAAGATATCTATGCAACCGCTTCAATGCGGCTGCCACTGCGGATTTCCATTGAATCACAAATGCTTCAAACATTGGAAAAAATAACCGAAGATGCTGCAAACTCTTCGGAATGGGATTTAGTGAATGAGCTGCTTGGTGCACTGAAAGACGCTGGTGATTCAGCGTCAACCGTGGTGCAGAACGCTTTGGACAGCAAAGCCGAACAATTGAAAATATCCATGTCTTTCACTGGGGGGCCTGAAGTTCAACCCGGTGATGAAAGAGTTCCTATACCCGAAGGAAGCAGTCTGGGAACAATAACTCTGGATGCGATACCTTATGAGAAATGGTCGGCTCCGGTAAAAATCTCACCCAAAGATAATATCCCTTATATTCTTTCCTGGTGGCTTGTTGACGAGAGACGGACAATAAGGGAAATAGAGACAATTGTCCGCATGGAAGTGGATCGATTCCGCGAATGTATTCCTGCTTGGTTCACATTTCTGGAAAAACATGGTTACATAATATTTGAATCTGAAGAAAACCAGACTCCTTAATATTTTTGTCAATATATACATATAATTACATATTAAATCTCCAGATTAATTAAAATACCTTATTATCAAAGCAAGAACACGAAGGTCATTGTGGCTACGGAAAAAAATGATTTGATCGTGAATCAATCTGCCAAACAGGAATTAACCGATATTGAAGGTTTTCTCTGCGCTCTCAAGCGTGGATTAAATTCCATGATTGCCATTTTGCAGGATCGTTCCGAATCCGAGGACAATTTTTCCGAATTGAAACAACTTTTATCTTGCGTGGATCAGTTCAACAAATGGAAAGGTAAAATGCAGCCGGAGCGTATTCGGGGAGCAGCGCTCATTCTATTAAAGAATATTTACGATCATGTAAAAAGCCTTTCAAGTAAAGAATTGCCGATACCGGAATTGCAGAGCGATGGAGAAGGAAAAATATCAACACCCTTTTTGAGCGAGGCAGCGGAGTTTCTTGGTCCCGAAATTATATTAAGTAACGATCAAATGATTTTGTTGATAAAACTTCGGAAAGAATTGGCTCATTTTTGGTCTACAAGCAAAATAACGGATAAACTCGAACAGAAAGGTTTTAGAAACGTCCTTGATGAAAAAAGTCTGCAGCGGTTGTTTCAACAGGAAAAGTATAACCAATTAGTTCGTATCGCATCGGGTAAGGAACCTCAAATTGGAGAGAATGCGAAAATTCTGTATCCGTTCCGGTTGCTCAGTGAAAATCCAGTAGCAAATAAAAAACCGGAAGATATTTATCAAGATAATATCTTTAAAGTGATCCAGAAGGGAGAAACTATTCTGGCCAAAAAAGCCGCCACATCAGGAGAGTCAGGCTATGATGTTCTTGGTAACGAACTTCCTGGTATCCCCGGTCTCGATGTACAATTGCCCCCCATTCAATATGCTCAATTTGATCCAACGAGCCTGAGATTAAACTCTATAATCGATGGATTCGTTTTTTATAAAGAAGGCGCAATAACAATTGCTCCCGCGACTTTGTTACAGGAAAATCATGATGATGCAACAAAATGTGATCAGAGCAAATCTGTTGTGATTCAAGGCAACATCCCGGATCATGCGCAGTTTAAAAGCAAGTTGCATATCGCTGTTACCGGTAGTATTGGCGCGGCATACCTTACAACAAAAGGCTCTGTATTTGTCAATAAAGGGATTGAAGGAAAAGAAAGATGCAAAATCGAAGCTGGGGATGAGATTAGAACCGATTCGATAAATCAGTCGGAAGTAAAGTTGGGTGGTAATTTGATTACTTATGGATCGATATTACATTCTCATATCAATGCAAAGAGTGTATGTTGCTTCGGCCGGAACGGTCAAATTATCGGTGGGAAAATTAAGGCATGGGACGATGTATGTGCAACTCTTATCGGTTCGGATGTGGGAACAGAAACACAAATAGAACTAGGGGGAGAACTGCCTTTTTTACAACAGGAAAATGGAAAACTACTGACGGAAAAGCAAAACCTGAATGAACAATTAAATCAGGTGCTGGAAAAACAAAGTACACTGGTCAATATAAAAGAAAAATCCTCTAATTTGCTGCCTTCACAAAAAAAAGAACTTGAAAAGATAAAACTGATAATTAATAAAATCACTAGACGGCTTGATGAATTGGAAACGAAAATAAATCAGTCTCAAACGAATATCAATTACAGCAAAAACTGCATACGCACAGTAAGGGCTCGAAAGGCTATTTATCCTGGAACCATTGTTCGAATCATGGACAAAATTTTGCCCATTAAAAAGGAAATGGGACCTACAACACTTCGGCTGGAAAAAGGGAAAATCATAGTCGCTCCATTTCAGGAACGGGAGATTTAATTTTTGGAGGGCTTTGAAGATGAATGAAGGAGTTGGAACCTTATTCAATCAAAAAATCATCAGGAAACGAATCGAAGATTTGTTGAACCAGAAGACCAAAAGTTCGACACATCGATCTGTACCAAAATCCTCCAAAAAACGATCCCAGCAAACAGATGGTGAAGTATTGAAAGACATTTTCCATCGTGTTGTACGTGATGGTGCGGCCGAAGAAATTAAAAACGCTGTTCTGGATGCTCAGCGTGATATTGAGCAACATGCCAAACTCAATCGTCTATCCAAAGAAGCGGTTGGACTCTTCAACGAGTTCAACCGATGTTCTGAACAATACCTTCAAAAGAAAAAGCTATTAGAAAAACTAGAAAAAACGCTGGACCAATTTCGAAAAACCAACAGTAATAACACAACCGGTCAAGATTACCTTGCCAAAATTGACCATTATCTGGGCAACGCTGAAAAAATCCGTAAAGATTTGATTCAGGACATTGAACGCCTGCTCAATATTAAAGACCGGCTGGATGTCCTGATGCAGAAAGATCGTAACACATTGGAAAGCCTGCAGGAAACTTTAAAACGTTGTTTCCTGCATTTACCTGCAAAGGAACGTGGAAAGAGAAGCTCTTCCGTCCCAAGAGCAGGTATATAG
>CAZXSQ010000043.1:18272-19932 GCA_964643335.1 uncultured bacterium
AAAGATCGAAGTCCAAGTTAGAAACTCAACACAAGGCAAGCCATATGAGGATCAGTTACACATTTATTCTTCGGTTATCGAACGCTTGGCGCGCTCGGTTCCAGCAATACGCAAGGAAGAAGTTTCACGATTATACGATCAGGCTCGGGGTTGTTATGAGAAAAAGAGATATGAACATGCAGTACAATATCTCGAAAAATTATTTAAATTCGATCGGAAACATCTTCCGGCTCATCGATTAAGAGCAAACATTTACAAGCAGCAGAATAACCAAATTGCTTACTCATGTGAATTGCGTATGGCCGCTGAAATTGAAGATGCTGAAGCGGTGGATTTTTTTACGTTAGCCGATCATCTGGAAAAAAATGGTCAGAACGAAGAAGCTCTGAAATATTATGACAAAGCGATTCAATGTGATCCAAAGCCATTATACTTGGAAAGAGCAGGGGATTGTGCTTGTAAATTGCAAAACTGGTCATTAGCTGCTAAACGGTACCAAAGAATAATCGGTGAAGATTCTGCTGAAGCTGATGTATTTCATAAACTGGGGTATGCACTCTTTCAGGAGAACAAATTGGATGAAAGTTTCTCAGTATTGCGCCAAGCCGTTCATCTACAGAATGGCAATATACAAACAGATGTTTTATTGGGCAGGTTATACAGAAGGAAAAAAATATATTCACAGGCCGCTAAGTATTTTGAACATGCCATTCAATCCGATCCCCAAAACGCCCCCGCTTATTATTGGTGGGCTTCTTTATTGTATGAACAGGGAGAATTTCAAGCGGCAGCCGAAACCATTAAAAAAGCATCACAACTCGAACCGGATAACATAAATTACTGTTTGTTGCATTCACGCTGCCTTTGGGCGGCGGGGCATCACACAGAAGGAATCGAGGTTTTATCTCCTTTAATTAATCTGGAAAATCCTTCAGCCGATGTCTTGTTGACTTATTCAGGATTATGCAGAGATGCAGGGAAGGCGGAAGAAGCCATTCCAGTTATTGAAAGCACTTTAAAACGTTTTCCCTGGCAGCCTCAATTAAAGGCCGAATATGGATTTTTACTGATGGAAACCGGCCGGATTAAACAGGCAATGGATTATTTCAATCCAATTCCAACGTACAAAAAGTAGAAAAGGGGGTACGTTTACACATACCCCCCCTGTAAGTTTGAATTATTATTTTTGTTCAAATTCTACTGGACCCAGATTAGAAACCGGACCAACTACCGGAGCAGAATCGATTTCCGGCACACCTGCCACAGAGAAACTGTATGACTCACCGAATTGCGGGCCGCTTGAGAATGGTGACTCAACATTGGCATTGTCTTCATTCCAGCGGAAGTGACTTTGCGAAGCATCATCCGTGCGTCCCAATAAGACCGGGGAGTTGCTGCCTACTTGTACAAATATTTCATACACGCTAACGCCGTCATTGGATAGATTCCATTTGATGTCCAATTCACGCTCATCCGATGTGTCGAAATCTGTACCTAAACTCAGATCATAGGAAGAGCTCGTATCATCCGTCACGATGACCGAACCACGAGGGAGACATGTATGATATTCCACCGGACCGGAATTCTTGACTGGCCCAATCACTCTAGGAGAACCACTGCTCGTGATACCGAAGACAAAGAACTGGTAAGTATGTCCAAA
>CAZXSQ010000043.1:19942-21497 GCA_964643335.1 uncultured bacterium
ACTCCGGACCATCTTGGAACTGAGATGCAATGAAGCGATTTGGCTGGCTATTGTTCCACCGGTAGTAATTGCTCATTGAACCGCCTTTTCTGCCGAGAAAAGCAGGACTGGCACCATCAACGGAAACATAAATGTGTACATCTTGGATATCGGTACTCACTAAGTTCCATCGTATGGTCAGCTCACGCTCATCGGGGAAATCATAGTCCGCGTCGCCGCTTAGATCTTCAACTGAGTGAATGTCATCCACTACTATAACCGTCCTGCCTTCTATTTCGGCTTGGTAATCAACCGGGCCGGCATTTCTAAATGGCCCTCTGACTCTTGGCGTACCACTTTCGGTAATCACAAATACAAAGAATTGATAGGTGTGACCGAATTCAGGTCCCCCTTTGAATTTTCCGGAAACCAGGTTGGATGTGGTCTTTTTCCATCTGAAATAAGTAGCGGATGGATCATCAGTCCGTGCCAGAAATACAGGATTGTTATTATCGACACGTACGTAAATGTGATGATCCCGTACATCGGAAGACGAGAAATTCCAACTGAGCACCAATTCCCGATCACCAGGATTGTCCCGGTCAATTCCGTTGCTTAAATCGTTTGACGATCCCAAATTGTCCAACACGATCACGTCATCCACTGGGATTGGAGTAATTGGAATCAGTGTTGGGAAAGGTGAAGGGCACGTTCGAGTTGGAGTAACTTCCGGTACCGGTGTATCCGTAGGTGTTGGTGGTACAGGTGTGTCCGTGGGAGCCGGTGGAACCGGTGTGTCTGTAGGCCGGGGAGTTGGTTCTTGGGGAAAGAGAATTGGGAATAAATCAAGTCCGTCCAAGCCCCACTTTCGTTCGTCACTGCCGGTCAAATCGGCATTGGTATGGATGAGCTGGTTCGTATGAGTCGACAGCTGGTGCAGCAGCATGTCGCCTTCTCTAAACTCGGTTGGATCCACGTTGTCATCCAAAGATGTAGAGAAATAAATCTCATCGATTCTTTCACTTATTTTTTCTTCATCGATGCACGTGCAAGCGGCATCCAGGCCTCGATTTTCTTCTACAGTCCAATCTTCCAGAATACCCGGAGCGGGAGATGGCTGTTGATCTGCACCGGAGCGAATAACTCGAGCGGACATGCCCGTAGCCGAGAAGGTCATTTTGATGAGATCGTCTGCGCTGACAAATGTACCTGGAGGCAACAAACTTCCGTTGTTTACGATGTACTCTTCATTGATCTCTTCGAAAGAGAAAATGATGTTTATGCTTCGATTGGCTGCCAGTTCAAGTAATATATCCGGCTGATCAACCACAGTCATTCTCAACTCGTCAAAGATATTGATGAAGCCTTCAACTTCAACTGCATCAATACCAAGAAACTCGACTTCATTTCCATCTTCGGTCAATAGACGCAATGGATTGATCAGCACACGGTTTAAAATGACACCGCCGTTGGTTAAGAACAAATCTCCATCTGTTCCAGTACCATTAAACATTGGATGATTGGGATTTGTTATCGGGAAACGTGTTTCTGTTGTGAAGATGATTTTATGCAGGTA
>CAZXSQ010000044.1:0-21493 GCA_964643335.1 uncultured bacterium
AACAACAACTTACAGATACGTCAATATTTGCTTCTTTGTTAAGTCATGGTGAGCGTTCCTCCATTTTTCATTCACGCTCGAAAATTCTTCTGGAATATGGACAGCATCGTGTCTCATTTTTCTATCTCAATATAGGGGATGAAATTGCCAAAATTGAAATACCTAAATGGGTGGCGGATAATCAACACTATGTGGATCAAGTGGCGGCTTTATGCTATCGCCAGGCACAACTGGGGGGAGGATATCCGATCATATTATCCGAAGCTCATGAACAGGCGGTTATTCGTAAAGAGGACAGAGAGACTTTTTACCTGCTTTTGGAGCAGCATTTACTGGAGAAAAACATCCGGCCTCAACTTTCACCCAAGCAACTCAGAAAACGGGTTGTAATACTTTGAGTTATGGACAGAAGCTCTAGAAATATCGACAATCTAAATACATATGATTTACTTGTATTTCTTTTAGATGACATGTTAAAATTTTAATATTCCTACGTAATTCCCAAAAAGTCCAAAATTTAATCCTTATACTGTTTGTCATAACATAAGTGTACAGTCGATAATATGATTGTGGTTGTTTATAAAAATGAAAACCCGTGAAAGTGGTATGCCTGAAGAAGAATTTTGGGCAAGTTTTTTTGATCCAAAAGAGATTTTAACCAAGTTGGATTTAACTCAACGTTGCCGGAATGTGGCTGAATTTGGTTGTGGGTACGGTACTTTTACATTGCCTGCAGCCTCGATTGTTTCGGGAATGGTTTATGCCTTCGATATCGAACCAAAAATGGTAGAAATGACCACTGCCAAAGCACAAAAACATGAATTGGATAATATTCATGCCGACCAACGGGATTTTGTTGTAAATGGGACTGGTCTTGCAGAAGAAGCGGTTGACTATGCCATGCTGTTCAACATTCTTCATGCAGAAGAACCGGAGGTGCTGCTTCGGGAGGCTTGGAGGATTTTAACATTTGGTGGAAAGTTGGGGATTATTCATTGGAATTATGATCCCTCCACACCGCGCGGCCCATCGATGGACATTCGTCCCAAACCGGAACAATGCCGTGCCTGGGCAGAAGTGGTTGGTTTTCAATCTCATACAGATGCTCCAATTGATCTTCCCCCCTATCACTATGGATGGATTCTATTTAAGTCTAAAAAAATATAAAAGGAGTACCTCACTATACATGAGAGATCTTGACCATCGTTCAAAAGATGACTTACCGCTTTTGAATCATCACCTTGACGCTCCATCGGTATTCACCCCGGAAAATTTGATCGATGCAGTTCAATCCACTCGAAATATTCAACAGATTAATTTGCCCGATGTTTGTATACTTGAATTTGATGGTGACTTGACAGATAAACTTAAACAACAGGAGAAATTACAATATTGTGATTCCTGGCCTTGTTTTCATACCGATATGTGGTGTTGGCAACAGGATGAGATCCGTTGTGGCATCATTCCTCGAACCATTGGCGGTTCTTATACTGTTCTGGTTGCAGAGCAATTGGCGGTATGCGGTGTCAAAGTGGTGATTGGGCTTACATCAGCAGGGCGGATAGACCCATCTCTTCCGCTACCCAGCGTTGTTATTGCTGAAAGTGCAATTCGTGACGAAGGAGTTTCTCATCATTATCTACCGCTAGGAAAAATGGTAGAAGCAACCCAATCGTTAATACCCTATTTGAAAAATTCTCTGAATAAACTTGGAGAGCCAGTCCGTTGTGGTTTGGTGTGGACTACCGATGCTCCCTATCGTGAAACTCAAGAAAGCATTAACTGCTATGTTAATATGGGAGCTTTGGCAGTCGAGATGCAGGCCGCTTCGTTGTTTGCTTTTGGAAAGCGAAAAAATTTCCCAGTCGCTTTGATTGCCCATGTCACCAATGCTACCGATTACAATGGAAAACAATTTGAAAAAGGCCCAAATGATTTCGATATATCCCTGTTGCATGCAGTTTGCACAGGAGCGAACCAGTGGTTAGAATTTTTGTAAAAAGTTGTATTATTGTTTGGTAACTCAGCTTATATCAACTCAGCGGAAGGGAAATCAACATAATGAAACTTGGCATAGTCATCTCGCAAACCGATCCGGAAACAGTTTTTAACGTGCTACGTTTGGCTCTTTTCAGTTTGGAACAAGGTGATGAAGTTCGCATTTTTCTTTCGGGTAAGGGAGTCGAGATCGACCAGATTGAAGATAAAAAATTCGATGTCAAGACTCAAGCGCAAAAAGTATTGGATGCCGGAGGTCATTTTCTTGCTTGTGGAACATGTTTACAAATTCGCAATTCTGGAGGATCGGAGGTTTGCCCCTTATCGACTCTTAAAGACCATTATGAAATCGTGCGTGACTCTGATCGGCTAGTGACAGTTTAATTTTACTTTTTTGGTAGATAACCCCCTTAGGTGCATTCTTAGCCCCCCATAGTAGCACCAGCAGGCACATCGCCTCCAAACCGTACAATATCACCCAAACTTTTCAAACCATTAGACGGATTATACAACGTGGCATTGGCGGCATGGAGATCGTTTCTGAGCGTCGCTCGCAAAGGCCAATGGACTCCACCTGAATCACGATCATCCGGACCTTGTGAAGTCAATCCAAAACCGTTTGGCAACTGGTGTAGCTCCAC
Source organism: uncultured bacterium (assembly GCA_964643335.1). GTDB lineage: Bacteria > Hinthialibacterota > Hinthialibacteria > Hinthialibacterales > Hinthialibacteraceae > CAZXSQ01. The sequence goes on from CAZXSQ010000044.1 coordinate 2,640, forward strand.
TCCATAAGCCGACGTGCCCCATACCTTTCCCCAATCACCGCGATAATAAACATAGACATAAGTCGGATGAATCGCATGCTGCTGATTGTTCCAGAAACGCCGGGGGATGAAAGGATCTTCCATATCTACTGAGGAAATATAAGAAACCGGTGTGGTTAGTTCAATGACATTGGCGATGTGGTTCGCTGTATTTAATACTCGCCGGTTATTCAATGGTTCTGGAAACATGTTGTTATCTACTCGGTAACTTTCAATCGCCAATGATAGAGAACGCAGATCGCTGCGTACCCGGGCAACCTTAGCCCGAGTCTGTGCATTCAAGAAATTCGGCACCGCAATTGCGGCGAGGATGCCAATAATAGCCACTACAATCAGAAGTTCAATTAAAGTAAATCCTTTAGTTTGAATGGACATGAGAGATTTACTCCCCATCATTATTATTCGAAGTACATTCGCAAACCACATTAATACTATTTCTTTACTCACTCAAGCCCGATTATCCAAATTAATTCAGCATAATAATCGAGTAGGGTAAGGTAGGAGAACCTTGATAACGGATGGATAGTTTTTACCATATGGTAAGAATTATCTGAAACGAAAGGGATTATCCATCATGCCGGCATCTCTCATGACCTTGAAAGGCCAGACAACTTTTCCCAAAAAGATAAGGGAATATCTGAATCTGCAGCCGGGAGACAAAGTGGATTTTGTCGTTGATGTAAATGGGAAAGTTGTACTCGAGCCTGCTTCCTGTGACATCAAGGACCTGGAAGGAATTCTCTACAAACCGGGGAGAAAGGCCGTCTCGATTGAAGAAATGAAGAATTCTATCCGGAAATGTTACGTGAGAAAGTAACCGATGTTAGGATTGGACACCAACGTACTCATCAGATACCTTGTGAGAGATGACAAACGCCAGGCGGAAATGGCATCAACACTTACTTTCAAATTGCTTGACTAAAGCGGGTAGTTCTATGCATCCGGCTTTAACCACCAGCGAATCCCTCAACGGCAATTTCTAGGATTTGGGGTGGCAGACAAAAAGGGAGCGCGGAGGCTTTTCACCCCAACGGGGTCATAGATGATAGCCAGGGCTAACAGCCCTGGTAAAAAAACAAATTCAGCCCCTGAATAGTGACATATGTCCAGAAGGTAAGGATTTTAGAAGATTCAAACGTATTTAAATACCGAATGAGCCATATCAAAGTGCCGTCTTTCTAAGTGTAAGCGAATTGCTGACCACCGAAACCGAACTCAACGCCATAGCCCCAGCAGCAATCATTGGATTCAGAAACCCAAAAGCCGCCAACGGCACGGCACAGGTATTGTAAATAAAAGCCAAAAACAAATTCTGTTTGATTTTCTTCATGGTTTGCAGACCCAACCGGATTGCATGTTGTACCCCTTGAACCTCCCCCCGAATAAGAACAATATCTCCCGTTTCCATCGCAATATCGGTCCCTGTCCCTAAAGCGATCCCAACATCAGCCTGAACCAGAGCGGGAGCATCGTTGATCCCATCTCCAATCATAGCTACCCGTTTGTGACCCGACTGCAGTTCTTTTATTTTGGAGGCTTTCTCATCCGGCATAACTTGCGCCAAAGGCCGTTCGATCCCCAATTTATCCGCCACCGCTTTTGCTGTTTTCTGAGCATCCCCTGTGAGAAGCAGAATTTCATAACCATGCTCATGCAGTGATTGGATCGTTTCATAAGCAGATTCTTTAATAACATCCGCCAGGCCAATTACTGCTTCCAGTTTCTCATCGATGGCGCAGAGCAGCACTGTTTTCCCTTCCTCCTGCAATCGGTCAAGATCATTCTGTATGGTTATGGACTCTACATTTTTATCTTGCAAAAAAGCAGGAGTGCCGATGATGAGCGAATGCCCCTCTTTCTCCGCAATAATCCCGCGCCCACTAACCGCTTCAAAATGATCCGGTGCAGTATAGTTGATATTTTTCTCATTGGCATAATTGACCAGAGCCGTAGCGAGGGGATGTTCCGACACACTTTCTGCCGATGCGGCTAATTCAAGCAATTCCTCTTCAGAAAATGAACCCTTTACTAAGATGTCGGTAACCTGCGGTTTCCCGATCGTAAGCGTACCGGTTTTGTCAAACACAATGGTGGTAATATGTTCAGCCTGTTCAAAGACTGAAGCGTCTTTAACAAGTATTCCGTTTTCCGCCCCTTTCCCAGTTCCGGCCATTATTGCTGTCGGAGTAGCAAGTCCCAACGCACAGGGACAGGCGATAATAAGCACCGACACAGCGTTGATCAATGAAGTGGGAAATATATTTTCACCACCTGCGATAGTCCATCCCACAAAAGTCACAATCGCAACCAAAATAATCGCCGGTACAAAAATCGACGAAACCTTATCAGCCAGTCGTTGGATATCCGCTTTGGATTCCTGCGCTTGCTGCACCATGTCGATAATCTGCTGCAGCGCCGTTTCTTTCCCAACTTTTTGTGCTTTAAAAACAAACGTACCCGTTTGATTGATGGTCGCCCCGATCACTTCCTGCCCTGGCCCTTTTTCCACCGGTATGCTCTCACCGGTAATCATGGATTCATCCACCGTCGACCAGCCTTCTTCGATTTCTCCATCCACCGGAATCTTTTCCCCTGGCCGAACTCGCACCCGGTCACCTTTTTGAACGGTTTCGGCCGGCACTTCCACCTCTTCACCATCCTTGATAACCCGCGCTTTCTGCGGAGACAGGCTTAAAAGTTTTTCCACCGCAGAAGAAGCCTTGTAGCGGGAACGAATTTCCAGATATTTACCCACACTGATCAAAGTCAAGATCATAGCGGCTCCATCAAAATAAAGCGGCAAACCAGTTCCTTCCACACTGACAAAAGTATCCACAGCCAAAACCGCACAGCTGTAAAGATAAGAAGCAGTGGCTCCCAGTGCGATTAACGTATCCATCGTCGTTGAAAAATGCTTGGCGGCTTTCCACGCAGCAACATAAAATGGATAACCAACATAAACTTGCACGGCCGAAGCCATTAGGAAAAGAAGGAGCTCCGAACCCGGAAAACTCACCCACATGCTTAAAACAATAATAGGAATGCTAAGACCAACACCCACCCATAACCTGATCCACCACGAACGCAGCGTTCTGGTTTGTTCCTGCTTGCGTGAACTGAGTTGGTCTTCCGTTGGAAGCTCCGCGTCGTATCCCGCAGACTGGACTTGCTCAATAACTTTTTGTGGATCGGCTTTTTGATTGACGTTCACAGTAGCACGTTCAGAAGCAAGATTCACTCGAGCGGATTCAACAAAATCCAGCTGTTTAATAGCCTTTTCCACCCGGTTGACGCAGGATGCACAGGTCATCCCATGAATAGTGAATACGAGGGAATGATGCCCTCCCTCTTTATCCGTTTGTTCCGTTTGAGAAGTTGAGGAAATTTGGCTTTCTTTGGAAGGAGAAGCAGTTTCTTTATCTAGGCTTTTTTTTTAGGTGTGTAGTCTTTCGCCTCGACAGCGGCAAAGAGATCGTTTTCAGACGTTTCTTTCTCATCAAACTCCACAGACGCCATCTTGTTATCAAGATTGACATGAACATCAGAAACACCTTGAACGGATTCCAACGCCTGTGTAACAGTTTGAACACAATGCTGACAACTCATGCCTTCAACAAAAAATTCCGTATTAACCATGCAATAAAAACTCCATTACTTAAAAATAATAATGCTGCAAGAATGAATAAATGTTTCCAATAAATTATAGCAGAAAATAAAGAAAATATTTGCTTTCGTATTTAGTCAGCCAGCGGCTAAATCTTCTAGTCGATTTCTAATCTCAGGCCCGAGAATACTATAATAAACCGTATCTCGAATGTATCCATCCCACATTTTGCGATGCGGTTCCAATTATGAGCCATTGATAATAATGTCTTTAAACTCAACCGTCGTATTCCATGTACTCAACCCAAACCGCCCCCGAAGGGATTCCGATGCTTTCCATTGCAACAGTTTTTTATCGTTAATATATCCCTCGACAGTTTGTTCATCTTCCCCGGTGACTAACCGCACCTTATACCATTTTCCATATTCAACATTGAAAGTTCTCGTGGCGAGACATCCTTGACGTTACTCCTCAGACCGCCCCATTTTTCAACGACGCTGCAGGTGTTGCTCCAGCCGTCTAGATTCCAGAGATAATAATGATTGGATGCCCTATAGCCGAATATGATGCGAAGTCCTTCGTTCCCTTCCAGGGGACATGCGGATAGCGTAATCTCGCATCGGAAGATTGTGACAGCTGCATCGATACAAACCAAACCGCCACTTTCCGTTTCTCTTTCACAAACCGCAGAGAGGTCTGCCTCCCAATCTGTTCAAAATACCCTTCGAGATTTACTTCCTCTCCCGGTGGTCTGCGTTGTTTCCACCGCCAACCCGCCTCCACATTGGAAGACTCCGTCTTATCGATGATACGATGGTTTAACCGATCGCCGAGTTTGATTAGAAATTCATGCAAAGAACCGCTGCTGCCTCCACCGCCTTCCCGCACTTTATCCAAATCGGAAAACACAAAAATATCCGTTTCCCTGCGTTCAGACTCGAATTGATCCATTGGTTTATATTCAAATTGCCCTCTCGCGATAGTTACCTCCCGTTCCACTTCCCGTTTTTCGAAGTGAACCGGTTGATTCAGTTCCTCCTGCAGGATATCTTCCAATGCCTTGATTCGCTCTTTGGGAGTGGATTCGGTACGAACAATCCAATCACCGGGCACATCGATGTTCAATACTTCTTCAGGGCCTTCAAATTCAAAGCGTGAAATTTGGAGAGGAAATGTCAGAACATGCTCAAGGGGTGAACGATCACCCCCGAAACTCATACCCCAGCGCTGCAACGTCCCATCCCAATGGAAAACGAAAAGTTTCGGCCCTCTCGAAACCAATTCGGCTTGTCCCGGCTCTTCATTAAGATAATATTCTTTGCGCTCAGGAATAAATGGGGGAGCGATTCTTTTCAAAACTTCATTCTCTTCCAAACGATATACCGAATAAAATTTCTCTCTCCAATCGAATGGAATTTCATCGAGTGGTTGCACTTCGTCCAGTGAAATACCTAAATGTTTCGCAACGATTTCATGCCCTTCTTCTCCACTCAATTGAGTGGCCAGAATGGTTCCCTTGGAATCAACCAGCATATTGAATGGAACCTTCTCAACCCCCAATTTAGAACTCAAAGCGGTATCAGCGGCATCATCCATAACCAACGGCCATTTTACCTGCAGATTATGCCCAAAAGAGAGTATATCATCTTCCGCCGCATGTTGAAATATACTGATAAGTCTCAACCCCTTTCCCCGGAACCGCTTCCCCAGAATAACACCTTCTTTGGTAATTTTCCGTGAATCAACATCAATCCCATCCAAAAATTGAATAAATAAACATTCCCCTTCCGCTGGATGAAGAGAAACAGGAAGCCCCACCACACTCTCCACCTCAACATCCGGAATCTTAACCCCAACTCGGATTTCTCCTACCGTGATATCCGAAACACCATTTCCATTCCCCCCCATTTCAGCAGCCCCTGAAAAAGATGAAACAACCATCAACAAAACGATCAGAATAGTAGTCATAACTCTAATCAGTAAATACATCCTCTATCTCCTCCTTTACCCGAATCTTCACAAATGATTCAGCCTATCATTTAGCATTATTGTCACATAAAAAACCAATATGGCAATCCTTGACAACGGAGTATTTGTTGGAAGAGTTTGCTTTGGAATGGTAGATTTCTAATTGTGGTTTCATGCGTTATTGCTATCGTGGTAGGATTATTTTGGGGTTATCAGTCTCATCTTAAATCACAGTGAGGGGCCTTATCAGATGTATGAATAAGCGTGGGAGGTTGTCGAGCTGGCCGATGAGGCTGGTGTTTCGATGAATCCTAATCTATTGAGCGCTTTACAAAAAGTGGCGCCACCCCAGTAAAATATTGAATTTAGTTTTAAAGTTTAAAAGAGAGACCAATTCTCGATGGCGGTCGCTTCAAAGCGGACGGGATTGTCTCTTTCTGTGGTTACGTCCCACCAGCCCATATGATCCCAGCCGGTCGAGCCGTGGGTGGCGTAAGTCACATTACCGTTAAAATCGCCGTCCGGCCAGACGATTAACGGTGCTCCTGACCCCTGAATACTGACGATAACACGCAGCCATGTAATTCCGTCATCATCCGGATCATCCAGTGTGATGAACGCAGTTACTTCATCCAATTCAAAGGCGAACTCCACGGCATAAAAATCATCTCCCGGAATGATATTGTATTCCATATTTTCCAGATTGTGATCGGCTGGCGATCCACTGGGATTGCGCAGGAAATCTGCATAATGGCCGTCCGCGCCAAACACGATCTTGTTGCGGGGGTCTTCAGGGTAATTTTGCAGGATAAGGAATTCATAGAGAGCGCTGCCCCACCAGCCTCGCTCATCATTTTCGGTAGGCGCATCATCCACGACGCCGGGCGTGAATCCGTACCCGATGATCCCCACATACAACCGGGGTGGTTCTCCATCCACGATTCCCGCGTAAAAATGCATATCGTCCGACCGTGGCCCATTCACCGGATCCTGGTCATTTTCCGGATCGGTGAAAATCAGCCAGTTGGTTCCATCATTTAATACTTGTGACCAGGCAGCGTCAAATTCCCCTCCAATTTCAGGCAGCGGACCGGCTGGATCAATAAATTTCACGACGTATGAATTTGTTTCAATCGGCCCGAATTCAGTCTCTTGGGCAAACACAGAAATGCCCGGACAAAATATACAGATACTACAAATAACGGCTGACATGAAAAGCACTTGTTTCTGGTACATTACAATTCCTCCTTTAAGTCTTAATGGTGTTGCAAAAGAATTCAATTTCAGATGATATTGAAATTCGCATACAAATCATATTTTGTCAAGATATTGAGAATATACCCTCATCAAAACGGGAAAATTAGCGGTGAGAGAATGGGGGAATTTTTTTTATAAAATCATCAAATTTTTTCTTTTAAAAACCTGACAAAAAATGATTCAATGATACGATCAGCTTAAAAAGTTCCCTTGCTTGAATCGTAAGGTATACGCGTTGAGTGCTTGCCTTCTTATATTAGTCGAGCACCTAGTAAATCGAGCCGAATCGGTCAAAGGGAAGAAACTTCATAAGAAAGGATAATCATCAGTGAGCTATGTTTCTTTCAAAGGCCAAAGCACAGAAAATCCATGAAGCGGCAGTAACTTTGCTTGAAAGAACGGGGGTTGAGATAGACCACGAAGAAGGCGAAGCACTATTGCTTGATGCAGGAGCAAAGAAGGAAGATGGACGGATTCTTATTCCGAGAGATATGGTGGAAGAAGCCTTATCGAATTCCAATCCCAAAATACAAATGTATAACCGCGAGGGGAAGAAGTCCCTGGATTTGAAAATGGGAAATACCTATTTTGGTCCGGGATCCGACGCGCTTTTCAATGTGGATCAGTATGGAGGATATATCCGGCCATCGATTCTGGCCGATGTGAGAACAAATGTTCACATTGCCGATGCCTTGCCCGAATTTCAATTTATCATGTCGATGGCTCTACCGAGTGAGGTGGAGCCGCATAAGTTGTATCCGACTGTTTTCGCAGAAATGGCACAACATACTACTAAACCGTTGGTGGTGACGGCTACAAGTCTGGAAGACATTCAACACATACACCGGTTAGGCTGTATCATAGCCGGAGATGAAGCGGTTTTGAGGCAAAAGCCTTTTTTTATTGCTTATCTTGAACCGAATTTTCCTTTTACGATGGATAGATCATCCATCGAAAGACTGCTGTATTGTGCGGAATATGAGATTCCGTTTGCCTATGCTGCCGGAGCGAATTGCGGGGCGGCGGCTCCAGTGACTTTGGCTGGTGCGGTGGCTCAAGGAACCGCCGAATCGCTTGCCGGTCTGGTACTTGCACTTTGCAAACATGATAATGTCCGTTTTATTTTTGGTGCGAACTCATCGTCGGCGGACATGGTGACGGGCAAGGTGCTTTACGGAGCACCGGAATGGTTCAAGACGGTGGGTATGTATGCGGATATGGGGGATTATTATAACCTGCCGGCCTGGGGAACGGCTGGGGGCAGTGATGCATTGGGCGTCGATGGACAGTCCGGAATGGAAGCGTATGAAGGGATTGTTCTAGGGGTACAATCCGGGGCAACTTTGATTCATGATGTCGGCTTTCTTGCCTATGGAACCTTATATGATGCGAGAATGTTGAAATTTACCAATGATATGCTTGTCCGGGCGAGGCATCTTGTATCGGAGGTCGATGTTGATTCAGATCATCTGGCTCTTGATGTAATTAACGATGTAGCCAAGCGATTGGATGGTTATAAAACCTTTTTCGAACATCCTCACACAGTCCAGTATTTCAGGAGTTCCCTTTGGAGAGCGCCCTCTTATCTAAGCAGAAACCTGATTGACTCCAGTCAGATTCATACCGATCCGAAAGACGGTCTCAGCCTGGAAATTGTCAAAATTCTTCAGAATCATAAGGTCAAAGAACTGGATCATTCTATAGTCAGTTCAATTACAGAATATCTTAATTCAATAGTGGTAGAAACAGACGTCTCTACTGTAGAGTCCTACAATGGTAGAACAGGAGTTCCCGCCGGTTTTGCCCAAAGGATAGTTGAGCAGGCGTCCCCGCCTGTTTCACCCCACAGAGGGTAAACTAGGCGTCCGGCCTGTTTCGCCCAACTGAGGGTAGACTAGGCGTCCCCGCCTGTCTCATCACCGTGAAGGATATACTTCTCACAATACGTTGAAGGTTCGATGAAAAATGGGAGAGGTCACGCATGAGGCAGGCGGGACGCCTGCGTCCCTGTGTGTGGATTTACAGATTTTCAACTTTGGGTAAATGGGCCAGAGATTCCTTCACCTTCTCTTCCGGATACTCATAGTCCACCAGCTTGCCTGCCAGGTAATTGTCATAGGCGGACATATCGAAGTGCCCGTGTCCACTGAAATTGAAGAGAATGGTTTTCTCTTTCCCTTCTTCTTTGGCTTTATTGGCTTCTTCCACTGCAGCGCATATCGCGTGTGCGGTTTCTGGAGCAGGGATAATACCTTCAGTTTGAGCAAATAGGACGGCTGATTTAAATACGGAATTTTGTACAACCGCCAATGGTTCGATTAATCCTTCATCAATGGCACAGGACATCAGTGGCGCCAGCCCATGATAGCGAAGACCACCCGCATGGATTCCAGGCGGTACGAAATCATGGCCCAGCGTATGCATTTTGATTAAGGGTGTCATTTTGGCAGTATCGCCGAAATCGTAAGTGAACTCGCCTTTGGTCATGGTGGGGCAGGCGGTCGGTTCGACTCCGATGATCTTAATATCTTTACCGCTCGCTTTATCAACGACATAGGGAATAGCCAATCCCGCGAAGTTACTGCCTCCACCTACGCAACCGACAACCACATCGGGGAAATCTTCCACCATTTCGAATTGTTTCTTGGTTTCAAGACCGATGATGGTTTGATGAAGCAAAACATGATTGAGGACACTTCCCAGCGAGTATTTGGTATCGTCATGGGTGGCTGCGTCTTCAACTGCTTCACTGATGGCGATTCCCAAACTGCCGGGCGTGTCTGGATACTGTTCTAGGATCTGGCGGCCGGCGTTGGTTTTGTCCGATGGGCTGGGGAAAATTTCTGCGCCCCAGACATGGATCATCGATTTCCGGTAAGGTTTTTGTTCATAACTCACCTTGACCATATAAACGATGCATTTGAGATCGAAGAGTTTGCAGGCAAAAGAAAGGGCGCTGCCCCATTGGCCTGCCCCTGTTTCCGTGGATAAGCGTGTAACACCTTCCATCTTGTTGTAATAAGCTTGGGCAACGGAGGTGTTGGTTTTGTGACTGCCCGGAGGGCTGACAGATTCGTTTTTGTAATAGATTTTTGCAGGAGTCCCTAATGCTTTTTCCAAGCCATAAGCGCGATGCATCGGTGTAGGCCGGTACATGGAATAGACATCGAGAACCGGCTCAGGGATGTCGGTCCATGGCTCCATGCTCATTTCCTGCTGAAGCAGTCCCATTGGAAAAATCACAGCCATCTGTTCCGGACTGGCGGGTTGACCAGTCGCCGGGTCCAAATAGGGAGCCGGTGGATTATTAAGATAAGGAATCAAGTTCAACCATTTGGTTGGCATTTTGTCTTCTGGAAGTAAAATTCTCCGATGCAGCATGATCAAATCCTCTCCCGTTGTTAGTTTTTGTTTGACGAATCAGGTTCAACAGTCCCAAACAGGCCAGGAAGCCTGTTTCCTTCTATTACAGACTGGGAATCTTGCTTTGCCCGCATTTTACACTGTCCTGATTGCATCTGAAGAATCCCGAAACGATCATTTATTGTTCCTTAGAAACAAGCAATAATAATAAACTATCCCATATCCCCTGCTTTTTCCAAGAGGCATGAAACGTTTTTCTGAAAAAAAGTAAGGAGGTGAGGGAAGTTACATTGTGCACAAGAAGGGAATATAAGCAGAATTTATACTTTCTTTAGTTTATGTTCTTTATATACTCTCTTTAAAATTAAAGGATATAATGTAACAAAAAAATCCTCTATATTATTTTGTTTTGGTAAAAAAAGAGTAAAGTTTTAAGTTGTGAAAAGGAAAGAATGATGGGACAATTTCCAAGAGTTGCGTTAGTTGAACAAAAATTTCCCCGGCCGAAAGTTGATTCGATTGAAGATACAGTTGAGAGCCAGTTTCGGGAAAAAATTACCGATGGGGACTGGCATGGAAAAAAAATCGCGGTGGCTACGGGCAGCCGTGGTGTGGCCAATATCGCCAGAACCGTTCGGGAAACTATTCAGGTATTAAAACAGCTCGGGGCGGAACCGTTCATAATTCCCGCTATGGGATCACACGGTGGAGCCACCGCAGAAGGTCAGAGCAAAATCCTGAAGGATTATGGAATCACACAAGAATCAATGGGAGTCAAGGTTCGTTCTTCCATGGAAACCGTGAAAATCGGAGAAACGGAACTGGGAATACCGGTTTACATGGACAAAAACGCTTTCGAGTCGGATGGTGTTGTAGTTGTTAACCGAATCAAAGCACATACTGATTTTCAAGGTCAAATCGAGAGCGGTTTGATGAAGATGATCACCATCGGTTTGGGTAAAAAAGACGGCGCCAATGTCTGTCACAGCCGCACGACTCAATACAGTTATGATAAAATCATCATGTCCGTATCCCGCCATGTCCTTCAAACCGGAAAAATTCTTTGTGGTGTGGCTATTCTTGAGAATGCTTATCATGAAACCGCTGGAATTGAAGTGATCCCAGCAAAAGAAATAGAAGAAAGAGAAAAACAACTGTTACCCCGTTCAAAATCCCTAATGCCTTCTTTGCCGGTGGATTCGCTGGATATTTTGATTGTGGAAAAAATCGGGAAAAACATCAGCGGGACAGGAATGGATCCGAATATAATTGGCCGTTGGTATAATATAAACGGGCGCTGGCAAGAAAAGCCTGATATCACGCGGATTATTGTGATGGATGTTACAAGCGAATCGGCAGGAAATGCGGTAGGAATTGGGCTGGCTGATTTTTGCAGCAATCGAGTTATGAAAAAGATGGATCGGAATATTACTTATCTCAATGCGATTACATCCCGCAATATTATCAATGCTTTTACACCGCTCACTTTCGATACGGACAAAGAAGTGTTAATCCAAGCCCAAATATCATTGGGAGGATTGATTACCCCTGAAACGATACGTTTGATTCAAATCAAAGATACAATGGATTTATCGCGGATCGTGGTTTCTGAAGCGTTGATTCCCTCACTACAAGATCATCCGCAGATTGCCTCGATTTCAGAACCGCAAGAAATACGGTTCGATGATACCGGGAGTTTGATGAGTGAGTTGACGTAAAAAATAACATTTTTTCTCTGTTTTAGAGAGAGTACGGTTCAACAAGTTTATTCAATATTTGCTGGAGATGATACTAATGAGATCTTTTTTTCGTCTAATAATTTTTCTCGCCATATTGGTTCTTTTGGCAGCGGCTTATATTAGTCAGCAGCAGCAAAACGGGGGTAGTGATCCATCCGATGAAGGTGATATTGCTGCGCAACTTCAATCTCTACTGGTTTCTTTAGAGAATGAAGTGCCTTCACTCAGGGAAGACATCCGCCGTTTTGCCGAAGATGTAAAACAGCGTCTCCCACAAATCGCCATGAATTTACCTTTCAGTAAAACAGAAAAATCAGAAGAACCGCAAGAAAGTGAAGTAACAAAAACTCAGGAAAAAACCGCTAAGATCAATATACAAAGTTCAACAGAGAAGCAATCTGATTCCAATCAACTTTCAGATAAAATGAATGAACTTCTCAACAACTTGAATGAAAAAGGGGCAAAAGACTTAGCACAGCAGTTGAAAGAGGTTTATGCGGAATTGCTGGAAAAAGAATATCAGAATTCAACGAACTAAATTATGATTCACATTTCTAAAAGTAAAATGCACTGGATGGAACAGGCCGCCCGCCGTGAAATCGAAGGATGCAGGCGAACAGCCAAAAATGGGATTGCTCTTTTCACACCGGATGGGGTGGGAAATTACGGAGCCTTGTGGACTCGTGATTTTGCATATATGCTTCCTCTCTTCGATCTCTTTAAATCGTCTGAAGCATTAGCGGCCATAAGGTATCTTATTGAAGGTCAGCGAAGTGACGGTATAGTTCCCGACCGGCGGCGGGTAGATGGCATCAGTGTCTATGAAGCCGGTGGTATTGGACATCCAGTGGCACTCCCGCCCTTGGACAATTCGTTTTTCCTCGTCTTTTTGGTATACGAGTATATATCTCATACCGAGGAATATCATCTTATACAAGAATTTTTGCTCCCGTTACATTGGGCTATGCAAGCTATACCGCGAGGTACAAACGGTTTAGTTGCAAACAATCCACAAATGCCGCATTCTCCTTATGGTTTTACCGATACTGTGGGAAAAACCGGCGAGTTGTTGTTTTGTTCCCTGCTTGATTGGAAAGCATCATGTGACTTGGTTGAATTGTGTAAAAGGGAAGAGAATGACCATCTAGCACGATTGTATAAGAACCGCTGCAAGGAAATCGAAGAAGGAATTCACTCGTTAGCCGATTCTAAAACCGGTATGTATTTCGCTGCGTCTGAAGATTGCCGGCAGTTGGATATATGGGGAAATGCCTATGCGTTATCTACCGGTTTTAAGATTCCAATAGACCAAGTCCATGAAATCGTAAATTTTTATGCAGAGAATTATGATCAATTTATTGAACGAGGACAGATTCGGCATTTGATCAAAGGAAACTACTGGGAACGAATGTTGATTCCTGTTGCCCACGGTGACTATCAAAATGGCGGATATTGGGGAACTCCTACCGGCTGGATGATGAAAACCCTGTCGCTCGGACATCCCGATATGGCAGAACGCCTACTGAATGATTTAGTTGAGGATTATCAACAACGTGGGATTCATGAATGGGTGAACGGATATAAAACCCGCCTGCCACATTATGTGGCATCGATTGCGAATCCCTTGGCGGCCATTCGTGATATGCTGGCTTCAGGAAAGGCTAAGTTGGTATAACCAGGATATTTCTTTAATTTTTCCCAACAAATGGCAAAGGATGTACTACAGCCTTTACCTCTTTCTCTCCATGAAAAGTTTGTAGCGGATTTCCATAGACTCGAAGTTCACAGTGTAAGAGACCAAGCCCAATTGTTTTTTGGAGTCCCCGGAGCTGTTTTAAAGAGAAATCATTTGGCATTTTAATGTTGAACCCCTGTTTGACTCTTTCACAAAATCTCTTAGGAAAAATTATAGGTCTTCCCTTAAATTAACGGTGAAAACTCTCTATATTATGAATCCTGTTAAACACGAAAGTTTAGTTTTTTTGTGTGCCAAACATTGTAAACAGGCTGATATTATTGCTTAAATTTATTTTTTTGAGCTGATCTTAATAATCTCTTGATATATGGAGAGTTCGGATATATCCGGTTATTTTATTAGAAATTTACTCAAGTTATTTACCGTTATTCATCGCTGCTGAAACATGAAAATTAGTGTGGTAGGCGCATACGTTTTACAATAAGTTATTCAATATCAATCTATTAATTTAAGGAAATTGAACAGATGGTAATAAGAGAGAAAGACGAAGTCCAAAAAAAATTTTTTCTCTGTAACTATGGTTCTTTCGTAAGGTTAGACTACGGTTTAGTACGTAATTCACAAAAAAAATCAATTCAGGTATTGCTTACAGACGAAAGAGATGTCAAAATAGAGAGGAAATAAAGACTTGCATAAAGTAATAAAAATCAAGTTGTTAGTAACTTGTGGAAAAGTCTGTGGATAAATGATTTCCTTCCTGTTGAATAGAAATATAACAAATAATTTATTTTCACGACCGGTCGATCGATGGAAGCCGATTTGCTAATGTTTTCCTCTTTTCGTGTGGGCACCATTCTTAAATAATGGGTGTTATGTAGTAAGGAAATAAAATATCTTTCTTCCATTTATTATGAGCGGGATGCGGATGTATATCCGTAGGAGGGTGAGTTTTGTTTTTTGTTTGGGAGGATTAATTACAGGGGAGTTTTTTACTATTTAATTCGGTATTTTATTTTTTTTGAAAAAAAACATGGAGGATGAAAAAATGGTGACTATGCCTTCTTCATTTGAAAAGGCAGAAAATAAAACATTTTGGTTTCAGGCGGAAGAATCATTGCGTCGAATGCTTTCCGTTGAAGAAATAGATGCCTGGTTCGAAAATGTCTGCATATTGGATCAAAGCAATGGAACTGTAGTTCTTGGAGTTCCAAGCGGTTATAGAAGAGATTACATTGAAAAGAATTTTTTAGGATTGTTGACCTCTATCTTCTCGACATTGATGCAGAAGGAAATGGATGTCGAAGTGTGTTTAACCAGTCAAGAAGAATTTTTACAATCCAATGATGATACCATAGCGGCTTCCGTTGAAAGCCCGGTTCCTTCTCCTCAGCCCTTTGAAACGATGAAGTATGAACCGCTGAATGACGGGTATACCTTTGAAAACTTTGTCATCGGCGGATGTAATAAAATGGCTCATGCTGCAGCAGAGGCGGTCGCAAGAGCACCGGCGCAGTCCTATAATCCACTGTTCATTTATGGAGGAGTCGGTTTGGGAAAAACCCACCTGCTGCAGGCTATTGGCAACGAAGTTAAAGCGGGATACAATTCTGAAAAACAGGTGGTTTATTTATCCGCAGAGCAGTTTGTGAATAGTTTTATCGATGCGATTAAACGAAATGCAAGGCTGTCATTTCAGGCCATATTTCGTAACGTCGATGTACTGTTGATCGATGATATCCAGTTTTTAGCGGGTAAAGAATCCACCCAGGAAGAATTTTTTCACACATTCAATGCGTTACATAACAAACAAAAACAAATCGTGATTTCAAGCGACCGGCCGCCGAAAGATATCCCAACCATTGAGGATCGTCTTCGTTCGCGTTTTGAATGGGGATTGATCGTGGATATTGCACCCCCTGATTTTGAGTTGCGAATGGCGATTTTGCGGCAGAAATGTGAACATGTTGAACCCAGCATACCGGATGATGTATTGGAATTCATCGCAAGCAAGATCCGCAGTTCTATACGTGAATTGGAGGGCGCATTGGCGAAAATTACAGCGCATGCTCAATTCTCCAATGAACATCTGGATTTGGAGACGGCAGGGAAAATCATCGGTGAGATATACGATAGACCGGGGAAAGAAGTGTCAATAGAAAAAATTCAGAGAAAGGTCGCTGAACATTTCAATATCAAACCTTCGGATATCATCGGGAAAAATCGTTCGCGGTCCATTGCCCGCCCCCGGCAGATTGCCATGTATTTAAGCCGGAAACTGACTCGGCATTCCTTCCCGGAAATCGGGACATTTTTTGGGAATAAAGATCATTCCACGGTTCTTTTCGCCTGCAATAAAATAGAGAACGAAATGCAGGGCGATATTAAACTGCGTATGATCATACAGGATTTATCCGATACTTTTTCTTCATAGAAAGAATTTTTTTCGGGGCATGAGGCCCAGGGTACCGCACTCACTTATGTGTGGGTGCGGTTTTTTTTATGCTTTAATGATTATCATTCTCTAAAAGGTGGCGGCGAAGATTTTTGAAAGTACAGTATGAGTCTGTTATCAAATTCCACAATTCTTTTATAATATAGCAAATTGATGGATTGACCGTTGAATGTTTTCACGTTCAAGTTTTAAAATACGGTGTAAGAAAATGGACAGCGATTTTAGGATGATATAGTTATTGCTCATGGTTTGTTGAATTGGCGGTCATTGTGCAAGGAGGAGAATTTTAAATTATGGCTGGAGAGCAGGTAGTTTTTTCATATGAGTTTTTGAAATCAGTATATCCTGAACTTTATCAAAAAAGCCAGGTAATAGAAAGTCTATCTTCTGAGGATTGGGATGCCATTTCGGCTGCCCCCATGGATTTATTCTTACTGCCCGATACGCCGATGACCATCGAAGAGCAAATTCGTGTGATTTTTTCCTTGCCACAATCTCCTGTTCCGAACAAGTCGAACTACCCTGTGGTTGTCATCCTTGCCGGTGGAAAAGGAAGCCGGATGGGATGTGGTCACAATCAGAAAGTCTTATGTCCCATTTGCGGCAGTCCAGCCTTGCTGCGTGCGATAAAAATGTATCAGAGTTTTGGAATAAGTGAATTTGTAGTTGTTGTTGGAGTTGGGTATAAAAAGGTCGTTGAATGTTTGCAGAAAGAAAATCTGAATGTGACATTTCTATTTCAGGAAGAGCAGTTAGGAACCGGCCATGCGGGGCGATTGGCTGCGCGGTATCTTGAATATCAAAATTACAAAGGGGATGTTCTGGTGGTTATGGGAGATAAGTATGTCACTCGGCGTGCTTTGGAACAACTCTTTAACGACCATGAACGAACAAGGGCAGACCTAACTTTAACGGCGGCGAATAAAAATGCCTGGCCGGATGCCGGACGAGTTGTACTTGATAAAAGCAATCAAGTACGGGCGATCATTGAGAAACCGGATATAGTACTTAAGCGGCTTCTCCATGATTTACTGACATGGGAGGAAGACCCTATTCCCAGCCATGCTTTTCTCTCGCGTGCGAAACAATATTGGAACCGTCCGGGAAAATTGAAAAAAATTCTGGGCGAAGAATTTTGGGGAAAGTTACATAAACAACCGTTCATTTCAAAGAATAGCCGTTTTGTAGACAACCCGGCCAACGATCCACTGTTTCATATCACGGATTCATTGGTGCTGCTTGGTAAAGAAGTGGAAGACCAATGCGAACTGGTTAATTTATCTGTCTATTTGTTTAAATCAGCCGCTTTATATGAATCGATGGATAACCTGAAAGCGGATAATGCACAGGGAGAACTGTATTTGACGGACGCTGCATTATTTCTATCCTCCCACTTAAACAAACATCCTTTTAAGGTCATTGCTTCGACAATGCCGGATGATAATGATGTCATGGGCTTCAATACACGTGAGGAATTGGAAAAAATTGAAGCGCATGTACAAAAACTTGGTTTCCTATGATCGGAGACCTTATTGCCGAAGACAAGGATTGACCTGATGCCCTTGATCATGTTCTTGAATTTAAAGGGAGGTGTAGCTAAAACCAGCAACGCAGTGGCGGTGTCTGAGTGTTTAGCATCTTTTGGTAAACAAGTGCTTATGGTGGATGCAGACCACCAAACCATGGCCAGCGAACTGCTTCTTGGTGATAAAAGGATGGCCAAAGCGGAAAGCCGCCGGCAAACGCTGCATGATCTTTTATCATTCATGTTGAATGACGAATTCAATCCAATCTCGATTGAAGACTATATCCAAAAAAACGCATCCAACATCAAACCTGTGCAAGAAAATCTGGATTGCATATCTTGCTCACACCGGATCGATGAATTTTCAACGAACATGGCCAAAGCCAAGCAGGGGTATCAAAGCAACGAAGAATTTCTTCGACGTCTGAATCGTCTTAGAAACACTTTTGCACGATGGTGCAATGACCATTACGAGTATACCATTATCGATTGCCCCCCTACATTTGTGATACAGGTTCTTTTTTTGTTAGGCTGTGCTGAATTTTTTATCATACCGACAATACCGGATCGTTTATCCGTCAGAGGTTCTTTATATTTACTTGAACGGCTTCGTTTACGAGGCTATAAAAAAATCAAATGCTTAGGGACACTCTGGACCATGGTTCGAAGGCAAGTGAGTACTCATCTGAAAATCATTGAGCTCGAAGAGAAACAAAGCGGGGAGTATGCGAAAATGCCGAAACCTTTTCGCACCATCATCCCCAATATGTCCGCCATCGCGGACGCCATGGAGTTACAGCAGGAATACACGTCTTTTCATGCGAAATACCAATATAAACCATCTCGTCTATACGAGCAATTATGTGAAGAAATCGAAGAGAGGATCAAACTCTATGAAAAATAAATTAGTCCGTGACCCAATTGATGAAATAGCCGGAGGTTTTCGAGGTTCTCAAATCTTATTGACAGCAAATCGCCTGAATCTTTTCCACACACTCGGCCATGAAACCAGGTCTTTGGACGAATTGGTAGAAGCGCTTGAGACGGATTACAGGGCTACTCGGATTTTGTGCGATGCACTTGTGGTTCTTGATTTTCTGGAAAAAGAGAATGGTAAATACAAGAATTCACCACTCGCATTGGAGTATTTGGTATCGGACGCTCCGATTCCCAAAAACGCAATTTTATTGCACACAGCGCTTTTATACGAA
>CAZXSQ010000045.1:0-10911 GCA_964643335.1 uncultured bacterium
AGGTGCCCGGATTGGAAACCGTGATCTGGGAGAGTTTCGTGAAGGAGTGGGTATTTTAGCCAGGAATCTTCAGGTGCCGGTTCTGCCGGTAGCCATAGTGGGTGGTGAAAAAATTCTGCCCCGTGGGAAGGGGCTCCCTAAAGGAGGCGAAATCAAAATTGCTTTTGGCCCTCCTATGAAAATCAACGCACAATCCAATTCAGAAATTACCACGCAGATAAAGTCTGAGATTCAATCGCTTTTGAATGAATTGAAAATGGTGGGATGAGGTCACGAATCCTGCCTCCGGGAGATGCATTGTCATCATCACATTATGGTGTTTCTTTCTCACGGATACAACGCCCAGTTTGCCGCATCCGCCTGTGGGCAGGTTGCTGTAGAAACCGTATGTATGGTTCATCCGGTATTTGAATACTTTGGGGTGATATACGAATTTATTTAAAGAAAGTCTTCTAAAACCCTTACCTTCTGGGGTTTGGTTGAATTCGGAATTTAACCAGGGCTGTGTTAGCCCTGGCTTTCTTGAACGGCACTTGGCCGCTCAATTATTTTTTCGAGACGCTCCGGTGGAATTGGTTCAATAGACAATACTTCATACCGGCCGGTATGCATCGGCAGTTCAACATGAACCTGTTCTCCAACACTTTTACCGTAAAATGAACGGGCAAACGGAGCTTGATAAGAGAGTACATTACTGTCCGGATCGGATTCCCACGGCCCCAGCATAATATATTCTTCAATCGTATCCGATCCGATGGGAGTCACTTTGAAGACGTTTCCAAAACTGATCGTACTGGAATCCACTTGTTCCAGATCAACTGTCATGGCCACGGATAAGGCTTCCTGAAGTTCAGCAGTTTGGGAAGCCAGTAGTTTCTGTTTATCCTTGGCGGCATGATATTCTGCATTTTCGCGTAAATCTCCATGCTGCCGCGCGGTTTCAATCTCCTGTACCACGCTGGGCAAATTGATTTCAACCAATCGTTTATATAAGGCCTGTTTGGCGGACAAGGTGGGCTTAAGACATAGCCATCCCTCCGGCACGGCTTCCTCTTCGTGAGTAACCGTCTGAAATAATTCAGGGAAGCGTGCCCGGACAATAGTGGTCAAGTCGGAGGCGGTTCGCAAGTCCAGTCCCTCATTCGTTTGTGCACGCCGGTAAATGGATTCTGCAACCGTCCGTTCAGCGTTGCGAATATGTTCCTTAAATAAGGCATAATTTTGTTTGCGTATTAAATCCCGTGCATCTCCCGCGACTTTTCTCAACCAGGCAGCCTCGTCTTTATCCCGGCGTTTCGCTTGGCTGGTAAGATAATCAACCAGCAGCAACAACCGGTCAATTATCATAGATTTTCGGATCTTGCCTTTAAGCAATTGACCGTCACCGGCCAGTTCTTTTCCGGCCAGCCAAATAAAAGTAAACGGATACTGCCGAAACTCCACTAAAGCCATGTCCACAACAGAAGTAATCATATCTTCATGCTCAGCTTCATTTAAATAGCCTTCAATTTCGTTTCGTATTAGAATTTCCGGTTCCAGCAGCAAATCTTGGAAAAATTCAGGCCATTTATCAGGAAATGCGTTTTTTATATGTTCAACATACAGCAGTTGATGGGATTTGAAGCGAAGATCCTGGACAATTTTTTTAGCTCTGGACATATCCATCGCTTTTTCCAGAATTTCGGACGAAACCGACTCTATCGAGTCGGAATAGTCTTTCAAATCCTCGTTGGTGAACCACAATTCCACCCGCTCTGAAATACTTCGGCGATGCGGAGTGATAGCATGTATTTTATGAGAAAAATGCCGAATAATATGATCGTGAATTTCCACTTTCTTGGTGGTTCGCAGATACTCATAAATTTGATCCACTTTTGCATGAGCTGCCCGGGTTTCATCAAACTTTTTCAGAAGGATTTCATCGTCACTTGCAGCATGATCACGAAGCGCATAAGTTTTGGTCACTCCACCGGAAACGGAGATATAAGGATCCTTCTTCAACTCAGTATTGGTGGAAGACCACCATGGCCCCCAATCACGAATAGGTATGACATCCGGAACCAAAAGGCTTTTTATCTCTTTGGCGGATAGATGGTTATCAAAACTCTTTATTAACAGTTTAATCAGGTTTAAAGGTTCTTCTTTCACAAGCGTTTTCAATCGATCTGGATTGATTATACTTAAAACTCGAAAATCATCCTGATCCAGTTGCTTCACCGCCTTGACGGCGAGTTCCAAATCCATTGAATGATCACGTTTTCTCTGAAAGTTGATTAGTACACGCTTGGAGCTCATATCGAGGTCTTTCACACGGCCGACTCCCCAATCCGGATGAAGTACATACGTATCCGGTAAAAAGCCACACAAAATTTCCAATTCTGCAAGTGCATCAGGAAGAGGACGGTTGCCGCGAATTCCCGTATGGAGCAACACATTGGTAAAATGGGGAGAGCCAGTGTAAATTTTCTGAAGTACATTGACTATAGGTTCCCGCAAAGACTTGTCTTTAGGCGTATAATGAAGGATTTGTTTCAGCAGGCGGTATTGTGTAGTCCAATCCTCCCGCTCTTCGCACGAAGGGAGCAGCATTTGCAGTAAAACCGCCGCACGCTGACGCTGCTTGTATTCATCCAATTTTTCGGCGATTCGAATGTAAAATGGAATGTTTTCGGGCTCCAACTCCGTAATTTCCATCCAAAGGTCTTCAATCAAATCATACTGCCGTTCGTCAGCCGCTGCTTCCAAGGCAATTTCTAAATGACGCACCGCCTCTTCGATTTCGCCATTTTCTTTGTAAAAAAGAGCAAGTTTTTGAGCGATTTCCGCAACTCTGTCTTTCATCTCCAATAAACTGTACAGGACTCCCTCATATTCTTCATCCTTATGGTCCAATTTTTCTAAGGCCTGAGCTATGGCACGAAGAGCATAGGCGGTTCCCGGCTCTTTCTCTAGGTGTTCACGTGTCTTTTCAACTATGTCCTCCCAACTTTCTTTTCTTCTTAATTCGTTGAGTTCTTCCAGTGTTACCATTCCTGAGCGCCTCACTAATAGTTATTTATCTGAAATTTGAGAATTTAGTAAATCTGTTGATGTTCTTGCGGACAAGGATGTTCGCACGCCAGCATCATCATGGAAATAAAAAAATTCACAAATAAAGTATTTTAGCAGCGGAATTGAATCACACCAGACAAAAAAATTCTATCGGTATCATGGTTTGCCGCCTATCATGAACTCATTACCAAATCCATGAATTGACAATCCCCTAAAATGAAAGGGTATTCAGCATTTCCCCTTTCGGGTATCATTATTTTTGACTTTAGAAAGGAATTCACATCAAACGGCTACCTAATTATATATTTTACAGGAGTTTAGATATGAGTTATTTTTCCCGTTTCACACGAGTTTGTGTTTTATTTATATGTTTACTGCTTGTTGTATCCTCTCGAACCTTTGCTGACGATGCACAACTCCTACGCAATAAATTCACTGAAGGCAAAACGGCGTATTTAATCATGGATACGACAGTTGAAAGCGTGACCACCCAAGATGAAAAACAATTCCCTATGACTCACGGCATGAAAACCGTCATGTCATATACTGTCACCACGATAAACAAACAAGATATAGCAACCGTCAAAATCGGGATCGAAGAGTTGAAAACCACAGGCCGGTCTGCCACCGATCTGAAAAAATTAATGAAAATCGAAGACGAGAAGATCACGCTGAAAATCAGTCAAACCGGAGAAGTGCTGGAAACATCTCCACCGCCTTCCATGCCCCAGGCTCCCACGAGTTTCGGTTCTGCCACGCCCCCAAAAAATCCTTGGCTGAAATTGCCTGAACAACCGGTTGAAATCGGTGCAACCTGGGTGGATGAACAAACAGTACCAACGGCAGGAGCATCCAAACCGATAATCGCGCATACCACCTACACACTCAAAAACCTTACAGAACAGAATGGTAATCAAACCGCTGAATTAGACACATTCACTCAAATCCGGGCAAAAAACGTCAAGGTAAATCCCGCCGGAGAGAATCCAAGTGGAGTGAATATGGTCATCAATTACACATTCAAAGAATTTTCTGCCGATACCAAGGGAACCATGAAATTTAATATCGATTTGGGACGAATCGAATCTTACCACACAAAATCGGAAATGCTTATGGATTTAAGTGGTGAGACAAATATTGATGAACAGGTCTTTCCCAGTAAATTCGTTATTAAGTCAAAAGGTGAAAGTCATGGACGATTCACCGATAAACTTCCCGAATAAATTAACTTCAGCGGCTAGGGGCGGTTCGCGAACCGCCCCTAGCCCAAATCCCATTATCCACTGATTTCCTTCTTAAATCACTGCAGGATTAATCCATATCCACACCCTTTGTGTAAAAATCGTATTTTTGTTTAAAAAAAGATTCAAATCCTTGTTGACAAAGCCATATTAGTTATGTTATGTTCACAAAAATTTAATAAAAATATATTTGTTTTTTTCATTCTTGCTTAGTTTAGTAACTCATCAACGATTTTTTTGTGAAAGGGGGTGATCACAAAATAAAAAAATCAAAGTTTCAAATAATGTATCGTTTTTGGTAGAAAGCAACAAGTTATGATTACATCTATGGGAAGGAAAGAAAAAAATGAGAGAAAATTTGAAATACTTAGTGATTATCTTTGCCCTGATCGTTTTTTCCGTAAGTAGCATCAATGCCCAGTCGATAAAATATATCGATTTCTCAGAAGCCCAAGGCTACACTGACGGCCAGTTAGTTGGTCAACCAGCCGGAGCCGACGTGACGTGGCAATCGGGCAGTTCGGACCCCCCTGATTCTTTTGAGGTTCAGGATGAACAGTTGGTCGTAACTCCAACGGGCGAGGTGGATGTATGGACTTATATTACGTTTCCTCCACAAACGGAAGGTCCAATGACGGTAACCTGGGACTGGCAGTATGTGGGTCCGGAAGACAGCACAGTGGATGTCGGCTTCTGCATCAGCGATACAAATAATTTCGATATCGATGGTGATCCCAATTTGGGTTGGCCTGAACAGGGAGCCATGTGCCGCATGCAGCAGAATACTGCCGTTATTGACGCCAGGTTCGGAGATTGGTTTGGCGGGGGTCAATATCAGGCTGCTGAGGAATATCCTTACACCGACGGATCGTTGATTCACATGCGATACGTCATAGACGTTGATATCAACGTCCAAACGTATGATTTTTTCGCTCAAAAAGAAGGCGAAGACGAAGTACAACTCGCTGATGATTTTCCGTATCGCCGTGAGGTAACCGACCAGGGACTCAACGCCATTACCATGTGGGGGATTCAGGGGATGCGGCAACCAGTTCCGTGATTATTGACAATATCTCGGTACAAGGACCTGTCCCGGTAGCAGATTGGTCATTGTACTAAAACACAGCGTTGTACTAAACAACAGTGTAACAATTCTCAGGGAGGGCAAACCTCCTGGGATTGTCTCAAAACAGGTTAGACACATCGGTCTAACCCTACATATGGTAAGGGCAAACCTATGTGTTTGCCTATGTTGCGGCTTCCTCCTCATCTAGCATAGTTTTGAGACCCTTTCTCCTGACGAGCAACTTTCTCACTTATAAAAGCTCATCAGGAGATTTGCCCTCCCTGATGTTTTTTGGGAAGGCGAGACTCCCTGATAAACTTCTTATACAAATGAAGTAGCACCCAATCCGCCCCCGCATTTAAGTGATTTCATTCCACTTTCCCAAGCAATTCTTTTTGCTTTTCCGGTGACAACTCCACAATTTTCCTGACTGGCCCAGCGGGGAATTCTACAAACGAGAACTGCTTCTCATCGCGATCATAAATAGCTAACATACCCGGAAAAGTTTTACCATAATCGGTATTGCTCGTACCCCCAACAAGAATGAACCGTTCATTAAAGGCGGTTTTGCATAGCGCAACAGCGCCGAATTTCTCATAATCTACAGTAGCCGATGCAAAGATAGAAAGTTCAAGTGATTCCAAATCCAACTTTAACAGTTTTAAATCATTTTCTTCTTGACCGACATAAGGGAGATCGCAAAGCAATAAAGAGTTTGATTTTGAATCTTTCCCAATCAGTGACAAAGAAGGTCTTGAGGGGACAGTTAGAAATTGATTGACATCGTTTCGATCAAATAACAGCAGATATTTATCCCCCTTGATATCGATAATTTCAACAATGATCCTGCTATTGATTTTCTCGACTTTTGACATCATCGGTAATTTGTGAGTGATGGATATGTACGTTGATTTTTCTCTCGCCACCGCTTCATGAAAACCGGCAATACCAAAAGGATTCTTCAGAAATGCGAGAGTGTTTTTGTCATAAAGCACATACCCACTGTCATTCAGCGAGCGCAGCCGTGCAAGATAAACCGGGGCGTGAATAGGTTTAATAGAAGATGGATCGCCGGTCAACGAAAGCGAGAGAGATTCATCGCTGTCGATGGATTCAAAAATAAGCCGGCCTGTGTTTTGATCCAGAATTGGAAAATCCAAGGACATGCCGTTAAAAACATGCAGTTGGTCAAGCTCAAGCTTTTCAAAGTTGAATCGGCAAAATACCGCTCCCGATCCTTTTATAATATCCCGATGACGCCATGCAGTGGTGTAAAGATTATCATTATACATGAAAAGTCCTGTGGGAATTGCCGACTCTCCGGGGAACGTGGCATCAAAGACGATTTCGCCGGCTTGAACATCGAGGAAATATAAATGGGCCAGAGTTTTATCCTTGGTTTCGGCTCCGGAGGCAACGGCTGCAATATCGCTGTGAGTCGTTTTCGGGAGCAGCAGCAGAATGAATACAACAAGAAGTTCTATACAGCGAATGATTGTTTTTTTCATAATAGGAATATCAATCTGTCATTTTTTTGAAATCGACTTAATCAAAGTTGGCAGGAATACCACGCAGGCAAACCAGCAGGTAGCCGAACCCATTGCCATTAAAGTCCCCAGACTGGCCAGGCCTTTGTGCGATGCAAATATCAAACTGCCAAAACCGACAATGGTTGTCATGGTGGTTAGGGTAAGTGTGGTTCCTGTCGTGTACATGGTTTTTTCTACATTCTGGGTTTCCAAATACCTGTGATAGAAATGAACGGCGTTATCCACTCCGATTCCAATCAGAATAGGGATAGCAAAAAAATTAGCAAGGTTCAGGTTCACATTGAAGATGCCCATAATTTCCACCAGCCATAAAACCCCCAGCGTCAAAGGAAACAGAACAAAAAACAACGATGACAAAGACACGAAATCCAGAAAGACAAGAATAGCGACAGTTATATAAGAAAAAACACCGATTTGGATGAAGGACCTCCGCATCAAACGGCTGGATTCGTAAACCTGGATAGGGGTGCCCGTCACTTCAGGATCAATTTCTCTCATTTCATCAATGAATTTTTTCATGTGTTCCATTTCCCAAATATTGTATTTAGGATAGGCCATAATCAGCAAAGAGCCGTCTTTTCCAACATATAAGGATTTAATTTTATCCGGCAGTGCTTCAATATCGGGTGGTTTTTGCGCAGCCAGTTCCATTAGGAAGCGAAGATTTTCGCGAGGTTGTTTAAGGAGAAGAATATTGGCTTCTTTTAATCGTTCTTCGATGATGTCCTGCGATCCACTAAGAAGGTCGTACAATTCTCTCAATTTTTGCATCATTACTTCTGACAGTGGATTTTCAGGAATCTTTTCCGGTGTTTTTTTTAATTCAGCTTGAGAAGGAAGTTCCATTGAAGGTGACTGAGGATTATTCTGTTCTAAATTGGCCAATCCCCCTTGTTTCTCTAACCTTGCTCTCATTTCAGGTGATAATGATGAAAGATCAACCTGCTGATTTTGAAGCATTTGTTGGCGTTTACTCTCATCCATATGATTTGCCTGAAGTGACTTTTGCTCGGAAAGCCTTTGCTCCATCTGCCGCCTCATTTCTTTCAGTTGAGCAATTCGAGCGAAAAGAAGGTCTAATTGACCCGTCAATTCATTGTAAATTGTAGGATTGGGTCGATAGGGATATGTATGGATTGTTTCGAGTGGAGACAGAGTAGAATAAACTGATTCGATAAGCGCTTTTCTTTCTTGAGAGACAGGCGGAAGAACATCGGACAGGCTTTCCACGCCGGCGGCTGTTGGATTGGCTTGTAATTTGTTCACGGTCTTCCGTACTTCTTGTATAGTAGGTTCCAAAAAAGCACAGTACCAGGTGGAATGTTCGGATTCATCCATTAATTTGTGTTCGTATTCCACGGATTCTAAATTCTCAGCCTGAAGCTCGAGTAAATTGTCATTGAAACTCACTTCCATGGCTTTGGGGATCAAGAAAACTGACAGGATCAAGATTGCCAATATGGTCAAACGAGGGTAGCGGGAAACATGCCGCAGCCCAAGGAGATGCACAGGCGTGGGTGGAGTATGTGTTTTTCTGAAATGCCGGTCATAGGATACGAGCAACGAAGAAAGTAACAAAAGCATCGCGATCAGGCAGAAAATAATCCCCATTCCGGCCACATATCCCAATTCCTGTAATCCACGAAAATTGGTTAACAGAGCGAGAAGGAAGGCCACCGATGAGGTCAACGCCCCGGTAAGGATTCCCGGCCCGACACCGAATAAAGCGCCTTGAACACCACCGGATGGAACACCGGAAATTTTAAGTTCTTCCTGATAGCGGTGGATTACGTGGATACCGAAGTCAACCCCAAGACCAATCAGAATCAATGCGAAAACCATAGACAATAAATTCAAATGTCCAAGGGTGAGGGCGACAAAACCATAGGTCCAACCCATAGCGATCAATAGAGCAATGATGGCGAGCAAAGGTCTTGAAATTTCCCGGAAAAAGAGGATGAACAGAATAAACACGCCGGCTAGAGCCATAATGCTGGCGTTTTTCATGTCTTTATTGGTGGTGCGCATTTCATCCGCTTGCAGGGCGGGACGGCCAGTGAGTCCGGCGGTGACCCCGTCGAATTCCTGCTCGGTCAGCCAGATATCGGCACGGATACGTTTCAAAGGTTCATCGATCACACTGAGGGTAGTGAAATCTTTTGCCGGCATAATCAGCATCAACAGATAACGTTTACCGCCGGTCCATAAATATTCTGCATCCTGTGAATCTTTGACTTCGCTCTTTAATTCACTCAGTTGTTCAAACGGGCTGTCATACTTTCCTTTCAAGGCTTCCAGTAGAATGTCCAGGTCTTCGCTGAAATCTTCAGTTAGTTTTTTGGGGGAATCAAGCCCGGTTTCTATCGAGTTGGTGATTTGATTGAGTATCACATCGATGGAATGAATTGAAAATAGATCATGAAGTTGGTCTTCATGTGTCCGCAGTTCATTTTCCAACTTGCGTAAATCTTCTATCTTTACATTTTCAAAATAAAGAGCGTAATCCTTGGCCCACGAAGTATCGAATTTATAGATGATGTTTTGGATGTTTTCACTTATGCTCAATCTTGTGGCCAGTGCATCGGCAAAGGCAATTTTTTGTTCTTCGGAAGAACCTTCAATCAATATATATAAAAATTCCAGATCCCCAAAGCGGCGGATAAATTCCATGTATCGATGATGGTAATCAAGTTCTTCAGACAGAAGGCGGTCCTGGTCGGTAATCAATTCCATCCGCTCCAATCCATAAAATCCTGACAATCCGGCGAGAACAAGAGAGACAAAAACAATCCAGCGGGGATATCTTGAGGAAACAGTATGGAGTAAACGAAAAAGAAACGATCTCATTTTAAAGACTGTTATTCCAATTCAACTGCTTTTTTTCTTGTGAAGCGCTGTTTAGCGGCTGTCACTGCCAATTGCTTTCCCACCGACCAGGCGGGTCCGGGGAATTTACGGCATTCTGTTAGAACATTATCGAACGCAGTTATCAAATGTTCGACTTCTTCTTCAGTAATTATAAAGGGCGGCAATAGTTTAACAACTTCCTGATGATGTCCAGCCACCTGAGTTAAAATATTGAAACTGTCATATA
Organism: uncultured bacterium; assembly: GCA_964643335.1. Taxonomy (GTDB): domain Bacteria; phylum Hinthialibacterota; class Hinthialibacteria; order Hinthialibacterales; family Hinthialibacteraceae; genus CAZXSQ01. The sequence goes on from CAZXSQ010000045.1 coordinate 10,003, forward strand.
ACTGCATGACAATTGCCTGGGCAAACAATCCGTTTTCGGCGGCATGGAGAAGTGACCAGGCCGGTTTTAATCGGAATGACTTGGGTGAACCGAATTCTATGCCGGTCATGAGGCCTTTGCCACGGATTTCATGGATAAATTCATGTTTTTCCTTCAGTGCGTTAAATCCATTGAGCAATTGGTTTCCATAAACGGTTGAACGCTCGATAAGATTTTCCGATTCGATGACATGCAATGTGGCCAGTCCAGCAACCATAGCCAGGGCGTTCTGCCCAAAAGTGGATGAATGGACTACACAGCGGTCAAGACGGCTGAACACTTTTTTATAGATGTCTTCACTATACATAATCGCACCAACGGGAATTAAGCCGCCGCTGAGTGATTTTGCCATGATAAGAATATCGGGGTCGAGATTCCAATGCTCACACGCCCACCATGTGCCTGTTCGTCCAAGCCCCGTCTGAATCTCATCCACAATTAACAATGTTCCGTTCTCGCGGCAGAGTTTTTGTAGGGTGGGGTACACAGATGCATTTTGGGGATAGTACACGCCTTTACCTCTGATGGGTTCGATAATGACTGCCGCGGTGTTTTGTTTTTTGAGTTCCTGCTCAACCAGGTCGAGTTTTTCGAAATCCATTTCTATGGTGCCAGGCAGGAGTGCACCAAATCCTTCACGGAATGATTCATCGCCGTTGAGGGAAAGTGAACCGGTGGTCAAACCGTGAAACGCTCCTTTGCTGAAAAGGATATTCTGCCGCCCAGTTGCCGCCCGTGCAAACTTGATCGCTCCTTCTACCGATTCGGTACCTGAGTTTGTAAAAAAAACATGCTGTAACCGGTTTTTACCCGCCGTGGCGGGTGCAATGGAGATCAATTTCTGAGCCAAAATTCCGCTCAATAAAAAAC
>CAZXSQ010000045.1:10921-12446 GCA_964643335.1 uncultured bacterium
TCCAATGCCTGGTTGAATGCCCGGCAGATGACGGGATGATTGCGCCCCATGCTGAAAACGCCGTATCCGCTTAATCCATCGAAAATTTGGCGTCCATCGAGGGTGGTTAAATAACATCCCTGTCCTGTTTTGTATTCATGAGCAAAACCGATTAATTCCAGCACTTGTGTCAGGACCGGATTCATATAATTTTGATGCAACTGACGGGCTTGGCCGGTGTGGTTGTTTATAATCTCTTTTAGGTCGAATTCCATAACAGAAATTCACTTTCACTAATTCTGAATTAACGGCTTATTTAGTCATGGAAATGATTTGAACATTGTTAATATACCTGGGAGAATTTGATTTGGCAACTTGCTCCTGTGGGTGGTGGGTGGCAAGGGCAAGACCGCGCAAGCGGTCAGCCCTTGTTACATTCCAGTGAGCCTCCTTCACTCAAGGGCTGCTTCGCTTGCCCTTGGCACCCGGCCCTTGGCACCCGGCATTGCTTCACTTCATTCCATTGAAAATGCTGAGACATGACACAAAATTTCATCATACCAAACCCCCGTCCCTGTCATGAGGCCGCTCTTGATCATAAATTCATCACCCAAGCCGATAGGCTTTTCACAGAGTTGTAGATTCTCCGCCAGGGAATCAATAAAAGTTCGCACGGCTTGTGGACTTGTCTTTTTGGCTCGTTTGGGTTTGTAACAAGCCTCGATGAAGTAGGAATTGGCAAGTTTTTCCCAGCATTCCTTAAAATGACCAGATTGACCGAAATAATCGAAACCGAGAATCTGATTGTCAGCACAGACAACAACACCGGCTGTGTTTTCCGGCAGTATTAAATTCTGCTTATATTTTTTCAGCTGCTCCCCGCAACTTTTAAACCCGTCTGTTAGTGAATCTGTTGGAGAACTGGCTTTCATTTCATTTAGTTTGCTTGAAACTTCTTCCCATATTTCTCCTTGGTCGCTTCTCGCTTCGCCGGATTGGATTCGGCTGGCATGAACGCTTTTCAATTTCATGCTGCGCAGTTTGGCATGTGCATAATCACATTCTTCGAAGCGATCTGTGGAATATCGCCACCGCCCTCGTTCAACACAACTCACTGGAATATAAGTCTGGCTGGAGGCGGCGACCAGGATGGAAATGTTAATCACTCGATTTTGTTTCGCTCCAATCAGAATTTCCCCTTCAGGCAAAAGCACAGATTGGCTGGATTTATTCTTCAGTAGTATTTCATGGACATGGCCATCTTCTGAGACTTCTTCCAACTCAATACTCTTTGATTTCATGGCTTGATTAAGCAGATTGTATTTTGATGGGCCGCCATTAGTGGACATAATGGGGAACAACGTCAGGTTCCGGTAATGAATCCCTTCAGCCGGTTGAAGGGATCGAATGAAGTTTTTAATACGATCCGTGCGTTCAACACTTTTTTGCTTATACAGTTCCTGCGATGCATACGGGAAGAGTGATAAGAGCAAATGCGTTTCAGGTAAAGCGTCACGCTGCATGAATCGTTTCAAACGTTCCTGCA
>CAZXSQ010000045.1:12456-21423 GCA_964643335.1 uncultured bacterium
AGGTTTTGAACGATCGTGGGGCTGGAATATTTTTCCATTTCTTGATACATATAGCGAACAATATCATGAATGGCATCGCCGTCATTGGTGAGTGCAGTTTTCTTTTCTAAAAGATGCTGCCCTTTTTGGGTGAGATAGATTTTCAGTACAATAGAGCAGCCTCGATGCCGTTCTCGTTCAATCATTTCGGCAGTTTGCGGAATGTGCGCTTTAAGGAAAATTTTTCCTTCATCCCATAAGGGGGATAACCAAACGCATACCTGTCGAGGGATAAAACCGATATCAATAGAATCGATATTTTTTATTCGAATTGCATTGCTGTCATGTTGATTTTGAAAATCCCGTTCCAGATAGACCTCTTCCTCTGGATGGATCTCACCCTCCACATACTGCATCCCAGCAATTCTAGTTTGAATCTCCCCCAGAAACTGATCTTCTTCTAATGATTTTCTTCTCATAACTCGACTCCTTTTGATCCTTGAAGTGGTGATTCGGTTTTTCAATAGAACAAATAGTGTGCCAAACTGGAAAACATTGTCATCAACAAAATATTTCTTGCTGATTTTACAGGATTTAGCGTTTAAAAAGTTTCATTGAAAGTAAATTATCTAAATTAAAGAAAACAATGGAAGCAATCAGTTATTGACCACAGCTGTCAAAATTTGCAGGGATTTAAAAAGATGGATAAGCAGTGAATCCTGAAAGGATTTAAGAAGATAGCCAGTTGGGCAACGCCCCAGGGAAATGTAATCACGTCACAACAAAGGGCGGAAGAAATATAAATTATTATCTTTCATGAACCCATTTTTTAAGGGTATTCTTGGCGACATTCAACGCCTTCGCCGTATGAGCAATGTTACCGTCAAATAAATCGAACACATGTTTCATATAGGATTTTCGAATTTCTTCCTCGGGTAAAACTTCTTCAATTGATTGAGGCCGGAATTGAAGATATTCAGCAAGTAGTTGTGGTGTTATATTCTCATGCGGATCATGCGAAGTGCTCATGGATTCTTCGTTAAGCACTTCACGAACCGGCATCTCCATATAAGCCGCCCGCTTGAGTATGTTAATAAACTGACGGATATTTCCATGCCAGGGGAATTGATAAATCGCTTTCCAATCAGCAGGAGTGATGAAGAGTGTATGCCCTTTTTGATTGAGTTCATAAATAACATTGTTGGCAATGGATTTCATATCCCTTTGCCGTTCCAACAGTGAGGGAATACGCAATTTTAAAACATTAAGCCGGTGATAAAGGTCTATACGAAACTGCCCATTTTTAACCATCTCAGATAAATTCTGATTGGTAGCGGCGATAATTCGCACGTTGACCGGCAGTGATTTCATGGTTCCCAGTGGGATAATGCTTTCTTCTTCCAGCACACGCAGCAATTGAGTTTGAACTGGCAAGGGCAATTCAGCAATTTCATCCAAAAATAAAGTACCTTTGTTTGCGATTTCAAAAGCTCCCGGTTGAGATTCTTTCGCTCCGGTGAAAGCGCCTGAAACATGACCGAACAGCCGGTCATGGGCCAGATCATTATTGGTGCTGAGTATGGCGCAGTTGATCGGCACGAACAGCCCATGACGCCCGCTCGCTTCATGCAGCAAACGGGCGGCTGCTTCCTTTCCCGAGCCTGTAGGGCCAACGATCAATACCGGCTCATCCAACGGCGCCAACCGTTGAATCATGTTTCTCACTTTTTTCATGGGCTTGCTGTCACCCAAGGGCACGGAATATGTTCCTATCCGGCGAAAGCTTTCCACATCGTTTCTATCTCCATCTGTGATGGGAATTAATCCGGCAAGTTTCCGGATGCTTTGGATAAAACTCTTACGATCCTCATATTTAAAATAGCGGGAAGCACTGGATTTGATTAAATCATGCCAGAAATCATGCTCTTTTTTTCGTTTAAGGGAAGGAGAAACGAATTGTTGAGCTAAAGTCAATAACAGTTCAACTCGTTCATTGTTTCGAATGTTATGATGCTTGTAAATCGCCATAGCATTTGATTCGCACTCTATGAAGACAGGCCGGCACACCGGATTGAGATCAGAAAAATGAGAATCAAGATAGCCGCGTCCACAATACCAATAAACTTTAAACCGCTTTCGTTTCATCGTTTGAAGTGTTTCAACCACACTTTCGGTATTGTCACCGACACCCACACCGCAGATGTGAATTTCATAAGGTCTGGTTGCCTGATTAAAAATATCTTCCAGAGTAAACCCGATGCGGCGTGCGCTGGTGATGTAAATTTCCGCCTTGGGAAGCATCTTCAGCAACATCGCTCCCGAGCAGGCGCCGTCTGTTCCATGCGTGGTGATGATGATTGGATTTTGGAGGTTATTTGATATGGCCATGATTCACTCAATCAAAAAATGATGTTTACGGTTAATTATTGACATTTTTAACAGTTTGTCAATCACTCAATCTTATATCACTCAATCTTATATCATTGAATAATAAGCATGATTTCTAGAAAGTTTACAGAATTTCCTTTATGATTGAGAAGATTCTGAAGAAACCTTAAATTGGGAGAAAGACAATGCCTACAACACGTCGCAATTTTATAAGAATGACCGCAGGTGCGTTGGGACTATCCACCATACCCTATCTTACCACAATAATTTCAAATGCTGCCAAAAAGAGTAAACCGAACATACTCCTTATCATGGCAGATGACATGGGCTATTCCGATTCCGAATGTTACGGAGGAGATATTCGAACGCCTAATTTATCATCGTTAGCAGATAATGGGCTTCGTTTTACACAGTACTACTCGACAGGACGTTGCTGGCCTTCAAGAGCCTGCATTCTGACGGGCTATTATGCTCAACAGATACGCCGCGACGATATGCCCGGAATCAAAATGGGGAAACGTCCGGACTGGGCGCCACTGCTTCCACACATGCTAAAACCCTATGGTTACAAAACATATCATTCAGGAAAATGGCACATTGACGGCAGCCCGGAAGAGGGTGGTTTTGACCGTTCCTGGGGCAGCGAAAGAAACGGCTGTGATTGGGACCGGTTCTTTGATTCCAAGCGCTGGAAAGAGGATGAATTCACCGCACCCGTCGAGCCGGGTGAGCCGTATTACTCCACAGTTGCCATTGCCGATCATGCCATCCAGTGCCTGAAACTGCATGAGAGAGACCATAAAGAGAAACCGTTTTTCCAATACATTGCTTTCTATTCTCCCCATTTCCCGCTTCATGCTTTAAAGAAAGATATCGATGCTTACCGCAAGGCCTATATTGAAGGCTGGGATGTCATTCGTGAACGCCGTTGGAAACGAATGAAAGAAATAGGCATCATCAACACGCCGCTTTCAGACCGTGAGACGGACATCGTCCCAGGTTGGAATCTCAAGCCCCAAGAACTCCGTGAGCGGATTGGTAAGGGTGAAGCCGCATATGCGGTTGCCTGGGATACACTCACCAAAGAACAAAAGGAATTTCAGGCCACCAAAATGGCCATTCATGCAGCCATGATTACACGCATGGATTTGGAAATAGGCCGTGTCATCAAGCAACTCAAAGACATAGGCGAATTTGACAATACGTTGATTCTTTTTGCCAGTGATAACGGTGCCAGCGCGGAACAAATCATTCGGGGCGACGGCCACGATCCGGAAGCGCCGATGGGATCGGCAAAAAGTTATCTGTGCTTGGGACCGGGTTGGTCAACCGCTGCGAACACACCATTCCGGCTGCATAAGCATTGGACGCATGAAGGCGGTATTTCCTCTCCATGCATCGTGCATTGGCCTGACGGAATATCCGCCAAAGGCGAACTCAGACATGATCCCGCCCACTTCATCGACTTTGTTCCAACCGTGCTGAACATTGTTGGTCATAACAAACAAAAAGATGAAAAACAACATTATGGACCTGAACGGCCAGGACTAAGCCTTATGGATGCATTCAAACAAGACGGTTCCATCAAACACGACAGCCTATGGTGGTATCACAAACGCAACCGGGCGATACGAGTAGGCGATTGGAAACTGTCCGGACGAAAAGGCAAATCCGGAGAGTGGGAACTCTACAATCTCAAAACAGATCGAAGCGAAACAAACGACCTGGCTGCCCAACATCCGAATATCGTAAAAAAACTTGCCCAACGCTGGGAAGCCACAGCCCAAAAGTTCCGGGATGATCTCGATACTAATTCACAATAGCCAAAATCCTATATACAACCGCTACAATTATTTTTTTAGAAAATACAAAAATCCTGTTGACAAGAAAATGGATTCATTCTATATTTAGCATGATTTGTTTTCTTAATTACCTTGTTTGTTTAAGTTTCTGGATTTGATGCGATTTTAAAGAGGAAAAACAGAGAAAACGTATGACGATCCCCCACGCGCACCTCCTATAGATTGCTCAGGCTCAGGCGCCTCGCCCACACCTACACGGGTAGAGCAAGCGTCCCAGCCTGCCAAATTGTGGTGCGGACATCCTGTCTGCACACCACACAGGGTAGAACACGGGTGCCAAGGGTACGTTGTTTGTCAATGTCATTAACTTAAGAGTTCTTTCGCCCCTTCAGGGCTTTTTGTTTATTATCACATGTTCCCAGGGCTATTGCCCTTCGCTATCATATATTACCCCTTCAGGGTATAAAATACTATTTATTTCGGTAAGTTAATGGCATTGCGTTGTTTGTACCCTTGCGGTTGACTTATCAAGGGTGTAAAAGACACACCCTTGACGGGTGCCAAAGGTATGTTGTTTATACCTTTGCGGTGACTCGACAAGAGTGTAAACAGCACACCCTTGGCACCCAAACAGCAAACTAAAAGAGGTGCTAACATGAAACAAAACTCAAAAACAAAACCCTTGGCGAAATGGATCATCCCATTCGCCATCTTAACAACCATAATGAGCCACACAGCCATTTCGCAAGAGAGCGAATCCTACCCCCAGCCGGTACTGGAAACTGTGGAACGTACTGGGCCAAATACCATGGAATTTCTGAGTTACCCCAAGTATTACCGCGATGCGAATAATGATTTGCAGCTGGCCGATACCACGCTGCGCCCTTCCGGTGATCCGAATTGGGATTATCAGGTCACGGCGGGTATATGGCAACTTTTCGTGAGCCGTGATGGGCGCTTTCAGGCAAAGCATAAAGGTGATGTGTTTATCTACCGCTTTGCAAGCCTCGGTTACGGGCGTGGATCGCAGTTCCGAGCTGTGGATTTGGGGACTCCGGACTTCAGCCGGTTTGAAGTGAACGGAGACCGAATCCGCTGGCGGGATGTATTCACCGATGTCGATTTGGAAGTGAGGTACATTCACGATATCCTGAAGGTGGATGTCATTCTTCGCAACGCATTCATGCAGGATTTGAAGGATGTGTTGCGGAACGGTGAATTGAATCCAGACGAGTATCTCACTGCCCGCTTCGATATCGATGCGGTAATCCTGACCAGCGAAATCAAACGCAATGGTGTAACCGTAAATCCATACTCAGAATCTCTCGATATCAATCAACCGTTGTCATTCGAGAAAAATGGTGAAACAGTACATCGCCTGCGGCCGGTAGAAACCTATTTACTGGATGGCACCGGAGAGCGAATTGAGGAAGAATCCACACAATTTCGCACCGCCAACACATGGCAGCTGCGTCAGAACGCCCCCGGTTTGGCGGAACTGTCCGTCTATCTGGCAGATTTACAGGAGTTGCCGGACGGAGATTTGGTGATTGATCCGAGTATGTATTGGTCAACAACAACCAACAATGATACAATGCTCGAACATAATAGTTCAAATCTTCATGGAAGTGATACTTCCGTAGAGATGCATGATGACGATCATCTACTTTTGGGATTTTGGTTATCGGGTTTGACAGAAAATTCGATAATTCTTTCAGCAAGCGTACAATTGACAATCGGCGATAATAGCCTTAATAACGAGGCCGACGCAATTTTTTATCCAGTCACACAATGGTGGGCAGAGCAAGGAGCGAATTGGTATAACTACACCACCGGTCAGGCATGGTCTTCGAGCGGTGGTGACTATAATAATCAAGGATACTTCAGCCGTTCCTTCCAGATACCGACTTCTTCGAATACGAAAATTGATATCGACATCTCACAGCCTTTCAAAAAACATTACATCGACGATCCAGACTATATGTATGAAAGAGGCTTTTTGTTGAAGATGGAAGAAGTTGTAACTGGAACGGTAGAATTCTTTATGTTGGATGACACAACGGTATCAAACCGTCCACTTCTTGCTGTTTGCTATGCGTTTACTCAATTTGGTGCTGATGCTGGAAATATCGGTGCAGGATATGGCACACGCATGGATAACATGAATACCGACAACTTGAAAATCATCCGTTTTTTTTGACGATCGCCAATATGATCCATACGGAAGTGAATTTGAAAATTTTGCTACTGCCGCTTCCAATCGAGGAATGAAAGTGATTTATGTCATTGTGGCAAAGGATTATTATTATAACGGCTCGGATTATGACATGAGCAGGAAAGCGGATTATGCCGATAAATTGGATACGGTGTTTTCGCGTGCCGGGGTGCAAAGCTTGATCAATAACGGAACCATCATCGGTGTGGAATTGGGGAATGAGGAAGCCGTATCCACCTGGGACAATTTTCAAACGGGATATTGGTTTGGAACGAACACCGGCGGCCAACGCTATGCGGAGTTCTATCTCGAAGCGTATAACCAGTTAAAAAATGATACGCTGAGCGACGCGTTGTTTCGCAAGTTGGATATCCTGGCCAGCGCCAGTAATCCAGAGTCTCATGGGATTGCATATGATGACCTCGACACAAATCCACGAACCGGGTTCGGTAGCAGCGGAGAATTCTTTGCAGGATTCATTGACAAGGTTATTACACTCGGTGGTCGAGACAAATTACCCGATATTGCTGCTGTGCACCAATATACGTTAGACAGTGGAACATATTCACCTGAATTTAGAGAGTATAATTTAGGTGAATTTGATCAACGCACGGATGGTTTGACCGGCTCGAACAAGTTTTCGATATTTGCGATGCCGAGGGTTACATTCCCAATTTCTCGCAAACGGAATATGGCTATAGTCCAACTTCGGGATTCGATCATGCTCCAGGAAATACGAGTGCGGAAGCACAAGCGGTTTATTATCTACGTCATGCACTGATCACTTCAACCTGTAAGATTCCGGATGGTAGTTCCTGGCTGCGCGGAATCGGATGGAAATATGACTTTTACTTCCATCATCCCAAAGATTACTGGGCGCAGGGATCGTAGGATTATGGCTTTTTCGACAATTCCGACAATTCTCGTCCAATTCGCAATGTAGCTCGAGAAATTCACAACCTGGCAGGTGATCTGAAACTCGGAGCCGCCGGTTCAACCATCTGGGTTCCTGCTCAACGCGAAAAACCGGCAGGTGGTAATGATGGATTTGTTTGGTGTGGCTGGAAAACGGAAAGCGGTCTACGCTGGGGCGCTATTTGGCGCTATCAACATTCAAGCACCTATTTTACCGCTCAGTCTCCTTCCTCACGGAATTTCATCGCCGAAGAAGATCTGGAAGGATATACCGTTGTTGTGTACAAATTCGTCTTCAATGGAAGTACGGCAACCTTAACTTACCAAACCACTTTTACGGTTCCACAAGATGCCTATGTGAGTGGAAAAACAACCATTTCCATTCCGAATGTAACCGAAAATCCGCTCATTTTCAAAGTTTACAACTAATAATAGGAGAGCAATCATGAACAATATAAAAACAATTAATGTTAGTTTGATTCGTATGTCTTTCGTCTTTTTCATATGTTTAGGAATTCATCATTCCAGTCAAGCTCAAATTCAACCGTTTTTAAAACTCGTTGATTCTTCAGAAGATCGATTGGAGCATGGGATTTGGAGTGATGTTCGATTTTTCCCGGATGGGAAGAAAATCCTCACTACTGGAAATGTTGCCAAGATTTGGAATCTGGAAAGCGGGAAAACTGAATTTGTTTTTCGTGGTCATAACAAGTACAATCCAGGAATAGGTTTTGGTGATATTTCTCCCGATGGGAAATTTGTAATCACCGGCGGATCAACCACAAGAGTCATCGTATGGAAAGTAGAGACAGGAGAAGAACTGCTAACTTTCCAGACTTTTCCTGAGCAAGCTCCTTTTTATGCGAATGTGGCGTTTTTCCCGGATGGAAAAAAGATCATCGCATATGACTCGAGACATATACAAGTGTGGGACATTGAATCCCAAACCATGTTGAAAGAGTTCGATAATCCTGGAACGGAATTGTCTCCATTGGCGTTTTTCAATGATGGCGAAAGGATTCTGCTGGGCCATAATCCTGCTAGGATCATATCTTTGGAAAACGGAGCAATTCTTCAGCAATTTGATAATAGCCGAGCTTATTTAAATCATCAAAATGGACGAATTTATCTGCTAAAAAAGGAGTACAATATTTCTGGATCACGGACATACAATATATTCATTATGAACGATCAAATGGTGGATATCGACTATTCTTTTCCAAATTTTATTCTGGACCGTGTGGAGGATGTTGGCTTTACTCCAGACTTCAAATTTTTCTTAGCCGCTTTGGAAAAAAGTCCTACGATTCAAGTCATAAAATTAAGCGACTTTATTGACGTGAAATCCTCGATGGAGTTAGTCACAGATGTCGAGGATTCCGTGGACACCGGATTTGCGCGATTGAGAATATCACCTGATGGTAAAAAGGCCGCTGCAATTGCTCAAGAAGCACATACGGTCTACATCTGGGATATCAGCAATCTAACATCGAGTGTACAGGCGTTCGATTCGACGGATTAGCAACCAAACCTGATTCTATTTTACGACACGAAGGGGCTTACGAGCCACATGGGGGAGCGATTCGCCGCGGTGTACAGTGGGTGCCAAAGGCATGTTGTTTATACCTTTGCGGTGACTCGACAAGGGTGTAAACAGCACACCCTTGG
>CAZXSQ010000046.1:0-21383 GCA_964643335.1 uncultured bacterium
TTCGTTTTTACACGATCATAAAATCCACTAGCCGAACTGTCTCTTGATCGATGGCGGAATAATTCCATAGTGACATTTGGGATCGGTTCTCCATTATCATATTGTATCACTTTACCAGATACGGCTGCAAATTGATCAGACTCGAATGAAACATAAATATCATAATTCGGTTCTTTAACCTGAAGATTTATTGTTTTGGGATTCAAATTTGTTTCACTTGGTGGTGAAACAGTTACGGTATATTCCCCATAAGGAACATCAGAGAAAGCCGAATGACCGAATTTGTCTGTTTTGGTGATCGAGGTGTAGGATGAATTCATTGATTTGAGGGTTACCGTTGCAAATGGAATTCGGCGTAACTTATTCATCTTGATCTCGTCATAAACAGGATAAACACGAACCTTTGCGTTTTCATCTGTATATAGGCCAATGGCAGAATGAACCGGATGAACTGTTTTGATTCTACTTCGGAGATCATCTCGCTTCGCTTGAACATAATAAGTTGAAGCAGGTAAATTTTCAAATTGACATCTTCCATTAGATCCCGTCATTTTGCGGTCAATGATTTCACCTCGATTTGACAAACTGATGTTACGGGTACCATGGTAAAAGCGTTGTCCATTTCGTCTGAACTCAAGGCATTCACGTTTTTTACTGTCTCTTTTATAACGGGATAAAGTTGAGAGTGTATCCCACACGCGCAGTTTAGAAGAATGTTGTGGTAGAGTTGAATTGGTAAATACATAACCTTCTTCGATGAGAACCTGATCATTGGTGTAGAAACAACCCGATATCCCCACCAATTGATCACCCGGTTCGGGATATCCGTATGTACTGTTTATACCACTGATACCACGGTTGAACAATTTCTCTCTTTTTGTATAAAAGATTCCTTGATCATTGACCGTGAAGTAAGCACGATCCGATGGAATATCGTCTAAATTTTTAAAATCAATCGACAATCGTTTAGACACTGGACGTTTTAGAGATGGTCCTTTCCATAAAATGACTTCAATCGGGCTGGTTTCCGGATAACGATTGGCTCGAGTTGAATAGGGTTTGAAGACCCGGCATTCAAAAGTCATGAGATATTCCATTTGCATTTCGATCAAGTATTGAGAGGGATGTGTAATCTGTTTGGTAGTGGTTTCATATCCATCTGATTTTGTTGTAATTAAATATTCACCGGGAGTGACGTCATGAATTACGATATCTCCCTTTTGAAATGGATATTCCTGATTTTGAAATAGTAAAGTTCCTCTATGGATCGGTTCACCCAAAGCATCGGCAATTTTGACCTGAAAATCTTGCGGTGTTTTGTGATCGATTGATGTTGGAATCGGTATATGTGTTGGAGTGAGGGATTGCACCATGACTTTCTCTTTGGCAGTGGCTTTTTGATTGGCTTTGATAGTTTTTGTACTGGTTCCATTCTTTTGCTTAAATTTTACTTCCCCTTGTTGTACTTCAACGGAGACGGACTCGATATTGCCCAAAGGGGGGGTATCATCATCGAATACAACCATAAACAGAATGATCCCAACTACCAATAGAAGGATTCCAACTGCTATCCAGATACGCATGGTTCTGCTCCTTTTCTCTATCGAGTGCTAGTGGATATGATTTAAGTAAATAAAAAATTTGATGTATGATCTCTTCTATTCGAATGAACGATGAATTTCAACTCGAAAAATTGTCCCTACAACTGAAATCGTGCCTTTTGGAGTTTCCACAATCATAGGGTGTTCTGGTTTATGGGAAGCGTGTATGGTTGCTGACCCTGAACGCAATTGGATTGTGCGGTATTTGCCATATTTCAGCGCGAGTTGGGTTTGCGGTTCACAAATAATTATGGATTCATCCTTTGTTTTGATGATGGTGGTGACAGTTTTTAAGGGAGTAGTGACAAAGCGTCCCATTTGTAGACGTATTTTCCATAAAATCGAAATGCTGTCTTCTGTTGTATCGAGGCTAATTTGCCGTACAGGTCCATTTTGATGAAAAGAAATGAAAAGAAATGAAATAAAGGTTATGATGACCAAACACGCAACGCTGACGTATGCAAATCGAATTATAATCGGGCAGTGTAATAAAGACAGCAGAAAACAAGAGTCCTGATTAGATTCGGCACTCATCATATGTGTAATCGTTTTTTCTTGATCAATCGTTGGGATGCGTAAAGATGCATAACCTTTGAGCATCCAATCCTTGGTTTTCCTGCTTAAGTGTTTTTCGTTCATGATTCACCTGAGATAGGGTTCCATTAATGTTTGCATTTTCTTGCGTGCTCTGACTAAATGACCTTTAACACTATCAATGGATATATGGAGCGTTTTTGCGATATCTTCATGTTTTTCCCCATTAAATTCATGCAAAACTAATACGGTTCGCTGGGCAACTGTAAGCTGATCGAGTGCATTTTCAAAAGCCTCTTGAAATCGATGTTCATCAACGGCTTCATCAGGTAAGGGCATTTTTAGATGGGTTGATAAGCAATAATTTTCTACCTGATCGAATGGCTGTAAATCGGTTTTTATACGTAATCGATCAATACATAAGTTGCGGGCGGTAGTCATAAGGTAACCTTTGATGGAACCATTTCTTAAACGAATCCTTCCACTTTTTGCGCTTTTCACGAGGCGTAACATACTTTCTTGAAAAACATCCTTGGCCTCTTCGTCATTCCATAATAAAGCCCGGCATAAACGTAAAACATCTTCCGCGTACCATGACACCACATCTTCATAGCCGCTCCGATCATTTTGCTGAATTCGTTCGATGACATCCTGGCAGCTTTTCATGTTTGATTTCGCCTTTCATAATCTTTATACGTAATTTTGATGAAAGGGTGATGTGATGAAGTTTATTGAGCATGGGATTGGCAAACTCATCATCCGAATAAAGGTCTGGGTTCGGATTATATCTGATACGGGATCCCGGCGCGAGATAAAGAGGCACACCGCTTTTTGCATGGAGTTCCCGACAACTTGATAGACTCCAGCAGTAAAATAGAGTATCCCTCCGCTTGAAGAGATAATATTTTTCAGTGCAAAGAGAAAAAAATTTGGGAATGCAAAAAAACAGTTTTAATGGCAATGTTGGTGTGAATTTGGTTGGTGTGGTACGTAAGTCTAGAAGAATCAAAGGGGTGGCTGATGGGATTTGAACCCACGGCCACTGGAGCCACAATCCAGTGCTCTACCCCTGAGCTACAGCCACCATATGCTGAAGGATTATTTTTCTTTACCTTATAAATATTAACTCGAAGCGTCGGAATGGACAAGCTGGATAATCACTCTATCCGTCTAAAATTCACTTCTTTCCAATAACACTTTTTCGTATACTTTTTCTGTTCGTTCGACCATTCGTTCCGCTGAAAAGTGGCGGATCAATTTTTGATGAGCATTCTGAATGATGGAAGACAGGATCTCAGACTTTCTTGCATGCTGAACGGCATCCACGATGCCTTGAACCGAATTTTCCGCAATCCATCCTGTAATTTCATCCTTCACCAAATCTCGCGAGCCGGGTACATCGGTAACGACAACGGGAATCCCGGCATCCCAGGCTTCCAGAACCGTTAAGGGTAGTCCCTCCCATAAAGAAGGCAGCACAAAAAGGTCGAACATGGATAAATATTGCCGAGCGTTCTTTTTGTGCCCAGCAAAAATGCAGAGATCGGCGCTATGCAGGTTCGCTGCAAGATTTTTCAATTTATCTTTTTCCGGCCCGTCTCCAACGATAACAAGCGCAAGATCATCATAATGATGCGACAGTTCTTCAGTCGCCTCAATCAAGCGATCAATACCTTTTTGCCACTGTAAGCGGGCTATCGTACCAAGAACAAAGGTATTTTCTGGGATATTCATATGGTTACGTAATTCTCTACGTGATTCGAGTCTCGTTTCTTCATTGAAAGAATTGATCAAAATACCGTTTTCCAAAACCTTGCAGCGTGAAGCAACGCCAGGTACTGATTTCAACAATTCTTCCCGCGTACTTGCTGAAACGCATATAAACGCAGCAATCAACGGACTAAGAATCCATTCAACACCATTGCCAATCCATCGTTCAAAAAACTTTGAATAGTGTGCCGGATGGTAACCATGAACGGTGTATATTAATTCGGGTTTATTCCAGGCACACAAATAGGCCAGACGAATTACGAAGGCAGCCCGGTGTCCATGTACATGGATATGTGTATATAGTCCCAAACGAATAAGTTTCCTTAACCGA
Organism: uncultured bacterium; assembly: GCA_964643335.1. Lineage (GTDB taxonomy): Bacteria > Hinthialibacterota > Hinthialibacteria > Hinthialibacterales > Hinthialibacteraceae > CAZXSQ01. Next base: position 4,237 of record CAZXSQ010000046.1, read on the forward strand.
AAAATAGATTTAAATAAAGAAGCGGAATTCAAAGGAATTGAATGATGTTGAATCCCCAATTGGTTGATTTGTTCCAATTGATCCGGATTATCACCGGGTGAGATGATTTCTAAGCGGTGGCCTTTCTGGATTAATCCCTGAGAAAGAAGCAAAAGATGCTCAGCCGCTCCACCCTTCAGAGAAGCCACCACCTGAAGAATGTTGTATGGGGAAAGGGATTGCATAGTCTGCTCGATGATTTAGGTTCCGGGTTTACTCCAAATTTCCCGCAAAATCTCGTATGAAGTGCCTCGATCAAAGCCCGACCATCCTCCCAAAATCCATCGCATGAGTAGTTTCCCGGTTAAATAGAGTCTTAATTGGAGCAGTTTAAATCGACCGAAATATTTCTCTGTGAAATAACATTGGCTGCGGCGGTATTCCAGTTCGGCTAGATCCGGATCCTTTTCCATGCTGGCACCATGAGCATGAGTCACTTTGACTTCGGAGGTGTGATAAATCGCATATCCTTTTTGCTTGACCCGTAAACACCAATCGATATCTTCAAAAAACAGGTAAAAATTTTGATCCCAGGGGCCGACATCCAGAACAGTTGATCGTGTGAAAAACATGCAGGACCCGGATACCCAATCCACCTCCCGAGTTTGGCAGCCTTCGGAAAGAATCGCCCTCCTGGCCCATTGCTCCCTGCGTGCAGCGGCAAGATCGATTTTCCGGCGTTTTGCTTCTCCAGCGGAGGTCGGTTTTGATCCCCATGTTAATTGAGGGAAACCATCCTCCTCTAAATGCAGGGGAGCAAGAATGCCGGGATAATCCAGCCTTTCCCAAACTCGATACAAGCCCCCGACCGAAGCAGGTTCAATCAGCACATCGCTGTTCATCAATAGAATTTCGCGATTCTGAGTAGCAGCAATGCCTTCATTCACAGCAGCCGCATAGCCGTCATTACTTGGGCGGGGTATCAGGTTGACATTCGGGAATTGTGTTTCAACCATTCCAACGCTTCCATCATCGGAATGGTTGTCAATGACAGTGATGGCATACTCACACCGCCGAGACGGGATATCACTCTTATCACGCGACAGTGTGTCAAGAAGATTTTGAAGATGTGTTACACAATTGTAATTTACAATAAGAATATCGATCACTGGAGGAAACGTTTGTCCATCAAAATAATATAGAATATAAACACAATAGTTCCTTCCCCGCTTTTAGGAAGGGACAAAATCAACCCTTTTTTCTGTTTTTAGGATCAGAGGCTTGTTATTAAACCGGTACTACCTAATAACATCAGTGCAGAACAGCAATTGGAGCGTCTGCATAATTTGCATAGGCTTGAGAAACGTTTCCGGATTTTACATCTCCGGTATGAACATAGACCCGATAACGGCAGTGCCATGACTCTCCATTCTCAAGAACCTGGCTTCCATCAAGATCCTTATTTCTTTTGAAATAAGAGAGGCCGAAAGGATTCGCTGTGAAAAGTCCGTAATCGCGAACATGATAATACGTTGGATAGAATGGATTGAGCGGATGGTCCATAATAGTCAAACCCGCAGTCATACCATTCACGGGGCCAGAGTAGTCACACCAGGGAGACTGTTTTCCCCAAGCCTCGCCTGCACCAGCATCTCCATTAAAATTGGTAATCGTGCCGCCTTTTTTTCCGGATTCCTGCTCTTCACGCATTGAGCCTGCCACGCGAAGTGAAACTAATCCGCCTTCTTTTGTATCGCCGAATTTCACATCCTCATCAGTGGCGGTCAATGTTATATCAAAATCAATCATACGGCCGGATTGAGGTGTCCCCCAAATGGTAACCACTCTCTTTTCTTCGAGAACTTTTTCGTCTTTTTCTGAAACCCAATCATTGATAACCGAGAATCGTCCACAAACAGGACCGGATTCAATGAAATTGACTTTTTTCATTTTCTGATAACCTTGCTCGTCGCCGAGGTGCCAGAAATTATGGCCATTTACATCGCCATGGGAAACCCAAAGAGACTGATGATGCGGATGATCCTTCCTTTCACCTTCATGATAGTCCATTGGAAAACCACGTGTCATGGCAGCGCCTTCCGGACCAAAAAGTGGATAGAAGATAGGCCTGGGCTGCTTTTTATCGACCGCAAAAATGTAAGTAGAAAAAGGTTTATCTCCGATGGTTATATCAAAGGCCTCTTCTTCGTGTTCAATATCGACAGCATTATCGGAATCCAAGTCACCCGGAACAAGTTGATATACTCGCTTTTCGTATGCAGAAAGACCATTGACAATAAAAACCAGATCAAATTTATTTTCTTGGGCGGATTTGACTACCATTGCCGGTATTTCTTCATTTTCATTCACCAATTTCCATGAAGATACCGCTAAGTTTTCAACATCCTCAACCTTTTTAGGACAAATCGTGACGGATACAGGACAATTGTCCCTTGATTCTGCACCCGCTAAAACCACAACTTCGTGCTCAGCAGCCAACACATCCTGATATGGAAAAGCCGTGAAAACCAGCAGGATGGAAATTATGAAACTGATCTTTTTCAACATATTTGTTCTCCCATTTATAAAAAATTTTATTATTAAGCAAACACTTTTTTCAAAAAGTCAATACTTTCCCGTGTGATTGTTTCCGCGTCGGGTGAATAATCAAACACTTCCACGGAAACAAATCCCTTATAATTGATTTCTTTTAAGGCGGCAACAATAGGGGCATAGTCCACATCTCCTGTCCCCGGTCCGCGTTTATTTCGATCATTGGCATGAAAATGTTTCAAGACATCTTTGTATTTCTTAATAACTTCGGCCGGCATTTCAAACTCGCCGCCACACATCGCCTTGACATCCAAATGAAGTTGTAAACAGGGATGATCTACTGCCTTGATCAATTCCATGCAATCCCGTGCGGAATTGATAAAATTGGTTTCGGCGTGGGTTAGTGGTTCAAAACAAATGGTGACGTTTGATTGTTCCGCTGTTTCCATACAATTCTGGTAGAACTCCACCGTTCGTTTAAAAACATCCTGATAATAATCATCCGGCTCCCAATTGCGCTGTTGAGGAGACCCATGGATCATCACTTTGCCACCGATATCTGCGCAAAAACGAATCATCTCCTTATAATATTCCAGGGTTTTCTCACGAATAGTACGATCCGCACAATTCAAATGAAGGCCTTTAGGGGTCAATAACAGCCAATGCAGCCCAACAATTTCCAAACCATTGGAAGCCGCAATCTGGCTTATCTCTTTTCGTTCATTTTCCGAAATGGATTTGACTGTTTCTCCCAAAGTAAAAGGAGCAATCTCGATTCCATCATAACCATATTTAGAAGCGCATTCACACGCTTCCTTGAATGTTTGATTCTGAAAAGTTTCATTGCATATGGCAAATTTCATAATGTAATGATCTCCATATTGTATTGAATCAATCCACTTGCGAATAACATTGATTTAAAATCAACTAAAACACTTACTTCTATTGATATTAGGCTGATGATTCAGGAATCGTCAAGGTATAAATCGGCATCACTTGAAAAGGATGGACGCGACAGTCTGAAAGCGTACCATCCTTTTTTCGAAAAACAACGGAGATCATCGAAGAATCCAGACAGTAAACCACCCCGGCACAATCGGAGGGAACATCCTTGATGGAAGTTCGGGAAGTTACATAATGTCCCACTTCAATAACCATATTGCGATAGACCATCGATGAGTCACTTTTCTTGACTTGTTCCAAACAGGAAGCCAATAATTCCCGATCTTCTATTCGGGGCAATGAATCAATAAGAAAACGTAAACCTTCTCCAAGATGAGTATCACGGAATTCCGGAAATTCTTCACCGACCCAGCCTTCACGCAGGCAATGTACGATAGAGCCTACGGTCGAATCCGTATAAGAAATAAAAACAGACCAAATCAAGGCCTTCAGGTATAGCAAAAAATTACGTTGTTGTAATTCAGACATTGTATCTTGTTTCCTGGTTTGTTCGGCTACAATATAACCACATATGTTTTCTCTATGGTATAAAGGTTTGCAAAGTTGATAAATAAAGCTCAATATTATTTATGACAAGCCGGCAGATTCAACTTATTTTACTATACAATGCAGGTGAAAACCAAGGGATTATTGTGTAAATATTGAAGGTTCTCGTTATGGTTCGATCTGAAGGAGCATTTATTGACCGAGTTAAGGTCAAATTGAAAGCCGGTAACGGAGGGGATGGAATTATTTCTTTTCGACATGAAAAATTCGTTCCGCTGGGAGGACCGGACGGGGGTGACGGCGGCAAGGGGGGTGATATCGTTCTTCGAGTTCAACCCGGATTGAATACCCTGGAAAAAATAAAAACATTTTACAAAGCCGAGGACGGAGAACGTGGTGGCAAGAATAATAGAACTGGTGGGAATGGTGAATCCGTCTGGATAGAAGTACCCCCCGGGACGTTGGTCAAAAATGCGGATACAGATGAACTTGTCATCGATATGGAATCCGTTGGAGAAGAAGCTGTCATCGCTCACGGTGGAAGAGGTGGGAAAGGCAATGCCCGCTTTGCCACACCAACGAATCAAGCTCCACGCAAAGCGACGTCCGGAGGGCCGGGAGAAGAATACATTGCGCTGTTTGAGTTAAAAGTAGTTGCGGATATAGGGCTGGTGGGTCTTCCAAATGCGGGGAAATCCACCTTGATTTCCGCTATTACCGGCGCTCATCCCAGGATAGCCGGTTATCCATTCACCACCCTCCAGCCGATTTTGGGAACAATAAATCTGCCTGACGGGAATCATATTGTGATCGCCGACATCCCAGGAATCATAGAAGGAGCACACCAAGGAATTGGGCTAGGTTTGGATTTTCTGCGCCACATCGAACGAACAAAAATACTGGTCTATGTCATAGAAATATCGCCGCATGATCATCGACTGCCTGGGGAAACATTTGGAAACCTTCAAAAAGAGATCCAATATTACGATGCTTCTATTCTCAAACGTCCCTTTCTTATAGCACTCAACAAGGTTGATTTATTGGAAGATGAGGAGGAAAAAGAACTAATATTACAAACATTTTTTGAAGAATATCCCGATATCCCAAAAAATCGAACCTATATCATCTCGGCTATGAACAAACAGGGAACCGATTTGTTGAGAGAACGGATAATTTCATTTTACATGGATCACATCTATTCAAACCAGCAGGTATAATTTAATTTAACTCTTTTTTTCCCAAGTCAATAAACAGTGATGAATAGTTCTCAATCTTTACCTGATTTTGTCAATTCAGTTCTGAAGGATGTCAAACGGGTCGTCATCAAGGTCGGAACTCGTGTTATCGACGATGAAAAGACCCATTTCAACCGTGAAGTAATCACTTCGCTGACCGCTGATATAGCGGATTTAATGTCACGAGGCATTGAAGTAATGCTGGTCTCATCCGGAGCGGTCGGTGCAGGTTTGCGGGCACTTCATGTTCCTCAAAGGCCGAAATCTATTCATTTGCGTCAGGCTTATGCAGCCGTCGGCCAAGCCAGGCTGATGCAATTATACAGCGAATTGTTCCATTCTCATAATATAACTACTTCACAAGTTTTGCTGACACGCTCCGATCTTGACAGGCGTAATTCTTATCTCAATGCCAGAGAAACACTACAACATCTATTAACGATGGGAGTGCTGCCTATTATCAACGAAAATGACACGGTGGCGGTTGAAGAGCTGAACTTTGGTGACAACGATTATCTTGCCTCGCTTGTCGCCGGCAAGATGGATGCAGGGTTGTTGATAATGCTCACCACAGTTGATGGAGTATTTCGTTCCTACGATGTCGAGCAGAAAACCGGTGAATTGATTGAAGTGGTTCAAAATAATTACGACGAAATTCTCTTAAAAGAAATCTCGCAGAAGATCGATTCATTATCGATGGGGGGAATGCGCTCTAAGCTGGAAGCCGGAAAAAGCGCTTGCTCGAAGGGAGTACTGGTTGTGATCTCAAACGGATTGAAGCCGGGGATCATCGGCTCCCTTTTATCCGGTCAGGCTAAAGCGACATGGCTGCTGCCTTCCAAAAGGCGAATGGCGGCATGGAAATATTATCTCGCATTTGCCAAACAACCGACCGGCAGCAAAGTTGTTGTCGACAATGGGGCGGTAAGCGCGTTGCGTGAAGGGGGAAAAAGCCTCTTGGCATCCGGTGTAAAAACAGTGACAGGATCATTCAAATGCAGAGACTTGATTCAAATTGTAGATCCCAAAGGCAATGAAGTAGCCCGGGGGCTGGTGAATTACAACTCGGAAGATTTGAAAAAAATACAAGGCCATTCCACAAAAGAGATACGCCAGATATTAAATATTCGTAAAGCCGATGAAGTGGTACATCGGGATAACCTGGTTTTGAGTTAAAAAAATAAGGGCGGTCTATTTTTAAACCGCCCCTACTTGTAGTGAATATCGTTTTTTTATTCTGCAGGAGGTATTTCTTCCTCCGAAGTCTCTCCCTGATTTTCGGATAACTCAGAAATTGATTCGTCCTGTTTTGGCAATTCCTCTTCCTGCTGTTCCATCTGGGGTTCAGCGCTTTGGGTTGATGTTGTTTCTTCTTGCTGAACTTCCTCTTCAACAGCAGGTTGAGATTCTGTCAACGTGCCGGTTGTTTCCCCGCTTTGTGGTTCAGTCACTTCATCACTTGGAGTTTCTTCAACCGGAGCACTAACGGATTCAGAATCTGTAGTTGTTTCCACTTCATCCTGTTCGACTTCTTCCTGTTGGGCGATAGTATCATCCGTTTCAGGTTGTTCAGCAACTGGCGTTTCTGGTTCCGGAGCTGCTTCTTCATATATGGATTCCTCTTGTTGAGGCTCATCAGCAACTGGTTGAGTGGCTTCTTCTTCCGGTTCAGTTTGCTGTTGAATCAAGGTGCTCATATGGCCCCCCAGCAAGGTGGCATTCCCACCGGAATCGGAGGACATATATTGGCGAACTTCCTGTTCTTCCTGTTCTTTCATAAAGTCTTTTAGCGACAGGCTGATTTTGCGATTGCCCCGGTCGAACTTAATAACTTTCATGGTGATGATATCACCCACCTTAACCACGTCTTCCGGACGCTTACCTTTGTCCATAACAAGGGTAGATGCATGGGCCAGTCCTTCAATGCCTTCCTCAAGCTCAACAAACGCACCAAATTCGGTGATTCGAACCACTTTCACTTCAATGGTGTCACCCACCTTGTATTTTTCCTGAGCCAAATCCCACGGATCGGGTTCCAACTGTTTCAATCCAAGAGAGATGCGTTGCTGGGAAGGATCGATATCAAGCACCTTGGCCCGTACTGTTTCCCCTTTCTTGAGAAGATGTTTGGGGTGATTGACTTTTTCTGCCCATGACATGTCGGAAACATGAATCATACCATCCACGCCTTCCGGCAGGCGTACAAAAGCGCCAAAATCGGTCATACCGGTCACTTCACCTTCAATGATCGTTCCCGGGGGATTGTTGATCTTGGCCAATGTCCAGGGATCAACCGTGGTTTGGCGCAAACTCAGCGAGATACGTTTTCTTTCGTTATCGATGCTCAGAACTTTAACCCGAACCTCATCCCCTTCACTCATGACTTCTGAAGGATGCCGGATTCGTTTAGTCCATGACATTTCAGAAATATGAATCAGACCTTCGACTCCTTGTTGGAGTTCCACAAAGGCGCCATATTTGGTCATACTGGTTACTTTGCCGCCGACGATTGAACCAGGGGGGAACTTTTCCTGAACGCTCAGCCACGGGTCGGGAGTTTTTTGTTTGAGTCCTAACGAAATACGTTCACCGTCGATGCCAAGCACCATCACTTGGATTTCATCGCCGACATTCACCACTTCACGAGGATTGGTCACATGCCCCCAGGACATATCGTTCACGTGAAGTAACCCATCGATGCCGCCTAAATCAACAAAAGCGCCAAAATCAGTCAGATTCTTGACGATGCCTTTAATCCATGTGCCTTCCCGAAGAGAATTCAGGGTATGTTGTTTAAGTTTTTCCCGTTTTTCTTCCAAAGCCTGACGTTGTGATAAAATCAAGTCACGCTTGTTACGCATTTCGAGAATTTTGGCTTCGATACTCTGGCCAACCAGTGCCTGTTGATCCTCGGGAGAACGTGCTCCAGGTCCCATTTGTGAGAAGGGGATGAAACCGCGAAGTCCATCGACATCAACTTGAAACCCGCCTCGCAGAATGGCCTTGACCACACATTTAACCGGTTCGCCTTCCTTAAAAGCCTGGCGGATATATTTTTTAGCCAACCGCTCTTTAGCTTTTTGCCGGGACAAGATGGGAAGACCGTCTTGGCCTTCTCTCTTCACAACCATCACGTCTACGTTCATTCCCACAAAGACATTGGGATCCTTACCATCTTCAAGAAATTCACGAAGCGGTATCAATCCTTCTGATTTGGAACCGATATCGACTACAACATCATCTTCGGATACCTTCAACACCTTCCCGGTAATAATTTGACCGACATCAAATGAAGGTAAGTTCTCATCGATAAGAGAATCCATGTCGAGATCTTCGTGAACATCGAAACCGTCGTCGGTTAAATTCGTTTCAGAATCTGTAAAATAAGTACTTGTTGTTTTCGTGTCTTCTTGAGACACCTCGTGCTCTCGTTCCTGTTGAACCATCTAGCTAAATGCCTCCAATATGGATATTGACGATAAATTTAATGCTTTATTAAAATACGGTTAGAAGCCTTTAAGGGCAAAATCAACCGCAAAAATTCTACAAGAATTTCAATTCGTGTTAAGGTTCTCAGCGGGTGAATGATCAGGTTTTTTTGCACCTTGCTTTACTTGTTCAAGAACCTTTTTCAAATTCAACATCTCCAGTTTGATTCGTTCATTGAAAGCCGAAATAGTTTTAGGATCCGTCTCAGCAAAACCGGAGGCCACCGGGTTAATAGGTTGACCGATGTTCATCCAAATTTTAAAAGGCCAAGGGAACCACCCTCCCCGTGGCAGTGATCGGTAGGTTCCATCAAGATAAACAGGAACAACGGAAACGCTTGTTTTGATTGAGAGCCACGCCAAGCCGCTCTCAAAATCTTGAATTTCACCATCGAAACTGCGTGTCCCTTCGGGAAATATTAAAATTGCTTTTCCCTGGCGTAGGAGCCTTATCAGAGTTTTTACGGCTTTAACATCCCCCTTTTTACGGGCAACAGGATAAGCCCCAAGTGATCTGATCCACCAATTCAACACCGGTACAGTAAAAAGCTCTTTTTTGGCGAGATACACTATTTGGCGCCGGATTCCAAGACCGATCAACGGTGGGTCAAGATAACTGCAGTGATTTGCTGCAAGTATAATTGGTCCCGTAGAAGGTATATGTTCACAGCCCCTAATTGAAAACCGAAAATAACTCCTTGAAAATGTTCTTAATAAAAACCACTGTAAACGGTAATATAACTCCATACTTTTTTCGACCATGAATCAATTTACTACAATAACACTTACGTGGTAAATTGACAAGGTTTCTATCCCTGTAAGTACTCTGTCTGTTTGTCAGCCTCGCAATGCGATGTTTAGGATATCGAACAACAATATTGCAAAATAGAAATTAATTTCAATCAATATAATTCAAACGGGACATGGTCTTTTTCAGCAAAAAGAGTGAAAGACAGATACATAGCAGACATTGCAAAAGAGCAAATAATAAAGATTCAGATGCACTATATTGTTCAAAAATCTTGGTCATCCCCAACATCTTGATATAGCCGGGCGGAAATAAAGCGGTTATTCCGGAAAGAGGACTGATAAGCAATATAATAATCACCAGCAGGAATAAACCATACCCCTGGTTTACGAGGGATATTTCTCCAATAAACAATACCGGCGCCAGCATACTCACCAAAATCACCGCACCAGAAACGATCATTGCCCGTGTTGTTGATAAAAAATAGACCGAACAAAAAAGACCGAGCGAGGTATATAAAATCAAGCAGCAAAACAACAAAACCGGATAACCTAAAACCGATAACGTCCCGCCGGAGGCGGTTACAAGATCCACATCATAATCCAATACCCACGCACTGAAGAGCTGAAGCAGCATTCCAGGCAAATACAAGGCAAACGCTATAATGAAGCTGTAGTATAAATTCGTTGTAAATTTGGCCAATACAATTTGCCGGGAACTCAACAGCGATGTTCGCAGAAAATCAAGAGTTTTCCGTTGAGAATCGATACTGATGCTGGTGGCAGCTAAAGGAAGGGTGAATAAGGCCGACACAATGAACGGCAAAATCAAATACAACCACGATCCTTCATAAGAGGCGAGAGGCAAGGTCAAAATGGAGATCATCAAAGCGGAATAAAACAAACGCATCAAAACCGGAAACCGGGCAAACCATTGAACTTTCTGTTCCAACGTCAGGCTGGGATTGCCTTCCAGTGAAGTGGCATCAAAGGTAATCAAATAATTACGCTCATCTCTGTCATTCTCAAGCACTTCTTCTTCAAACTCTGACGGCTTCTCTGAAATCTCCCCTGCTGTGCCTAAAACGATATATCGTACGCGCAGGACAGACAAATAAATTAATCCGATTCCAAATACCAAGGAATAAATAAGATAAAATAATCCGGAATACCCAATTGTCATAGTTATTAATGGCTTCCCTGAAAAAAGATCTTGTGGATTCGGAATATTGAAGTTGTACAATTTTACACCTTGTGTAAGAAACATTTCCTTTTGCAAGGCATAGAAGGGGCTGATGTATTGAAAATCATGATTAATAACGCTGTTATCCTTCCAACTTAAGGTGCAAATATATTTCCAGATCGAGCCGTGAAACGGCAGCAAAAAGAAAAATAAAAATGTTATCCCTATCGCGAGCAAATACACTTCATACACTTTGGGTCTCAGTGTAGAACAAAACAAACCCAGGGACGAAAGCGCAAATATAGTTACCAGGATAATCAAATAGATTCGAGCTACATCACCGCTATCCAAACCCCCTCCTAAAAAACATAGTGAAAGTGCCGGAATCGAAGCCGTCAAAAGTAAAATCATAAATAATAAAGGCGCTGTTAACTTGGCTAAAATCAAGTGGGACATGGATATAGGAGAAGAGAATAATAATTCCAATGTGGATGTCTCCCGTTCCAAAGCGATGGAGGGTGCCATAATAAGAGGAATAACCACAATAAAGAGAAGCAAATGGCCTTGAGACAAAGCGTAAAACATATGCCTTGCGCCAATAGATATATTCTCGGCAGGTGTCAGGCTGCTGGTAAACGCGTTGGTAAAAGTAGCCCAGTTTTGCGATAGAATGAACAATAATCCTACCAAAAACAGCAACAAAACCAAAAATGATTTGTTGCTGCGCAAAACTGAACGCAGTTCACGCCCCACCAGCGCAGACGATGTGATATATGAGAATTTGCTCACTTGATACATATTGTTTTTAATTCAATCATAAATAATACAATACAAAAAAATCAAAAATTGTGGAAATCCTGTCTGCATTATGATGCGGACATCCTGTCTGCAATTGTGATGTGGACATCTTGTCTGCACAAAATATATCATCCATTCCTATGTTCAAGCATACGTGCCGTTTTTATTGTTAAAAAACGTGACACCAATAGGAAAAGTAAACCTTGAATCAGAAAAAATGAATGTGATGTAACCGGTATACCTCGGAAAGAAATATTGGATGAATGTGCAAGATCTTCAATGCCATAAAAATTATATTTTTCTACTGGGACCAGGGAAATAAATCCCGTCACCGGACTGCAACAAGATAAATAACCAAAATCAATGGGCATAAAAGGAAACACAAGCAAAATGAACATAATCAATAAGGAAACGAAGAAAACCTTTATCGGCTTGTTAAATATCGAAGAAAAATATAAGGACAATGAATTGATGAAACATAGAATAAAGAATAATAAATAAGGATAGAGAAAAAGGATGATTGCATCGGTAACCACCAGTGATGAAGGGAATCGGTAGCCGCCTAACTGACCCAAATAAAGCCGAAACAGCATCCCTGGCAGGTACAAAGCCATTGCCAGAAAAAAACAAAATTGTAAATTTGTGTGTGATTTTGCTTTGACAATGTTTAGCGGAGACAGCAGTGTTGTACGAAGCAGATCCAGTGTACCGCGTTCCCGTTCCATACTGATACTCGGTGCACCAAATAAAATGGTAAAAAAAATGATAATGACCAAGGGTATTGAAAAGAAAAAAAATGAACCTCCATAATGCACCGCCAATGGAAACATCATAACCATGCTTAAAATAAAAGCACCATAAAATATCCGAGCTATTACTATGTAACGAGCAAACCAATTCAAACGTCTTTCCAAAAAAAGACAGGGATTGTGTTCAAACTTGGAGACTTCAGGCGAAAATTTATATAACAAATCTCTGTAAAAGATGTTTTGTTGCTCAGGCGGTGCCGTTATTACTTTTCTCTTTTGGGTTTGAGTCAGATATCCACCTTCAGCCAATTTTCGTACTTTAAATACGGCTCCTCTTAAAAACAAGAATATCAAAATCATTGAATTGAATAAATAAATTCCGTATGCGAACCAAAGGCTTCTTGCGCTGATGCCGATGCGGGATAAAAGTGCATCGAGCGGCTCATTGACAATATCAGGGACTGCTCGAAGAAAACTTTCAACAGACACCATATGAATAACGAAAAATGGATTGACGAAAGCCGGCATAGCAGTTTTCCGTAAATCCAAGTTATATCCCGAAAACGCACTAAAAATATTGCCCAAAAGTTCGTATAGAATTGGTTCATAGTTTATAAACAGGATTAGCAAGAACATCACACCAGCCGTGATAAAATACGTCTCATACACTTTCGGGCGAAGCGTTGAGCAAAAAATGCCGAGACTCCCCATCAGTAGAGCAGTCACGATCAGTACAAGATAAGCAATGAACACTTCGGCTATTGAAATCCCTCCGCCAATCAGGCTGAGCGAAAATAATGGAAGCGCTGTGGTCAACATCAAAAAAATAAAGATGAGCGGAGCAGAAAGTTTGGCCAATAGAAGATGCCATGCCGAAACCGGTGATCCAAGCAGGAGTTCAATTGTATTTTTCTGGCGTTCCTCGGCAAATGCCGAAGCAAAAAGAAAAGGAACAACAACCACTACAAATATTAGATGAGCAATGATTATGCTTTGAAATAGTTTCCTGGAGAATTGAGCTATGCTCAGAGAAAGATAATTATACGTAATTGCCGGCCAATTCATGACAATAATGCACAAAAGTATGGACAAAAATAAGAAAAGGATTAAAAATGACTTGGTTGTTCTCAACAGAACACGAAGTTCACGGCTTATGAAAGGTGAAATACTACGCCGGGTTAAGATCATAAGTCATGTATCCTTATAGAAATGAAATAATTACAAATATCTATCGTAATATAATATGAATCTCAAATACTATTATGCACAAATTCATAATAGTAGAGAAGATTTTTACTCTTATCTAAAATAATAATTGATTTCTCTTAAAAATTCAGGCATTCTAGATGTGCCATAATTTATAACTTTTTTCAATATAAAACGTTCTATCTACTGACAAAAGTGGTCAATTTTAGTACCTTCTCTATGAAGATAAGGTATTCTTTTTAAAGATTTTGTCAGATAAGAAAAAATCCCTGGAGGAAAATTAACCTTGTTTTCCGCATTTGAATCCCAAAGGTCAAATATCTTGATTACAATGATAGATATAACTCAATATACACAAATACGCTCCAATCCACTTCATATCTTTTTTTCTCTGTTATTCTTATTGACACTTATTCACTCACCGGTAAAGACTTACGCTGCCCTCTCTTCTTCTTTGGATCAAGAAGAGCCTGTAACCGCTATTCCATTGGTGGGATTCGATCCGGAAATGCCGTCCCGACGCAGTTACACCTGGGTGCCGATTACGGTGGAATTGACCAATAATCAGTCCGAAATAGAAGGCGAACTCATCATTGGACTGAAAGACGGCAACGTTTTGTATCGAACCCCCATTAATCTGCCTGAAAAAACCAAAAAAGCCTATAGTCTTCTGGCATTCATTCCGGGAGATTTGGATGAACTGGAATTTTACATAGAAACAGGCCGCTGGAGAATACCGGTTGAAACAGTTACTGTAACGGCCATGAAAATGGAAACCCACCGGTTCATCGCGGTGATCAGCCCTGAGCGTGGAACTCATGATCACTTCGCTCATCGTCCGGAAGATGAATCGGATCTTTTTAGGCGGGTGATATACACCTCTCCGAACGTTTTACCGCGATACTGGATCGGTTATCAAAATATAGACGCTTTAATTTGGGACGGTGGCACAAACGGGGAGTTGACCGAGGAACAGGAATCCGCTCTGGATAAATGGATTCAGATGGGTGGCACCTTGGTACTGGCCTCGGGACAAAACTGGCAGGAATTAGACGCGTCACCATTCCAGAACTATGTTCCCATGACATTGACCGGTTCACGAGTTCTTGAGCAAGGGACGGAATTAGTATCTGTAGGGGAACAAATTCGTCCAATTCTTAATTCAGGATGTGTCATCGCCACAGGTTCCGTAATTGATGATCCACTTATCGAAGTACGGATGAAAGCCGGTGATGACCCGTTCCTAATCGAACGAAAATGGGGAGCAGGACGAATTGTCTTTGTTGCGTCCAACATTAACCAGCCGCTTTTCATGGATCAAGATCAAGAGAGTATCTTTAAAGATTATTTAACAAAAAGCCCCACACCGTTGTCAACTTCCGCTTTAAATCAGATGGACACGCCTATCAGTTCATTCCTGCGTTGGATAAGTCAAGCGGAACTGCCAAGCACCTGGTTTATCGCCTTCTATTTGATTTGCTATATTATTATTGTTGTTCCAATCAATTATATTGTATTCCGGAAGTTTAAAAGGCTGGAATGGGCCTGGTTTACTGTGCCGGTATGGGCGCTGATTTTTGCCTACGGAGCATATTACATCGGTGCACTGCGCCAACAGGGAAGTGTATCGGTCAACGAAGTCAGCATCATCGAATCCCGGCCTTCCGCTAAAATAGGTCAAACACTGACTTTTTGTTCCATTTATTCCCCAGTCAGACAATGGTATACACTATTATTCGACTCACCACCGGCATTTCCACAATTGCCAACTGTGTTTGATTACAGACGAGGGACTGAAACTGCCTCCGATGAATCATTGAATGTTTTGTATACAAGCGCAGGCCCTATGGTGGAAGATTATCTTATTTATCATTGGTCACAACGGGTTTTTAAAGCCGTTCATGAAACCCCCATCGGCGATGGTGTCGATATCGATCTGAACTGGGAAGGCGAAATTCTACAAGGCACAATAACCAACAAGACCGGTCTCCGGTTGAACAATCTGCAATTGTTCTTAAAAGAGCGGTCATTGAACATATTTAATTTGGAAGAAGGCAAAACAGTAAATATCCATGAAAACGTCAACACAATGCAAATGTTCAATGTGGATCAAGTTATACAGAATCTTCAGCGGCGGCAATTCAATGTTTACCAACCCCGTCAGCGTTTGGAAGGTGGAAATCTATTGCGAGATTCATTAGGAGCAAATTATGCTGCCTCGCTGTTTGAAGAATCCAGTAACAAAAATATTGCCGTGTTGACAGCTTTTGTGGATCAGCATTCATTGGAATTTGAACTGAATGACCGTGACGTGAATCCCGAAGGCAGTACTCTCTTATGTGTAATTTTTCCCTTAAGGCAAACACTGAAGGGAGAAAAATTGATTGATACCCATTTGTGGAAACCTGATTCCGATGCTCCCCAAGGATGGGGAAAAGGCCGGATGTATGGAATGGGGGGTATGGGATACGGCATGGCCAGGCAAGGCAACATGGCTCCCATGCATTTTGTGCAAAACAAGTTGGAGTCTACTTGGGATTTGGTGTCCGATATTCCTCTTGCTGGAAGCAAAATCGAATGGCTCCGAATTGAAATGGATTACGAAAAATTGCAACTGATGTCAACCCAAAATCAATCCAGGCCGGGTAGAATTCCTCAATCACAACAAATGGTCAGCGGTTCGTCCTCCTTTCTATACAATCAAGAAAGCGGACATCCACCGATAGAGGACTATGAACTTCATGTCCAAGAGCAATCCACCTCTCAATTCTATCCGCTCACGGCAATCACTACTGAAGATGGTTATATCCAAAATCCGGACCACTTTGTCAATAAAATAACCGGAAAAATATCCTTCAGGTTAAAGGCTCCCCCAAAATGGAGTCTGTATGTTCCTTACAATGCCATTTCAATCCAACTCCAAGTAAACTATGGGAGCGAAGATGGACATACATTTTTGGGGCGTCCCTTATAAGAAAACGATGTGGCTTTTTCTCATGAACAATTAAAATCAGGAGTGAAGGATGATTCGAATTGAAAAATTCACAAAAAAGTATGGAGAGAAAGTCGCCGTAAGCGATTTCAATCTGCAAGTGGATAAGGGGGATATATTCGGTTTTATCGGACCGAA
Organism: uncultured bacterium; assembly: GCA_964643335.1. Lineage (GTDB taxonomy): Bacteria > Hinthialibacterota > Hinthialibacteria > Hinthialibacterales > Hinthialibacteraceae > CAZXSQ01. The sequence continues at coordinate 20,754 of CAZXSQ010000046.1, forward strand.
TGGAGCGGGAAAAACCACCACTATCCGTTTCCTGGCCACTTTATTGAAACCCACGACCGGTGAAGCCTGGATCAATGATTACAGTGTGATTCATGAACCGATGCAAGTCCGGCGGTCAATGGGGTATATGCCGGATTCGTTTGGTGTCTATGAAGGAATGCGGGTATGGGAATATCTCGACTTTTTCGCCGCTGCTTACAATATTAAACGGGATAAACGTAAAAAAATCATCCGGGATGTCATCGAATTGCTGGATTTAACCAATAAAAAAGACGATTTTGTCGAAGGACTCTCCCGCGGGATGAAACAACGCTTGTGCCTGGCCAAAACACTGGTTCACGATCCGGCGGTATTGATTCTTGACGAACCGGCCTCCGGTCTCGATCCCCGTGCGCGTCATTATATCAAAGAATTACTCAAAGAATTACAGCGTATGGGAAAGACCATTTTTATCTCGTCCCATATTCTTTCAGAGTTGGCGGATTGCTGTAATAAAATTGGCATTATCGAGCAAGGAACTATACTGGCGGCGGGTGAAATTAAAAAAATCATGGGACAGATTCGGGAAAGCATGATGCTAGAAATCGAAGTTCTTGAACCCAACCCGCGTATAGAGAAAATACTGTGGGA
>CAZXSQ010000047.1:0-11787 GCA_964643335.1 uncultured bacterium
TCGCACCCTTATCGACGAGAAGTGTTACGATATTCATGTCCTCCATCCAAACCGCTACGTTCCAGATGGCGTAATACAGCGGCGTATACCCCCACTTGTCCTTAACGTTAACCTCAGCTCCTTCAGACAGAAGTATCTTAGCAATCTTTTTATGGCCAATACTTATTGCACTGTGGAGAACAGTCCAGCCAGACTTGTCGGATGAGTTAACATCGGCACCTTTATCGATAAGAAACTTGACTACATTGATATGTCCCTCAGAAGCAGCAAGAAGAAGAGGCGTATTCCCATCGTTGTCTTTGGCGTTTACTGCAGCACCTTTCTTGATGAATTCTTTCACCTTCTTGAGATCTCCAAGGGATGCGGCCTGGTGAATCGTGGAAACAGTTGAGCCTTTCTCAATTAGCAAACTGACCAATTCCTGATGCCCTCGTTTGGCAGCTATATCCAGCGGCCTCTTGCCATCATTGTTTTTCGCATTGACGTCAGCGCCCCAGGTTATAAGCAGTTGAGCTATCTCTGTGTGTCCTTTTTCTGAGGCATAATGTAATGGAGTCTGACAATCCCAGTCCCGTGCATCTACATTGGCTCCTTGTACTAAGAGAAACTCAGTTATATCTTTGTGCCCACTCATAGCCGCACAATGGAGGGCAGTCTTCAGAAAACTATCGTCCAAACTGTCCACCTCATTTCCCTTCTTAATGAGCGTCTTGACTAAGTTAAAGTCTCCGATTGCCGCTGCTTCCTGAAGTGAAAGCGGTGGTTGAGGTGACTTTGTCTGAGCGTAGATGACACGTCGATCGACATCTTCTTCTTTGTGCCGATACGGGCATGCGAAAAGCGGTATTCCTGGCCAGATCCGAGGGACATATTCTATCGCAGGGTTTAGTGCCGTATACAGATGCAGGAGTGCTAGCGGCTCGAAGCAATCAAACCTTGTGTAAATGTGACGCTTACTAGGCACAAAGAACCCCTTGTAGAACTGATTGTCTACGATGTTGTCACCAATAACTCGGGCCATCTGAAGATATTCCTGCTTTTCCGTCTTTTTATAGAGTTCCAGAAAGCCAAGAAGACCGTAGACGTGAGACATAGACGTGTCTGTCCGCAGTTGTGGAGTGCTCGCTGGTATTTCACCGACGTCCCCAAGACCATTGCCAAGTCCAATATCGCGAACCATCTCCCACATGAATTCATCGCCGGTTATTCGGTAGGCGATACTGTACGCCCAGAAGAAGATCAGCCCCGCTGGATAAGGATGAAGGATAAGTCCTTCGGAGCCTGAACCAGGCCCTTCTTTCCATACGTACCCTTCCAGATTTGTGCCGTCCGTGAGCATGGGAAGAAAAGAGTTGTCCTTTTTTCGATAAGACTCTTTACCCCACGCTGTTAACTCCTCGAGGGCCCATTGGGCGAATTCCTTGCCCTCAACACCAAGCATGTCACCCACTAAGAAGATGCTCATCCATGGATGAGCTTGAGCGCTTTCCGGATAGTAAAGATATCTGAATTTGAAAAAGTCCCACGGGAAAACAGTAGTATGTGGATCTACAAAGTGCTCCTTCATATCGTTTCCCAGTTCCAACCAAGTGTTGTTGTATAGCAATGCGCCGATACCGGTCGCGGGATGTCTGGTGTCAACAAACCGTTTTGCCAATCGCTTGCTCCACACCAGTGGGTCTTCTTGGCCTGTAAATCTGTACAACGTAGCGGCAGCGTGAATCAAGGAACTGCCCGTATGGGAATTCCCGAGACCCCATGGGGACTTACTCTTGAAGAAAGTAGGTGCTCTATCATATTCATGATCCCACGGCTCCTCGAGAGATCGATTCATTTTCGCAATTCGATCAAAATCGAGAATTGACCAGTCGATAACATGGGCTGACCACAACGCTTCAATGAACCTCTTCGTCGCCTCTGGATTGACTTCCCACATCAGTTCATAGTAGGGATAATTTAATTTGAATGTGTGATGTTTGTCTTCAACTCCACATAGATCATCTGCATTCGCATCGTATGCAACAACCAGGCCTCCATAGAGCAAACCGTTTGGATGACACAGGTTCCCGAAGGCATATTGGATCGCTTCCATCGCCGCTTGTCGATACTTCGGATCGCCCGTAATTTTTGACAGTCCATCCAGGGTACGAAACAGGGTTTGCTGATTGTCCACGTTGGATAGAATCCACTTTTCTCCATTCTTGCTTATCCATTTCACCGGCTCATGATTATGGATATTCAAACCGTCAACAAATAATGGCGTGTGCTTGGGGCCGTACGTGTCCAGCCCATATTCGAGCACATTGTCGGCAAATTCGCGTACGGCGTCGAGATACTTACCATCTTTGTCCGCCTGTACATTTACCGGGGCAAAAATCATCAAACAAATAAACAACAAAGTCGTTCTGAGGATAGCGTCTGTTCTATTTGTTCCATTCATCTCCCGAGTCCCCCTTTATCTGAAACCAGGTGTCCGCACATTGACCTAGATACGGCAGTTGAACGCGCCGTTGCGCTTGTAAATAGGTTTTCTTCTCATACGAACAATCACGATCAAGCGTGATCCAACAGGTGATTGGTTCTTGAGCATGTGATGTCCTAAGCTTGTCTAAGGATCACCAACACCCGCGCGGCACTTCGACGAGCTCAGGAACCGCGCTCGGGTTTCAAGTGCCATATAGGTTAGTCCTCTTATGTAACACCAATAGGCTCCTGTAATATAAAATCCATTCCCATTGAAGAAGAAACTTGATAGTCATGATTCACCACCTGCATAGTAATCATATGCTTTTTCAGTGAAATTTTCAGCTAAACACAAAAATAATAATTCATTTTCGAGTTATGACCATTTATATCATGACAGACTATACGGGATCAATCTAATTATAATGAAATTTGAAGTTTGATAATTATTGAACCAAACTTGCATGCCCAAAAAGCAAATAAGCACACCGCTTTTGCTTCTGCGTACTTTTCGTGATAGTATTTATGAGTATGACAATAGTATGAGAGGTTAGGAAATTAATTCTGTTGAATCGTTCAATTTCGTGCAACGCAGGGGTGGTTTAGGGGTGTATCAACATGACACACTTGTTATAAGTATTTGAAATTATTGAAATACCTTAGAAAAAATGCATTTTCAGGTTAGTATGGGGTTCAGTGGTCGTTGTTTCGAGTCCAATCGCCCTGATACTTGATTCTATTAGACTTACGAAAAACAAATTATAATTCCCAAAAATTCACCATGCTACCACATTGCTACCGCATGAACTAAAAAACACGCCTTTTAAACTACTTTGTTTCAAGCGTACCTATCAACATTCTCGAGAATCCAATCTCACAATTGAGTATCGTTTAATCATTTTTTTCGTTGGGAAACATGTTCCTCTTTTGATCGAAGAGGGTGGGGGGCAAAAAATTCATTGCGCCGATATCGCCCTACGTACCCACAAGAACTTTTTTGTGAAAATGTTTAAACGTTTGCTTGACATGTTGAATTTTGATATGAGAAAATCATTAGATTAGTAAATGGGTAAACTTATAATTTTAAGTAGAAAATCCCAATTGAGTTCGAGAATTTAATTTGCTGAAAGTTTCGCTTTGCTCAACCCCCCCTACATTTCTAGAACGAAAATTTTTTACTGCGCTTTCAGCGCAAAATGAAAGAGAAAAGAATTCAAGGGTAAAGGGTAATAGCATTATAGTATAAAGTGCTAAGGAGTCCTGGTCACACGAAAACCAACGTTGTCGTACGCGTCGTACGGGTTGCTCCTGCTGCGAAAGGCAGACCGGCAGTACCTGGCGCCGTAGTACCAGTTGCCACCGCGAAGAACCCTCCATTCATTCGATTGATCATTCACAGGATCAATGCTAGTCGAGATGGAATAATAATTCTCATCATACGAATCCTGGCACCACTCATGCACATTACCGCTCATATCATATAAGCCCCAAGCGTTCGGTTTCTTTAGACCAACGTCATGAGTTTTTTTTTCCGAATTACCATGAAACCATGCATAATCATCAATTTCTTTCTCATTCGGATCGTCGCCCCAATAAAAGCGAGTTTGTTTCCCCGCGCGGCAGGCATATTCCCATTCCGCTTCCGTTGGCAAACGAAAGGTTCCCTGCCCTAATTTATTCAGTTGCTTGATAAATCTTTGGCAATCATTCCACGACACGTTTTCAACAGGCCTTCTCTTTCCTTTAAATTCCGATGGATTATACCCCATCACCGTTTCCCACTGCTCTTGCGTTATTTCATATTTCCCTAAATAAAATGGTTTGCTAATGACCACTTTATGTTGTGGGCCTTCATTATCAAAACGATCTTTTTCATCCGCCGGTGAACCCATTATAAATTCCCCAGCGGGGATGAGTACCATTTCCAAATCAACTACTTGTGACGATTTCGTCTGAGCCTGAATACTATCAATTCCTCCAAAAAATAAAATACTGCACTGTACAAAAATGTATAAATAGGCTGATGAACAGACTCGATCCATTCTATTTCTCCTCATGTTTACTGGCCATAATTTATATTATCCATTTTAAATGTATCGAAATGGAAGTAATTTACCAAGGTTATCCCGTGTATATTGTACAATAAATGCAATACGTGACGCACATACGCGTACATGCCGTGCATCCGATGCATACTGTGCAATTTGCAATGCAGCTGCTAGTGCACATAGTGCATTGCGTAATGCAGGCCATAGTGCACCCGCTCACGCAGGATGAAGTACAATTCTTGATACAGCTGCTCGTACATCCCGTGCAGGATGACGTACAAGTTTTGATACAACTACTCGTACAACCTGTACACGCTATACAATCTTTTGTGCATTGATTCGTACAATCTACACATCGTAATTCAATTGAAATTTCTTCCATTTTTTGAGGAACAATTTCAACATGATCATTCTTATCGTTAGAATCCAACTTATCCGATTTACCATTATCATCTACTCTTGAGGGTGTCGTCTTACATCCAAACAGCGACACCATCGAAATTCCCAACGTCCCCACGGAAATTCTCTGCGCATTTCTGAGAAATTCCCGCCGATTCAAGCCCGGTGTTTCTCGATTCTGTTTTTTTTCACCCATTTTGTTACCTTTTTTGTCTATTTATCAATATTTAAAGAAGTAACTTAACAAACAGAAACCACGCTTTCTTGAATTGATTCAAGATTCTTCACTCCTTCCGCAATCTCCCACAATAAATGCTGCACCACCGTTTTCGATTTGACGCAGGTCATGGTTTTCACGTATTGCAGTGATTCCGGCGTGGCTTTCGGATTGCCTTCAACCGTCAAATGTCCCACCGGGCAGCCTCCGGCGCAGAGATAGCGATAGGCGCAGGTGGAACATTGCTCCAAATTATGCACGTCGATACGGCGCATAATTTCATTGAGCACGTTTTCGTCAGGATACCGCGAATCAAAGACGTTGCCAATGAAGAATTTTTGCAATCCGACGAGATAGATGCAGGCATACACATCGCCGTTGACGTCAACCGTCGGCGTATTGCCGTAGGGGGCTCCGCAGGCGATGCGCATTTGATGAAAAGGCTTCAAACGCTGCAGGAATTCGTTTGCTGGGAAAATTTTATCGATTGGCCAGATGCCGGATTCCATCACTTTACGTAGATTTTCGCCGAAGGCTTTTGGTGTAGGGTACATTTTCTCCGATAACACAATTTCATCGGAATTGACGGGATTCAACTCGACGAAGGCTGAGGCTTCGCCGCCGAGATCGCGGTGTAATTGTGTGATTTCAAGCATGGCCTCGACGTTGTTCGTCGTCACCGTCGAACGCAGTGCCGGCTGAATGCCAACATCTACCAGCCGCTGGATATGTTCGGCGGTTTTCGCGTAGGAATCGAAGGAACCATCGAGCGATGGGCGGGTGTAGTTGTGAAGTTCCGGCGGTCCGTCGACGTCGACGAGGTAGGAAACATTGTAGCGCTTCGACCACTCGATCAGATCGTCCGGAAACACCGTTAAATTCGTCGTCAGGTGGTATTTCCAGGTTTTTCTAGGATATTTCTCCCGCATCTGGCTTTCGCAGAAGAGAATCACCTTCTTCGCCAGCGGCCAATTCAGCAGTGGTTCACCGCCGAAGAAGACGATTTCGAGATTTCCATCATCTGTCAGCGAATCGAGGCTGCGATCCACGGCTTGAAACGCGACTTTTTCCTCCATTTCCGGCAGACATTGTTTTTGGTAGGTTTCATCGCCGTTCAAGCAATAAATGCAACCCAAATTGCAGTATTGCGTCAGCAGCAAATAGAGCGAAAGCCCCGGCCGTTTTTGGTTTTTATCGATTTTACAGACCTGACAGATTTGATTCTGGCAGCAAGAGCCATGCGGCTCGCCATTACGCTGTTCCTGCAGGATGCCGTGATCGAGCATAGCCTGCAGAAGATCGGGATCGGGATATTTTTCCAATATGTCATCTCGATTTCCCCGTTGCGCGCAGTCTTTCAAATAGTTTTGAATAATATCCGCGCCTTCATTGATTAAAAGCGGCTGGATGCGGGCGCCATCCATTAACAACATCTGTTGATCACGAAATAAACGAATCAATTGCGGAGATAATTGAATTTTTGGATTCATATTCGAATTCATTGAATTATTGGATCAAGATACCATTCTCATTTCTGTTTGTTTAATTCAAAATCATCCATATTTGTCAAGTTCTATATCTATTCTTGCTGTAATATAAATAAAATTCAAACAAGTCTGAGCCTCTTGCAAAATAGCCCAGAAACGCAATCTAAATCTTTAAAATATAATTTTTCCAGCAAATACAGCCTCTCGACTGCATGAATGGCTCAATTGAACTCTTTTTTACCAGATTGTAGACAGAATTGTAGACAGACCTCTCCTTTTCGTGTTGAAAGAAGATGCATCTTTACGAATATTACACGGCCAATCGTAAAAGTTGGTCGGCCGTCAAGGCCAAAACGCCAAACATGAGGTGAGTGGCCGCCTGACTATCATGAACCGATGCCGAGGTCACGAAGCAACTGATCGGAATTTGTCCATCGACACAATCCAAATGCAGTTTATATCCATTCCAACTTTCTTTATTACCTTGGCTATTTTTCTTGGTCCCTCGGTCACACTCTTTCGGCAAATCCTCTAGCATCTCTTCCAGTGTCATACTCTGTTGACGTTCTAACCGTGCCGGTTCCTTGGGGGGAACAATCTCTCCCTTTTTGGGACGGCCTCGTGACCGTTTCAAATCCACAAATCCGACGCAAACTCGGACAACTTTTTAAGTGGCCGATCAATGCCCGGGTTGTGGGGAGATTATACACGGCTTTCCCCACGAAGGCTATCGCTATGGCAAAGCGCACTTTTCGATTTCGGCCGACTCTTTTGCTTGGTGATTTCACATACTTTTCTATCTGGATGACTTCCAAAATGCTTACGAATTGTTTCTGCTTATCCGTTAATGGGCCGAGTTTCTCTTTTAACAAAAGGAAATAGCAACCCTTGAATTGCTCCCCAAACCTGCGATAGTAGTTTCATGAAGCCTCTCCTATGATAATTGTCTACTCCACGATGTTAATTATGGAATCATTTTTTATATTTGGTTGACTTATCAAATAAGTCAGCCGTTTTTTTTCGACGTACTATTTCAAGTTTTCTCACCAGCATCCGATACTATTTCCCGCCAGGGAAAGCGGAGACCGGCTCTGCTGGAGAGCAACCAGTCCAGGAATACTCTCCTTTCTTTAAAATAAAAAATCACGGCAGGTAGCCGGGTGGTTTTCGTGTTTTGGGCGTGACGCCCTGTTTTCAGGATTTCAATGAGCGTTTAGAATTATTGAATTTTGATACCAGGATCAGTAAAATCCCGTTGGCAATGTTTGCAGTAGAGATATGCCGATACCGTCATCGATGGTGTCGATTGTTTCTTCCGCCCAGATCAGGCCTTGCTTGTCTTGGTAGAGGTTGCGGTAGATACTGGAGGGCAGCACGACACACAATTGGATTCGTTGCACGTCGCTGTTCCCACAGTGAGGGCATTGGATGGTTTTGATTTCCATTTAAGGTTCTCCTTTCTTGACTCATGTATTGGTTGTTGTAAAAAGTTCAATTAAAATAGGTAGTGTGGAGGTGATAGATTATGACGCTAACGATTCCGGCATTGCCTGTACCATTGACCTATGATGCGGATGGTGTGCTACGCGTTGGACAAACGCGAGTCACGCTGGATACGGTTATCGAAGCCTTTAAGAGAGGCTCTACAGCAGAGGAGATCGTGCATCAATATCCATCCCTTCAATTAGCGGATGTGTATCAGGTCATCAGCTATTACCTTCAAAAGACAGATGAGATCGATGCTTACCTGCGTGATAGACGTCAAAGAGCGATTGAAGTCCGAAGACAAAATGAATCGCGTTTCGATCCTCATGGCATCCGGGAACGCTTGCTATCCCGAAAGTCTTGATCAATGCTTCGTTTTGCCGCCGACGAAAATTTCAACAACGATATCGTTCGAGCTGTTCAGCGAATCCGACCGGATATAGATATTGTTCGTATACAGGACGCAGGTTTGATTGGAAAAGATGATCCCGCAATACTTCAATGGGCCGCAGATGAAAAGCGCATTCTATTGACTCATGATGTTACGACAATTACGAAATACGCGTATCAGCGAATAAGCAAAGACCAATATATGGCTGGCGAATTTGAAATTCATTCTGACCAACCAATCAAAACGATTGTCGATGAAATCATTTTGATCAATGATTGTAGTCTTGAGGATGAGTGGGTTGGGCAAGTACGTTATTTACCATTGATATAGGAATCAATGTTTTCCCAGATGCTGACAACGCAGGGATGACCTTCTTCATCCGTTTCTGTTTCTTCCTGTAATTCCTTGTCAGTAAGATTTTCGATGTCGTAGTCTTGGACACGGATTCTTATTCCTGCTGGGATGTTTTGGATGTCCTGGATAACTCCTCCCCGCACTAATACGGTTACCGTATCCAATTCCCTAATGATCACGTCTTTGATGGCCCGGCAGCCGATCATCGCCATTCCTTCTTTCTGTAGCTCGGCCATGATGTCCTGCTCATCTTCATCATCGCAGGCATAAAACTCTGCCAGTTCCTGAAATGCTTGCTCTTCATTTGTCCCATCTGAGTGGATGAAGAATGAGTTACGGTATTCGTGTTCTCCATCGATGATGGTGTAGTGGACTTGCACTAATCTCTTTTCTGGTGGTTGGTTTTTCATTGTTCTGTCCTCTTTTGGATTTTTTGTGTGGTTGTTTAAAAGCTTGTTTCTAGGCAAATACAGCGAAGTTTTTCTCGGCCGGTCCTGGGTACTGGCGCTGAAAAAGTTAAAAAAAGGTGTTTTTGGGACTTTGATGTGAATTAGCTGCGACTTAGTGTCCTTACCGCAACTTCTGTAGCAGGAAAGGGATCAAAAAAACCGCTTCCCTCCAAATACTCGATAAGGTTCTGATTCACATCGACTTCCAGCCAGATGGATTCTTCACCGCCTTTGTGTTCTTTCCAAGTCCGGAATCCTCCGGGCTGCCCATCGATGAGGCTATGGTTGGCGATGGCTTGCTTGACACGTTCCAGTTCTTCTTCCGATACGATTCCTCGGTTTGGGAGCGGGCTCAAGAAATTCGCCACTACGCATCATTAAAACCTGCCATGTTGGCAGAGTTCGGATTGGCTGATGACCGGTGGAGACATAGTTCCTATATGAATGAGGATCAAGATGGAATCCATTTTCGCCGTTCACTCTGGGCTTCTGCCTTATCCGGTCTTTCTGGTACGGCTATGTTTTGGTGGTGGGAAACATTGGATCAACAGCAAGTTTATCATCACTACAAGCCTCTTAGTGAATTTATGAAAAATATTCCATTGATTAAGAAAAATCTCTCCCCTTCAACCAAATGAGTGAAAACGGAAATTGCCGTGTAATGGGATTAAAAAATAGACAACACGCCTATATATGGATTAGTGATCCGAAAGCCTCCTGGTATTCACAAATTGTGGAAGACAAATCACCTCAAACAATGGTTAACGAACTGCTCAAAATCAAAGGATTCGATCAAGAAATATACACAATCCAATGGTGGAACACAAAGCAAGGTGGGCTTATAAAAGAAGATATCACCAAAGTTCAAAATGACGCCATTGAATTGACCATACCCAATTTCAAAAGTGATATTGCCTGTAAAATTCAACCTGCTGAAGATTAGTACTGCATCACACTGAATAGATGGATTTCATCATATTGTACATTTTGAAAGGACGAGATACTCAACGGGACAGCCCGCGCTATTATCCTATTTTAACGTAACGGGATACCTTTCTCGGTTAAAATGTCTTTCAGTATCTAACTCAAATCCATTCTCTATGCTATGTTTAAAGAAATTAATAGATCTTTACTTACTGGAATAAAATAATTCAGACAGATGAAAAAGGGAAAATCAAATGAAAAGACGCACATTCATCCATACCACAGGAATCATCGCCCTGAATGCCAGTCTACCCTGGGCTAATCTATATGCGCAAAACAAGCGGAATGCGTTCTTGCAGGAAAAATCATCCGGCCGCATGCTGTTTCCCCGGCCCCAGGATGGGGCAAAAGTTGATATCTCTCCCGTCGGTTTGGCGTGGCTGCCCTGTCCCGCCGCCGCCAAATATAGGGTTGAGATTTTTGACCAAGGTGGAGACAAAGTTTATGAACAAAACGTGGATTCCGATCCCGTGCATTTGCCTGACCGCATGTTTCCCGCCGGTGTTTATAAATGAGATGTGACTGCATTGGATGAACAAGGTCGGGAACTCGACGCTCACGGGCGGCGATCTTACACCATTTTACCCAATGCCAAAGAATTGCCTTGGGTGGATCCCAAAGAATTACTGAATCGGGTTCCGGGAGTGCATTCGCGAATTTTATATCCACGTGCGAAACTCGACGAAATTCGCTCTACCTTAAACACCACGCGCTCAAAATCGTGGGAATTATGCCGACGGGCCGCCGAGAGTTCTTTATCAAAAGGCGCACCCGAGTTCCCCACTTATCACAAGATCGAAGATCCCAACACCCGCCGCCTCGAATACGGGCGTTATTTTGGATATTTCCGTGGATTCGTCGATGGCGCTTTGATGAACCTGTCCCTGGCCTATCTGATAACCGAAGACGAAAAATACGCCCGCGCCGCCAAAGAGATTCTTTTGCCCATCGCCGAGTGGCCCACCAATGATGATGATGTTACTTCGGTCAGCGCCCGCTGGGGCGATGAAGTGGGCTTATCGTTTTCCAAATGCGCGCATCTGGCTTACGATTGGCTCTACCATTCATTCACGGAAGATGAGCGCGAAACCGTTTTCACCATGTGTCGTGAACGCGCCGGGCAAACCCTCCGCCGCTTGAAACACTCCAATTTTCTCACCTATCCGGGCAGCAGCCATAACGGACGCTTGATTGCCTATCTTTCGGATATGTCCATGGCGAGTGAAGCCAAAGAAGCCGAGACTTGGCTGAATTATTCGCTGAAAGCCTTGACCACATTTTACCCCCATTGGGGCGGTATGGATGGCGGATGGGCCGAGGGGGTGCCTTATGGGCTGTGGTACAACTCGTTCTACATTCCCGCCTTTCAATCGTTGGAGCAATTGTCCGATTACAACCTGTGGAAGCGCCCCTTTTACCGCAAGATTCGCTACTTCTTCTTTTACTGTACGGCCAATCATGGTGAGATTCGCCCTTTTGGCGATTCGGCGGAAAAAGGCGGGCCCGGCGT
>CAZXSQ010000047.1:11797-14162 GCA_964643335.1 uncultured bacterium
CAATGACCCGTATATTGGTTGGTGGGTCAATCAAATCCCCGGTTATCGCGGAGGTTCTCATGGCAAGACGGCACTGGTATATGAAGATGATTTGCCCGCCAAAGCACCTAGCGATATCCCTCAATCTAAAGTTTTCCCCTATGTGGGTTGGGCGGGACTGCACAGCGATCTAACACAGCCTGAAGAGGACCTTACTTTGATCTTCAAAAGCAGCCCTTACGGCAGCGTTTCGCACAGCCACGCCGATCAAAACGCCTTCGCCATCATGAAAGGTGGCACCGCACTAGCCATCCCCTCTGGCTATTACGGCCCCTCGTACGGCAAACCCCATCACGCCGAATGGACCCGATCCACCAAAGCCAACAACTGCATTCTGGTGAACGGAGAAGGCCAACAAGTTCGAGTGGCCAAGGGAGGCAAAATCACCGGTTTTCAAGATGCCAAGAGTTACACCTATGTTTCTGGTGATGCCACCAAAGCCTATGCCGGCAAACTCAATCGCTGGGTTCGGCATATTCTGTTCCTGCGGCCTGGAATCATCCTGTTGCTAGACGAAATCGAAGCTCCAGCCAAGAGCAACTTTCAATGGATGCTGCACGCCTTCGAAAAAATGGAAATCGGGGATAACAAAATCATATCCAAACGCCGCAACGCCAAAATGGAGGTCACGCTGGCCTGTCCGCAAAGATTAACACTCTCGCAAACCAACAAATTCGACACTCCCTACAATCAAGGCATCCCTGAGAAATACCAAGAAGAGAAAGCGAATCATTGGCATGTTAATGCTGAAACTCAGGAGAAAACTGAGAAAACCCGAATCGCTGCGATTATGGCTGTATCTAAAATGGATGATGATTATGACATCCAATGGCATGATGAAGATGGTTGGTTTGGAATTGAGGCGAGTGGATTTTTCAAAGATGTATCGGGATGGATTGCTTATGATGATGGGAGCATGCCGAAAGTTGTTAAATCGCAAACTGATAAGAATATGTTAATATGGGGGCGGGGGTATGATCAGGATATTTTTGAATTTGGTGTTTAATGACTGAATTAGATATGTCACTTACTTAATAAATTTGCTGAAAAAGAGGGGAAAGGTTTACGCGAAAGGCAAAATTATGGACAATCTCGTTGGATTGGGATTATTGCATATTTCGGAGTATATCGGCAGGGGAATTTTGGCGGTGAGTAGAGTTCCTTAAGTGCTGGTTCAATCAGATCATTAATGCTTAGTAGGCTTCATCCTAATGTTGATTGAATGGGAGGAGCCGATGCCGAAGGAGAGATTGTCCATGTGAAAGATCAAAGGAATCCTGTGTTTGAAATGGGGCTGCGGCATGAGCATTCAGAAGATTCTTCAGAGTTGTGGATTGAATTAAAATGGTGAAATATTGTTATACATTTTCTCGTAAACAGATTAAACTAAACAATGAAATGAAATTTAAAAGTGTGTTAGATTTGTGCTAATTCTGTGTAGAGATAGACGTTTTCCCACATTTTTTTGCGAACTCACAGGATTTTTTTTCTTAATGATTTCAGGTAGTTACGTCAGGGGTGTGCTTAATGCAACTCTATGCAAATCAAGTGCTTAACAATTCCTAATCCGTAGGTCGCGCGTTCGAATCGCGCCAAGCGCATATTCTAACCTTTTCCCCTCTCTGGACGCTTGATCTACCCCGTGGGTAAGACACAGGCGGGGACGCCTATGTTACCCAATATGGGTGGAGCGATGACTTGGCAAGGGTGCAAAGAGCACACCTAACCGCCTTCCAAACACATCCACCAATACCCTGAAGATGGGGGGCGGGGACGTTTGTTCTTCCTGTTTTAGAAAATGCTTGACGTTCACTATTCTGGTATGAGAGAATAGATTATGTAACAGGGCTAAATATAGAACGAAATACAGTGGTAGATACAGGACTAAATCCAGGTTCTTTTTTTTAGATGGCTTAGGTGATTGAATACAAAATTATCATCCAACAGATGAAAGATATGGAGATCATATTGTGAAACTAAATGTGGAGATGAACCGCCGCCGTTTCTTTAAAAATTCTATTTTATTTGCGGGTGGAGTGGGATCGTTTGGATGCCTGTCCAAGTGGTCTCATGCTCAAGTTCAAGAGAAGCAGCTTCCGGTTATCGATATTTCGGGGGAGAAAGACCGGCATGTGATTGTTGCCGCGGGGACGGAAGAAGTGTATCAAGGACATCCGACAACACTACTACTGCCTGATGGTAAAACCATGTTCTGTGTTTGGTGTGTGGGGCATGGGGGACCTGCCGGACCGATGGCGCGGAGCCGAGACGGGGGATTGACGTGGAAAAGGATCGATGACCGGCTTCCTGATGAGTTCACCAGCTA
>CAZXSQ010000047.1:14172-21238 GCA_964643335.1 uncultured bacterium
GTTAACTGCCCCAGTATCTATCGCTTGATCGATCCACAGGGTAAAAGCCGGATATGGGTTTTTGTGGCTCAACCCAAAATGCCCCGCATTGTCAGCGAAGATGGTGGAGAAAGCTGGCGTACAATGGAACCGCTCGGATTACGCTGCGTGATGACTTTTAGCAGCATCGCCCGGTTGAAGGATGGCAGCTATATCGGTCTCTACCACAGGAGAGTCAACGGGTCTTTGGAAGTGCTTCAAACTCATACGAAAGACGGTGGTGTATCGTGGTCAGCACCCCGAGTTGTCGCGAGAGTCCCCGGGAAAGATCCATGTGAACCCTATGCATTCCGTTCACCGAACGGGAATGAGTTGTGCTGCCTGATGCGGGAAAATACGCATAAAGGACGAAGTTTGATGATGTTTAGTCAAGATGAAGGTGAAACGTGGAGTTACCCGGTGGATACACCATGGGGGCTGACAGGTGACCGCCATCAAGGTGTGTATACAAATGACGGCCGCCTGGTGATCGCTTTTCGTGACCGGGCGCAAAATAGTGATACCTATGGCCATTTTGCCGCCTGGGTGGGAACCTATTCGGATATTCGTCTCAACCGTCCAGGTCAATACCGGATCAAGTTATTGCACAGTTATGCCGGGGCGGATTGTGGTTATCCGGGGATGGAATATTTGCCGGACGAAACGATTGTGGCGACCACCTATATAAAATATCAACCCGGGGAGAAAAAACATTCGGTTGTCAGCACCCGATTCAAAATTGATGAAATTGACGAACTCGCACAAGATAAATAATCGGTTGACAGCAAAGGAGGAGAAATTGAAACGTCGCCAATTCTTGCAATCCATGGCTCCCTTGCCTTTCATCTTAACATCGCGGTGTTTTGGTGATGCAAATACCAATAGCACCATGAAGCCAAATATTATTTTTATTATGGCAGATGATTTGGGGTATGGTGATTTAGGATGCTACGGACAAAAACGGATTCAAACACCAAACATCGACCGGCTTGCGCGAGAGGGAACCCGTTTTACCCAATGCTATGCAGGTTCATCTGTCTGTGCTCCCTCCCGCTGTACACTTATGACGGGTAAGCACAACGGGCACGGGCGCATTCGTGACAATATTCCTCATTATGTTTTTTTGCGGCCGGATGACCTCACTGTCGCAGAAGTGCTGAAACAGGCCGGATATACTACCGGGGCTATCGGTAAGTGGAGCCTGGGAAATCCTGGTTCTTGGGGGATTCCCAACTATCAGGGATTTGATGATTGGTTTGGACATCTCAATCAAGATCAAGCCCATTTTTATTATCCGGATTATTTATGGGACAATAACCGGGTGCGTTTGCTTTCAGGCAATCGGGCAGGCAAGACAGGGGATTATACTCATGATCTTTTCACGGAACGCGCGCTGCAATTCATTAACAAGAATTCAACGAATCCGTTTTTTCTCTACTTAGCCTACACGATTCCCCACTGGTCGGATTACGATAAAAGCACGCCTATGTCTCAGCCGGTTCCTACGGATGAGCCATATGGTAACCGGGATTGGCCGCAGACTGAAAAGAATTACGCCGCAATGATCACTCGAATGGACCGCGATGTCGGGCGAATTTTGGGCCTGGTTCAAGACTTGGGATTGGATGAAAACACCATCATTTTCTTTACCAGCGATAACGGGCCTTGCCCGACTGAGAGCCACGATGTGGAATTCTTCAATAGCAATGGCCCTCTGCGCGGTGTTAAACGAGAGTTATATGAGGGTGGAATTCGTGTGCCGATGATAGCCCGCTGGCCTGGCAATGTGCCTGCGGGCCGTGTGAGTGATCAAGTCTGGGCGTTCTGGGATGTTATGCCAACATTCGCTGAATTAGCCGGTTTGCCTCCAATAAGTGATATCGACGGCTTCTCCATGGTTCCTGCGCTTATGGGAAAGACCCAGAAAGAACAGCACGATTATTTGTATTGGGATTACGGCCATTCACGAAAAACATTCTGGCAGGCTGTTCGTTCGGGTGAGTGGAAGGGAGTTCGAAAAGGGGCCATCGGTACGGAATGCCCTCTAGAACTTTATAATTTGGAGCAGGATATTTCCGAACAACACAATGTTGCCAATCAGAATCCTGACGTGGTAAAGAAGATCGAAGCGATCATGAGTGAGGCTTATGAACCCTCTGAGTTCTATCCACCGCTGCACGGAAATTATACAAAGAAATTTTAAGCACTCTCCATAGTAGGACGGCATTGAGCGAAACAAAATTCACCAATCTTCTATGCTGGATTAAATCAAGGAATTTCTATGAAAAAAACATCTATAAACAGAAGAGATTTTTTATCGGCCTCCACTTGCATTTTAGGCGGAGTATTTTTAAACAAAGTTAAGACAGATACTCCTCCTCCCAATGTTGTGTTGATTCTGATTGATGACCTTGGTTGGAAAGACCTTGGTTGTTATGGCAGTTCAATTTTTGAAACTCCAAATATCGACCAGCTTTCCTTGGATGGAATGCGCTTTACTCAAGCCTATGCGAATTGCCCAGTTTGCTCGCCAAGCCGGGCAGCGCTTATGACGGGGAAAAATCCCGCACGCCTTCAATTTACAGGGCATATTACCGCTATAGGCCGGCATCGTCATCCAGAGCACAGCCGAATCATTCCACCTGACGATCATATGAATTTACCGTTGAATGAAACTAGCATTGCAGAGGCGTTAAAACCAGCTGGCTACGTATCGGCCAGTATTGGGAAATGGCATTTAGGAACAAAAAAATATTGGCCGGAAACGCAAGGCTTTGATAAGAATATTGGCGGTTGGACGCATGGCAGCCCTCCGGACTATTTTTATCCATACAAAAATCCTGACAAGAAATGGAATCCATCAATTCCCACGTTGAAGGGAGGAGAACCAGGAGAATATCTTACCGATCGTTTGACTGATGAAGCCATCACATTTGTTAAACAAAACCAAGATCGACCTTTTTTCCTTTATTTAACGCATTATGCGGTTCATACACCGCTTCAAGCACCATCCAAACTTGTTGAAAAGTATCAAGCTACACTTCAAGGTCAGGATACAGGTGTTGATCCAGTTTATGCGGCGATGGTTGAAAACGTTGATTACAATGTAGGACGGCTGCTACAAACTCTTGATCAACTGGAATTATCTGACAACACACTTGTTATTCTGTTTTCCGATAACGGGGGCGCTCAAATAGCCACAAACAATTCTCCTCTACGCGAAGGCAAAGGATGGCTTTATGAAGGGGGCATTCGTGTCCCGTTGATCATTAAATGGCCTGAACATCTACCAGCAGGGAAAGTGTGTCATGAACCGGTTATTGGAACAGATTTATATCCAACAATCCTCGAAGCAACTGGTAATGTCATTCCAGAAAATATATTGGATGGGCAGAGTTTGATACCGTTGTGGAAGAATGAAAAAAGGCGGGATCGGGATGCCTTGTATTGGTACTATCCTCATTACAGCCCGAAAGCAAAACAACCGTCGGCAGCAATCAGGCAAGGTGACTTTAAACTTATTGAATTCTATGATCCACCTCGACTCGAATTATACAACTTGGCCGAGGATTTGAGTGAGAACCATAATTTGATTGAGAAAATACCTAATAAGGCAAAATGTATGAAATCAAAATTAAATAATTACCTGAAGAATGTAAATGCCAAGATGCATACATTAAATCCAAACCGGAGAAAAAAGGAAAAATGAAAAACATTGTTAGAAAAAGAATTATTAAACTAGCAGTTTGTACCATTATAATAGCGCTTTTGTTCATGCCAGGGTTAGTTATAACTGGTGAAGCAGCCGATGAATCTTGTGAAACTGATAAGTTGTATATGAAAGACCTGTTTGAGGATGAACGTATCCCCAAAATCATAGTGACGCAGGATGGATCTGTGCTTGCCTTTGCTGAAGGCTGCCGTCTGATGCGCCGCAGTGAGGATCTGGGTAAGACATGGTCTCAGCAAAAAACGGTAAATCCTGATGGACGGGGTAACGTACTTATCGATGAGTCATCTGGCGATATTTTAATCGTCTGTCCGCCGAATTCGTACTTATTACGCAGCCAAGACGATGGAAAGACTTGGTCGAAAGAGGAAATTGATATTAAAACCAACGCGATTGGGCACGGAATTCCTGATGGAGTACAGGCCGATGTGGTGTGTTCGGAATCAGGCATTACACTGAGACATGGAGAGTACAAAGGCCGGCTTGTGATGCCTGCACGGATTCAACCCCCAGAGGGCAGCAATGCTCAGGAATACTGGCAATACAACTACAACACATCTACCTACAGCGATGATGGTGGCAAAACCTGGCAAGTGGGTGAACCGGTTCAAAGCGGTACCGGCGAAGGAACGTTGGCGGAACTCACAGACGGCCGGTTGTACTATAATTCCAGAAGCCATATGTCCGTTGATCACCGGCGGCGTATCGCTTGGAGTTACGATGGCGGGCATCGCTGGGTGGACTGGGAAGTGAGTAAAGATTTGTTTGAAGTCGGCGGCCCGCACTATTTTAAATACGGACATAAACCTAGCTACGGCTGTAATGCTGGTTTGGTGCGGCTGCCGCTCGAGACAACCGGAGATAAGGATGTATTGTTGTTCTGCACTCCGGATAATCCTGGCGCCACATCTCCACACAACGGACGTGTGCGTATGACGGTTTGGGCAAGTTTTGACAAAGCGAAGAGCTGGCCAAAAAAGCGTCTTGTCTATGAAGGTATCAGCGCCTACTCTTCTCTGGCTGCTGATAAGAAAGGAAATGTTTACTTACTCTTTGAAAGCGGTGAAGAGAAACTCTATGAGAAGATTACATTTGCTCGGTTCAGCTTGGATTGGCTGCTTGAGGGCAATCCCGATCGTAGAAATAATTAGTTTGTCTACAATTTAGACTGTACCGGTTTAATCATTAGAACCTGACAGTGGTTCGACTTCAAAGCGATAGTTCCAACGGCGGTTCGGAGCGCTGTCTCCATTAACTCCCAACTCGGATACATCATTAAAACTTTGAATATTATCTGCCCAATGAAAATCAAATTTCGGTGGTTTCTTTTGATTGCTGATGATGTCACGTGGGATGGATATTTCCAATCCATTGCCGTTTACACGATACTTTCCATCTCCAATAGACTCCCATGCATTTTTTTCCCACGCATGTATGTCAGTTTTGTGTTCATTCATAACATCGAGATTCACAATCATGTCATAACCCAACCAGCCCGATGAGCTACATTGATCTGAATCAATAAGTAAAAGCATCCAATGTTTATCTGTGTAAGGTGTAATTGCTTCCCGAGTTTGTGCATAAAAATATACGTGTTCGGCATCATAAGCCGCTTTGCTTATGACAAAATCATTCCGGCCGATATTATTGGTATAAATCAACTCGCCGTAACCTTTGTGGTTGCGGTGAATCGTATCACCGATGGTATCTCGATATTCCGGTTTTATGTTTTCCCAATCCTCAAATGTACCATCGATTTTAATCTGGCTTTCACCGCTTGCTTTGGGAATGGGTCTCACTCCTTTAAATTTGCGAATCCAACTCGCCAGCTGATAGTAGTAATTATCCGTATGACCGCCTTTCATCGGCTCGCAATCGCGGCTGTATTCCTGCGTGTATTGATCGACAAATAAGCCCCCCGGATAATAACAATCCTCATCTGTATAAATATACCATTCCAAAAACCGTCCGGCGATCCACTCGTTCCAGCCGGTTACAAAAACAAATTGAGGGTCAATTTCCATTACACGAGACCACTGCTCGTCAAAATTCAAACCATAGTTGACAGCATCTTCGCGTTCATCTTTAGCTCCGTTATGCCAACTGCGTCCCATGGCGCCTGCTTTGTGGCTCATCGGTGCTGGTCCGGGTGTGTCAGGTAATGCGTTTTGCGCAACACCTGCACTCATTTGTTCGGCTTCTCCCTCACTGTTTTTGAAGACGTGTTGAGGATACACTTCCAACCAACTCCATTGATCCGGTCCACTGGGGCCTTTCCAATAATCCGGCATGGGGCGGCGGAAAGTGAAAAAATCGAGTATCTCTTTGTTTTCGATGTAGTCTTTGTTGGCCAGTAATAGCGGTTTGCCTTCCCATCTGAACCAAAGGTCTTTCCAAAGCCCGGGTTTGTATAAATCATTCCAGAGGCGGTCTGTCACCTCTCGAGGATCTCCGAACGGAGCAATAAAACAAATAGCAGGAGTTTTATTTCCTTCTTTTCGCATCGCCGTGTACTCCCGGCATAGTGCTTCGTATTGATCTTTCCAG
Organism: uncultured bacterium; assembly: GCA_964643335.1. GTDB lineage: Bacteria > Hinthialibacterota > Hinthialibacteria > Hinthialibacterales > Hinthialibacteraceae > CAZXSQ01. Next base: position 20,468 of record CAZXSQ010000047.1, read on the forward strand.
GTAAATGGGGGATTGGTGGTATCAAAGAATACCGCATCGACACCGGCATCAATTAACATGCTGGCATGTTTCCGGATCACGAACGGGTCGGTCATCAAGTAATACCCAAGTTCCGGTTCTCCCCAATGATGCGCTGTGCGATTAGGAGGCCATTCAACGTTTCCATCTTTTGCGGCAGCTAGTAATTTTGTGTTATTATACGGCCCACCCCGCCCCGGAACATGCCATGTCCAATAGAAAATCCCCACCCATTTCTCATCTTTAACCGGTCCGCATTCTTCGTAACCCGGAACCTCCCGCCCAAGTGCATCCGTTGCCACCCACGTATCGGCAAAGACATCTTCGTCTTCATAAGGTGGGGCATCATAGACAGAATTTGTTTCGCCTAAAGTAATCTGCACCCCGGACAAAATAATCAAAAAGATAATGGCGACGTTTAAAATTCTTTTGTATAAACTCTTAATAATATTCACAACCGCTGCTCCTATAAGTAGATCTTTTGGCTTCCTGTTCTGCTCCTATTATATAAAGTAGGTGATTGGATTATATTATAGGCGCTCAGCACAGCGAATCCCACCTTTTTTAGATACGATCTCTGCGTCATAAGAAAAGATAGGATTCATTGCCTCATTCCGCGCTACTTAATTAAAAAAAAATGTTTTCATAGTTGGAATGATTGATTGGTGTGTTGGTAAATACATTTCGCGGTATGGTGGGCGACCGCACCAAAAATCTTCTGCGTATTCCGCGCTCCCTTGGTCGGGATTTTCG
>CAZXSQ010000048.1:0-8774 GCA_964643335.1 uncultured bacterium
AAAGACCTCGTTCATCTCAATGCAAAAGGCCATCAACTCCTCGCCAATGCTCTTTACCCGATTTTAAAGAAAACCATTGATGCAGACATATAATTTCAGCATGAATAACCCAAAAAATTTTTCATCACCCCCATTGACAAATCCAATAATATATTTAATCATGTAAACATTCTAATGATGAAAAATCAAAAAAGGAGTCGATGCATGCCTAGAAAGAAATCAAAATTATTGAGCCATTCGGAATGGAAAGTCATGAAAATCGTGTGGGAACGAAAATCATGTGCCACGCGTGATATTTGCCAGGAAGCGCGTAAAATCCTGGGTTGGTCAGACAGCACGGTGAAAACTATTCTCCGGCGTTTGGTGGATAAAGGCTACCTGCAATACACACAAATCGGCAACAGTTTCCTATACCGCCCCGCCCGCCCGGCACTCAAATCCCTGCTGCAGGCGGCGGATATTCTTCTCGATAACGCGTTGGAAGGCACAACTGGGCCAATTCTGGCCCACATGGTCAAGAAGGGAGACCTCTCAAAAGAGGAAATACAAGATTTACAAAAATTATTGGATGACTACGCCAAGAAAAAGGATAAACAATCATGAATCTGATTCATATCCTCAATGAATGGGGGGAGTTGTGGGCCGGTTTTATGTGGTCGCGCTCCATCGAGTCATTGTTGACGTTTGTAGTTATTTTTGTCATTTGGTTTCTGTTGCGGAAGCGGATTTCGCCGCAGTTGGGTTATGCGTTGTTTCTATTGGTATTTATCAAAATCTTGATCCCGATACAGATTACCGTTCCAACTCAAGTCCAAGCGGGAATAACTCAAACACCTTTCGAGAATATGATGCGATGGAATGAACCGCCGTGGCGCCACCCCTTCCACAGAGGTGCATTCATTGATGATGGAATAGAAGCGGGTTTTGGTAATTTAGGATCATCCTTATCAATTGAAACACAAACTCTAACCAATAACTCTGACTCACAGTCGAATAAATTTAGTACTTATTCTTTATCCATGTTTGCATTGTTTATGCTCAGTTGGGGGATCATTGTGTTTGTTTTGTTGATGCGATTTCTGTGGCGGCAATGGCGGTTTTCCCGTTTGATTCAACAGGCTGAGAATCTTTCAGCCAATCAATTATCTGTGGATTTTGAGAAGTTAAAAGAGTCTCTCCAGCTTCATCGAACCATTCCCATCAAATCCAGTTCATCAATAACTGCACCGATTGTGTACGGATTGTTTCGTCCGGTTTTGCTATTACCGTCCGATTTTGGTCAGTCTTATTCTTCAGAACAAAAACGCTGGATTTTGCTGCACGAACTGGCCCACATCCGCCGGTTCGACACAATAGCGGTTATGTTTCAGAAATGTCTGCAAATCGTCTTTTTTTTCAATCCGATCATCTGGTTGACCAATTGGATACTCGACCAGCAGCGCGAATATGCCTGTGATGATATGGCGTTGTTGGTCTCCGATGTACCGCGCCTTGAATGCAGCAAAGGCTTTCTAGCCTTGGTCAAACATATGAGCGGCTTACCCAGCATCCCCCCAACAGCAACCACGCTGGGCTTTATGAATTACCACACCCAAATCAGGAGGCGAATGATGCGTATGCTCGATACCAACCACAAACTCCACATCGGCCTGTCCATTGGCTCTGTTGTATTTCTTTTGTGTATGGCCTCACTTCTCCTACCGTCGGTCCGAGCAGAAGAGGAGCAGGTACAGGAAAATATCACTCAGGCATCGGCTGAAACAGAGACCGAGACGGTTACCACTAAGTCTCTTCACGAAGCGGCGGCAGATGGTGACCTTGAATTAGTCAAATCGCTTGTTTCACAAGGGGCCGATGTCAACGCAAAAGACAATAAGGGATTAACACCTATACATCGTGCAGCTATGGAAGGTCAGAAAGAAATTGTTGAATTTCTGATTGGCAACGGTGTCGATGTCAACGTTAAATGCAAATACGACTATACACCTTTGTACTACGCGATATGGAGTGTAGACAAAGATACGATAAGCACTCTCATCACTAAAGGTGCCAATGTCAACTACACACCGAAAGAAGATGCTCCACCACTTCACCAAGCGATTTGGGTTGAGGACAAAGATATTGTAAAACTTTTGATTGAACACGGAGCGGAATTGTCCCCAAAAGACGAATACGGATGGACAGCGTTTCGGCAAGCAGCGTGGACAGGTAAGCGCGAGCTGGTCGAGCCTTTTCTTGCAAAAGGCGTTGATATTTCACCACTCCATCTGTCTGCGTTTTTAGGTGATCTTACTCGTGTAAAAACGCTTGTTGAACAGGGAACTAACGTCAATAAAACAGATGAACTTGGCTGGACAACTTTACATTGGGCGGCGTCAGCGGCTCAGACAGAGATATGCCAATTTCTAATAGCTGAAGGGGCAATTATCAATGCAAAGGATGATGTCAACGAAACACCGTTACACCACGCTGCACAGGCTGGTGGGGATAAATTAGTGGAACTACTTTTGGCGAAAGGGGCCGAATTCAATGCCACAGATAAGTGGGGATACACACCTCTACTTCGAGCGGCCAGGGGGGGCTATAAGAAGATTGTTGATATGTTGATCACAAAGGGAGCCGATGTCAATGTTAAAAACGAGAGAGGTTACACCCCCCTTCACATGACAGCTAGAAATGGTCACCTGGATGTAGCAAAACTTCTGATCAACAAAGGTGCAGACTTGTCTGCAAAAGACAAATACGGGTATACGCCTCTGCAGCGTGCAGTTTACAGGGGGCAAGAGGAGGTAGCGGAACTGTTGATTTCGAAAGGTAATGATGAAGGCACGGACTTTATTGAGAAAGTGGATAAATGGGGAAGGACCGCTTTGCATCACGCCGCAAGGAGTGGGAACAAAGAGATGGCGGAATTCCTTCTTTCACAAGGTGCAAACATAGAGGCCAGAAATATGCTCGGTGCGACGCCGTTACATGAGGCCGCGTCAAGCAACCGGCCTGAGATGGTGAAGTTTCTTATTGAACAAGATGCACACATTGAAGCAAGAACACGTTACGATGATACACCGCTTTTGAACGCAGTATCAAAGGGTCATAAGGATGTGGTCGACGTACTACTTACTCACGGAGCCAGTCTTCGCGCTCGAAAAATGGGGGCGGGCCTTCCGATTGATTATGCTATGAATAAGGGCAAAGACGAGATGGTAAAGTATTTGATGGACAAAGGTGCCAATTTTTCAGACGTTCACGTCGCCGCTTACTTCGGTCAATCTAAGAAAGTGATGGATTATCTTTCAGCTGGTGGTGATATCGATGCAAAAAACCCTTCAGGCTCTACGCTTATGCATGCTGCAATATGCGGAAAACAGGTGGAACTTGTTCAATCTCTTATCGAGGAAGGAGCCGACATAAATGTGCAGGATGACTTTGGCTGGACACCTCTCCATTTGGCGAGTGCTCATGGCGAAGAGGAAATAGTGAAACTGCTCCTTGCTGAAGGTGCAAGTGTGTGGTTACGCGACAGACAAAGTGAGACTGCTCTACATTGGGCCGCTGGGAACGGTCATAATACTATTGTGGAAATGCTTCTTGATGCGAAAAGCAATCCTAACGCAAAAAGTGGTCTTCATATAACGTGGGGGCAGAGGGACGAAAGTAGGACACCTCTGCATCGAGCTTGTTCAGCTGGACATAATCAGATCGTGGAAATTCTAATTGAACACGGGGCTGATATTAACGCAAAAACGGAAAGCGGTGATACTCCATTGTCCTTAGCAAAGAAAGAATACGATCTTCATGGCAGATCCACTTGGAAAGAAATAATCGATCTACTGCGCAAGCACGGGGCGGAAGAATGAATCATCATTGGGGATGAATACTTTTAAAACCAGATATTGAAGCGGCCCGTGAGAATTATAGACACCATAAATAATCAAGGAATCAAAAATATTAAACAGGAGGGATTAATCATGAGAATTGGATTGTTGTTTCTAGCAGTCGTTGGGACGTTGGTATTCGTTACAGGAGAAATCTCAGCACAGACAGAAGAGGACTTGCTTGCTGTACATGGGGAGATGAAACAGGCCATCAATGCTCAGGATCCGGACGGAATCATGGCAGTCTGGGCGGACGATTGTGTGTACAACTACGCCGCATTGCCGCAGCCGTTTGTTGGAAAGGAACAAATTCGGCAATTTTTTGCTGATCTGTTCACAGGATTTCCAGATTTTCATGTCGAACAAAGGCAGATTCTCGTATCCGGCAATATCCTGGTGACCGAATGCTCGACGACTGGAACAAACCAGGGTGAATGGATGGAACTTCCTGCAACTGGAGCCGGTCCGGTTCCCCATATCCATATGGATATTTATGAGTTTGAGGGAACCAAGATCAAGAAGATGACAACCTATCTTGATTCGGCAACATTGATGGTGAGCCTCGGTGTGATGCCGGAACCGGAGATGCCGGATTTTGTGCCCTCCTTTACTCCTCTGGAACCGGAACCAAGTACGCTTCCTACTATTGAACTTGCTGATCAAATGGTGGATACCTGGAATTCACATGATATGATGGAATACTCAAAATATTTCAAAACTGATGCGGACGTTTTGGTAGCCGTCCTCGGGATTCCGATGAATCCTTCCCAGTTCCTTGCTTCACAAGAGATGTATATGGCGGGATTTCCCGACTTGCATGTAGAGGTTACACGGCGGTTGGATCTGGGAGACGGATGGCTGGTGGAAGAACATCTTTATACGGGAACTCATACAGGACTGTATATTGATATCCCACCCACCGGCAAATCCGTAGCAGTTCGAGGGGCGGTTGTAAACCGATTTGAAGGCGGTCTTAATACTTACTTTCATTCATACTGGGATCACATTACTCTCCTAACACAAATAGGGGTGCTTGGAACTTCTTTTTCAACAAAATGGGAATTGTACGAATAAGGGATTTTTGCGTGAATGTGGATGCCTCTCTCCAAAAAAGATGTCTAATTCGTCTTGACGCAATAGACTAAGCCGAAAGTTTGTCCGAATTGACTATACCAGGATTTAATTTTCACGGGTTAGAGGGGAAACCAAAGCGGTACAGTATCCATGTTAATGGACCATGGTGTATTACTTTTAAGTGGATCGAAGATGATACATGGAGAGTAGATTTAGTGCACTATCATTAGGAGTATGAAATGACTGAAGAGATGTTTATTAATAAAGATCCAAACCGTTGGTCCCGGACTTTGGCTTCGGATGCAGCTGAATTATGACTTGTGGCATGCTGAGAATGCTTTGAGTGATGAAATCCATATGATTCCCGCCCATACATTCAGGATTAATTTATCCTGACCACAAAAAAATCCACATTTTATATTGACATTGTATGATAGATACATTACAATCGGTCGCAAATCTAATACAAGTTGTATCTGAAAGGGAGAACATGTCAAAGAAAGAACTGGCTTCTTTGAGTCCGCTTGAATGGAAAATAATGCGAATTGTGTGTGATTTGAAGTCGTGTGCGGCGCGTGACGTCTACAACATTACTCAAGAAAAATATGATATGCACCCCGGCACAACTCGCACCTTATTGCGCCGCCTGACTGAGAAGGGACATCTGAAAACTAAACAAATCGGAAATTGCTTTGTCTATGAACCACAAGTTTCTCTCATCGATTCAGTGATGAATGAAGCTGAGATTCTCTTTGATCATGCTTTAGGTGGAAACGCCGGTCCGCTGGTTCTGCATATGGTCAAACAAGGAAAACTGACGGAAAAAGATCTCAACGAATTACGTTCATTAATCACAGACAGCAAAAAACAGACGAGGAAATAAAATTGATACCCTTCAGTGAAACGCTCAATCAATGGTCGGTTCTATGGTTCGAATATATCGCCATTTGTGTCATAGACTCGGCAATCGCTTTTAGCTTAATTGGATTGCTATGGTTAGGAATGCGTAAACGGGTTTCCGCACAATTTGGTTATTTTCTTTTTCTTCTGGTTTTTCTTAAATTCTTAATTCCGGCCCCATTTTCATTGCCGGACATCCTTTCAGGAATCCAATTTAATCCAATCTCGGGCAGCCCTGGTGAGGCATACCAAATAGATTGGATGTTATTGGGAGAAAGTAGTGTCACAAAAGACAATCCAAATGCATTGAACACTAAAATCACTTCACCTCAATTGCCCACGGATCAACAGAAGGTTGCCTCACCATCGGCCATATTGATGTTAGTGTGGTTGTTTTTTGTTGCTCTATTTTTCATTCGTTTTCTTGGTCAGACGAAAAACTCACGTAAACTCATAAAATCAGCCCATTCTATTGATTTGAGAACCTACCCTATCGATTTAGAGCAACTGGCGTCAACTGCTGGTCTGCAGCGTAAAGTCCATTGGGTTTCAGATCATTGGATAAATACTCCTTTGGTTTATGGGATCATGCGGCCGATTATTGCACTTCCATCCGATTTCCACGAACAGTATACACCAAGCCAGATGAAGTGGATTCTATTTCATGAGTTAACTCATATTAAACGAAACGATCTGGCCGTCTCTTTACTCCAGAAATTAATTCAAATCCTATTTTTCTTTTATCCATTGGTTTGGTGGTTGAATTCCATTGTAGACCGGCTGCGGGAATTTTCATGCGATGACAGCGCACTGAAAGGAATTCAGATCACCCGCACAGACTGCAGCGTAGGCTTTTTAAATGTTGTGGCTCAAGCAAACCAACTTTGTCTCACGTCATCCGCCTCCCTGGGGATGAATAATTACAAATCCATGATAAGGAGCCGTCTCATGAGAATTCTAGACTCAACTCATTTACCCAATGCAAAGTTGTCTTGGTTCGCCCGTGGTTGTATTGTACTTCTGGCTTTGGTAATTGGAGCATTTACAGTCCAACATTCGATTGCCCAATCCATGCAATGGCAGCAGGTGACTTCGCAAGGTGACTCTCCCCCTCAGTTACAAGGATATGCCATGTGTTACGATGAGAACCGGCAGAAAACTGTTCTGTTTGGTGGTTTCGAAGCCGGTCCTCGAATTATGCACAATGAAACCTGGGAATGGGATGGCTCTCAATGGGAACAGGTAAATATTGATATCAGTGAACGGCCAGCAGAACGATTTCTTACTGAAATGGTCTATGATCCAAATCGAAATAAGATTGTTCTGTATGGTGGGGCAGATGTAGTAACGTATGAAACTTTTGAAGATACCTGGGAATATGATGGAACCACTTGGACACAAATTGATACTGAGGGGCCAGGAATCAAGTGGGGACACACCATGGCATACGATCCGGTTCGGGAAAAGGTCTTGCTGTTTGGAGGAAATAAAAGCACATCTTACAATGGTTCCAGCGAGTTGTGGGAATATGATGATTCGGAATGGAGCCAAATCCACCTGGAAAATCCCCCGCCTCCACGGGCATTGGCACGTATGGTTTTGGATGAAAAACGCCAGAAAATCGTTTTATTCGGTGGAGATGTAAACGATTCCCATGAATATGGAGATACATGGGAATGGGATGGAGAAAAGTTTACTAAAGTATCTGATTCAGGTCCTTCTCCACGATATTTTTTTGGCATGGCTTATGATCCCGATCGTGAAAAGGTCATTCTTTTTGGTGGCTCCAACCATGATACTTATCTGGGTGAAACTTGGGAATGGAATGGGAATGAGTGGAAACAACTGAATATTACTGAGCCATCCCCCAAAGCTATGATCGATCTTTCCTATGATAAGATCAGAAAAAAAATTGTGTTATATGGTGGGAATGGACTTAATGAATTTGGAGAATATACTCGTTTCAATGATACCTGGGAACTAAGTTTTACAAGCAGCGGGATTTCAAATAACCTGTGGCCTCAATATTCAAACTGAATAGTTACGGACATTCGTACTGTAAGAAACTCCGCAATCCTATCTGTAAGGTCTCTTGATGCTGCGTTACTTAAATGCAATAGTCCATTATAAAGAACAATGAAACTTTGCAGAAATAATCCTGCTTAAAGCCATATATTAAATAAATTATCCGCTTAATCTCAACGCCACCCCAATCGCATCCAGCAGCGACTGGTCAGACGCCTTCCCCGTCCCTGCCAGATCAAAGGCGGTGCCGTGGTCTACTGATGTGCGGATGATTGGTAAGCCGAGGGTCACATTCACACCGGTCACAGTGCTCCATTCCTGTTTTTCGGGATCATAGTGGAAGTTGCTTAACTTGAAGGGAATATGGCCTTGGTCATGATACATAGCTACAACGCCGTCGTAACGTCCGCCAATTAGTTGCGGGTAGATGGAATCGGAAGGAAGAGGGCCTTGAACATCGATCCCTTCTGAAGAACACTGTTGTACCGCTGGGCGGATGGCGTGGATCTCTTCATCGCCAAACAATCCGGCCTCTCCACTATGTGGATTGAAAGCACAAACGGCTATCCTCGGCTGTTTACCATCCATTCGCATTAAGGCCTGATCAAACAATTGAATCACGCTGGTTATTCGTTCTTCAGTCAGCAGGGGAGACACTTGGGAAAGCGCAACGTGGCAGGTTACATGAGTCACCCGAAATCGCCCTGCAATCAGCATCAGGCTGAATTCTTTTGTCTTGGTCTCTTCTGCCAATATTTCCGTATGTCCGGCGTAATGATGACCGGCGAGATTCAACGCTTCTTTGTGCAGCGGGGCAGTGACGATCGCATCCACTTTTTTCTCCAAGGCCAACTGAATTGCTCGAACCAGCCAGTCATAGGCGGAAGCACCGCAAACGGC
>CAZXSQ010000048.1:8784-21171 GCA_964643335.1 uncultured bacterium
GTCCTTGTGGAACATTGCCATGTAAAAGGGATTCATCATTCAGCAGTCCACGCTCTTCTATTGTTTCAATCTCCTCATCACTGGATATTTCTTTAAAGGAAAACGAACAAGATGTTTGCTCAAACGCTCGCTCCAACGCTTTTTTCGATCCCAATACCAAAGGAACGCATTTATCCACTATATCTTCCCGGCTCAAGGCTTTGGCAATGATTTCGGGGCCAATCCCCGCCGGATCGCCCATGGTTATGGCCAGTTTCGTTTTTTTCATCAAGGTTCCCCTCTATAGTGCAGACGGTGGAATAATAACAGAATCGAGAAAACCAGCAGTTGAACAAGCACAATTAAAGCCTCCGGCGAAAATCGGCTCAATAATACAGCAAAAACAATTCCGGTAACTGAAGACAGGATGCCAACGAATAGCGAAACAACAAACATCCATTTAAAGTTCATCGTGACCAGACGGGCACAGGCTCCAGGAATGATTAAAAGAGAAGTAACCAGCAGGATATTACTCGCTTTTACCGTAATCATAATTGTAACGGTCAATAACAGGATCAGTAGATAATGAAGAAAAGCCGTCGGGATTCCTATAATCGAAGCAAACGCCGAATCAAAACATGTTGCATATAACTCTCTTGTAAAGATAAACAAGATAAAAAAAACAACACCCAGCAAAATAACCAATAACAAAATATCCCAATTGGTTGTTTGAATAACGCTTCCAAAAATATATTGAAAAAAATCAACAGAAAAATCTTTCCATGAAAATAACACAAAGCCGAGTGCCATGCCGCCAACCATATATACACCAATGGCGCTGTCTATAGGTATTCTGCCCGTACGGGCGGCAAAGGCGGTAAGCAAAGCAATCACGATGCAGAATGCTGCCGCTATGGAATAAAGAATTACCTCCTGTGAAGTAAAAACGGGGGAAAACATCAATCCCAAAGCCAATCCCCCGATAGCGGCAAAACCGATGCCCTGGCTTAAAAAAGCCATTCGTTTCAAAACAACAAAAACCGAAAGTAATGAACAAACCATGGCTGACAAAATGGTAACGATCAACATCCGCAGCAAAAAAGGATAAGCATATACATTGCTGTATGTGTCGGTAAAATACTGTTGAATAATCTCCATGGTCAGCCAAATACTTTAATGGGGAATTTAAAGATGCTTGTGAACCGAAGGATCAGATGACATTCTAAAGGGATTGTTATTCCACTTTTTCATCTCCCTGTATGTATTCAATCTGTTCTTCAATTCACATCGATTATATCGATTAGACAATTTATGGTTAATCCATTCAGAACGGTCATGCCAATGGAGTGTTTTATTCACACAAGCAATACGATTGGTAAATCGGGCCATGGTATCCAAATTATGAGAAGTCATGATGACGGTCAACTCGGACTGCTGCTTCAAATCGTGTAATAATTCAAAAAAGCGTTTTTGAGATAACGCATCCAGTCCTTGGAGCGGTTCGTCCAATAAAAGCATCCGCGGCCGTAAAACCAAAGCCCGGGCTAACCAAACACGCTGCTGTTCTCCAAAAGAAAGTCGATCCAAAGATTCATCCATTAAATGATCGAGTTTCAATTGCGCAAGCAGAAAATGAGCCTGGCTTTTGTATTCTTTTTTGATGGGAAGCCATCTGCCGTTCACACCATAGGTTCCCATCAAAACAGTTTCATAAACAGAGATGGGGAAATGTTTAGGAATAAGTTGGTATTGAGGAACATAACCAATGGGTATCCGGCGGCGGTTCACAGAATAAGGATTCTGCCCGAAAACTTCAATAATGCCCTCCGAAGGGGAAACGGTCCCCAAAATAAGATTCAATAAAGTCGTTTTCCCGCCACTGTTGGGGCCGATAACTCCAAGAAAATCTCCTTCCTCGAGACAAAAATCAATTTCCAGCAGCACTTCTTCAATTCCACGGAAGACAGAGACATGTTGCACACAGACAGCGGGGGCATGATCCAAATCCGCTCTGATTAACTCGCTCAATTTGGATAATGAAGACTCATTTTTCTGCACTGGACAATCCTTTTTCAAACATCTGAAGGTTATAACGAATCATTTCGGCATAAGTATCACGCTCTGGCAAACTCAAAGAACCAAAAGGATCGAGTCCGTATACGGAACAATTCAATTTTTTTGCCAGATTTTCTGCATTTTTTCCCCTGAATTGGGTATTTACAAAAATAACGGGATTTTTCATCTTGCTCAACTGATCCCATAGATTTTTGTATTGAAATACATCCATATTGAAAGAGTCACTCACAGAAAGATGCGCCACTTCATTTAATCCATAGCGCTGTGCAAACGGGTGGAACGTTCCGTTAAAACAGATATAGGATTTATGCGGCAGCCGATTAACCGCTTCGGTCAATTCCATGTGTAAATTTTTTAATTGAACCAAATAATTTTGAGTGTTTTGATCAATAATTGTTTCCTGTTCAGGCATCAGTTCAATGAGTTTTTGGGACAGGATTAGAATCGCTTCTTGCGCCCATATCGGATCTAACCACAGGGGGGTTAAATTCATCATCCCTGCTGCTGATTGGGTATGCGGTTCCATATCATGTACCACTTGTGCTTTATTAGCCTCGATCACAAGAAAATCGGTTTTATTCCTGCCTGTATTCGAATTCCAGGATTGAATCCAATCATCGGCACCGTAGCCAAGACAGACAACAAGCCTCGATTTGTTTATTTGTTTCGCGATTTGGATGTTCAGTTCCGGAAACAAACCAGGATTTGGCAAAAGACAAACAACGTTGGTTTGAGGCGGAACAATATTCCGGCACCAATCGGCAAGCGGGAGTATACTTGCCGCTACGGTTATTTCAGGATCAGAATCACTTTGCGCATGATTGATAGTTGCATAAAACCCTGCGAAAATAAAAAATATTGTCAGAGTCGCTTTTTTGAGAAAATTATGATAAATATGTTCACCCATTGATCTTTTCATTAAGCAGTTCTTTGGTATCCTAGCCTAAGTCGGCTACAATGACGGAAAGTTTTTTCAATTACTAAACCAAAAAAGAGTAATCGGCTCATGCTTTTTTCCAGCAAAAAACACTATTTCAGCAAAACCCGATTAAAAAAAGCGACGATTTTTTGCCTTCCTGGATTTCATTTTGATCCGGTCTGGCTTAAAACACAGGCCGAATTGACGGAACACAGCCTGTCTTTAGTCAGACAATATCTTCTCGCAAGCCGGGCCGATCCCTATTTCGGGGTTTATCTCTCCGAACTCGGCTATTTAAAACCTTACCTGGACCTCTATCCGGAAGAACGGGCCTGGCTCAAAAAACTTATTCAACAAGAACGGTGCACCAGCGGCGGCGCATTTAATCAGCCCAACGAAACATCCATTGGCGGTGAAGCCCTGATCCGAAATATCCTTATGGGTCAATTATACCATAAAACCATCCTGGAATGTGATACACTGATTTACATGGGTTGGGATGCTTTCGGTCACATTCCACAATTGCCGCAAATTTTAGAACAGTGCGGTATGCGCGCAGCCGTCATCACTCGCACCAATTATAGAGATCCGTCGATTCCGATTCCCGGTATACCTGATTTATTTTTATGGTTGGCCCCAAATGGATCCAGTATTTATACAAAACGTACAGATTATTATTTACCCGATGATGTAAAATTTGAAGATGAAGCAATAAGCCGATTTGAAACACAAAAAGAAAAACTGGCCAATATCAATTCTGATCTGTATCTTGATACGGCCGATATGCACCCACCACGCATTAATATAATCGGCCGCTGCAGGGAATTGGCGAACAATGAATTACCCATTGTCACTACAGGAACGGCTGCCACGAAGTACTTTTCTACCATTGAAACTCAATACACCAATAATAAATTAAAATTGGAACCGGTCACACGAGATATGTCCCAATACAATGAAGGATGTGAACTCTCGCGTGTGGAACTTAAAATTGCCAACCGGCTGGCTGAAAACACTCTATTCGATGCAGAGGTCTGGGCGGCCATCGCCTCGGCCCACGGTATTTCTTATCCTTCAAAAGAATTGGATAAGGCCTGGAGGCAATTGCTTTTCTGTCAACATCATGATGGAATAACCGGCTGCTCAACCGATATTGTTTTTGCTGATTTATTGGAATCCCTTCGTGAAGCGCATGAACTGGCCGTAAATTGCCGAACAAACACTCTCCGGCAATTTTCTAATCTGGTCGATACCACCACCGAAGATAAGAACCATTCACTGCTTCTCTTCAATAGCCTTCCTTGGAGAAGAAACAGCGTCATTCGCTATCCGATTGAATTGAATGATTCAGATTATTCCTACGTGTTGTCTGGGCCGGATGGTTCAGAGATCCATTACGAACTTGAGCCGTTAGATAATAATGCAAAAAAGAAAACCAAGAAAGCGCTGGCTGTCTGGACGGAAAAAGACCTTCCCGCTTCAGGCTACCGGCAAGTCACTTTTAAAAAAAGGAAACAAAAAGGATTTCCATGGATCAAGGAAGATCAAAGCCGTCATTGGCTCGAAAACGAATTTATTCGTGTTGAAGTGGATCCTAGTCGCGGGGGAGGGATCGTCAGTCTAATCGATAAAGAAAACGGAAAGGAATTCATCAACACTAAACATACTCAACCCGCCAATGACTTGATGCTGCTGAAAGAAGGCCCCGGTGACGAACCGGCCTGGCGGCTGCTCACGACAGGAGAGCGAAGCAGCGGAAGCGAGTCCCCCGCTCAGGTTCGCTGCTATGAAGGGAGAGTGACCAAACGGCTGATCATACAAGGTACCGGCCCTGGCCCATGTAACCGGATTCAGGAAATCCGGTTATACCGCGGCTTGCCTTTTATTGATTGTCTTACCGTTCTGGACGACTATAAAGGATATGGTGAGCAGGTCTTGGATAAAAATGATCCGCAAAACCGCGATCTCTATACTCTGGCTTTTCCATTGGACCTTCCTGGAACTTTGCCCGTCTACGAAGACCGGTTTTACGCCAAAAGTTATCGCCGAAGCCAACGTTATATGGATTTCTACAGTACCTTTCGGGAATGGAAATCCAAACACGCCATGAATTCATGCTATCGGTGGATCGATGTTTCCTGGACGTTTCTCGTTCGCTTTGTTTCCGGTAAACAAGAAGTCTCGAGTCTGGCGATAGGACCTTCCGAAGTGGTTATCGCACAAGACCAACATCGGTCAATACGGCAGCGATTGATGCAGCATTTAAGCAGACACGGTATTACTTGCACTCCGCGTTACGACAAAGAAAATCCATCTTCGGACTTGCTGTTTCGACAATGCTCCTTCTGTATTGGAAACAAAGAAGAGAACACCTACACCAATCACCTATTGGAACAAAATCCTGAAGCGAAAGCGTATTACGAACGTAACATGGAGGAAATCGGATACGTTGTTCTAGCACTGGAAGACAAGCAAAAGCAGAACTTTCCGGTTTTTATTTTTGCCGGGCAAACGAATGCACTGACAATTCAAGCCGTGGACGAGATGATTCTGTCTACAGTGGCACACAGATGGGAATGTTCTTCAATGGCATGTTTCATCCATAATCCCGGAAAAGTTGAAGATAGAGGCTTTGCTTTGATAAATCGAGGTAATACATTATGCAGTCTTGAAAATGACGGAACACTCGCTCTGGCATTGATGCATACAACCCCCTATCCGTCACCTTTGACGGAGTGGATGTTCGATTTTGCAGAAAATAAATCGCACATTTTTCAATACAGATTAATACCCCATACAGGCGATTGGCGTCATGCAGAAATCCCAAGACGGGCGATGGAGTACAATCATGAAGCCTGTTCTCTCTGTGTTGACACCCACAAGGGGCAGCTTCCATCAGAAATGTCGTTCTGGTCAGTCGAACCGGGGAACATCCTGGTGTCGGCCATCAAACCCACCGGATACCCTCTATCGGAATTTCGCTCCCCCCAAGTTGATGGCACCCATGCCACAATCCGCCTTTATGAGGCCCATGGAGAAGAATCCAACATTTGGCTGGATACAAGAAACGAGGTAAAAACAGTAAAACCTGTACAAATCAACGAAAAACCATCTGCAATCAAAAAAGAGATATTTCGCGAAGAACAATTTATTCGCACAATCGCACATGCCAATGAAATAGTGACATTGAACTTAAACCTGAAACCTCCTGCAGAACAAGTGCAGTCAACCGATGAATCCGATTCGAACGAACCCCCGCCTTCTCAGGTGAGATATTGGCGGCTTAATCAAGGGGCGGCTCCTCAAGGATTCTTACCGGTTTCCATGACTTTAAGAGGACAGATAAAAACACAATCCTTTCACGATCAGGCCACTATTCACCACCTTGACCTGATTCTCGCCAACAATTCCAATACCCAAGAATATAAAGGCGAAGCATTTATTTTGACGCCCCAGTATTGGCGTTCGATTCCCCAAAAAGTCAACTATAAACTTCAACCCGCTTCCTATCAAATCGTTCCTTTAAACATTCTTTTTGAAGGTCCTGAACGTGAAGGTTACGTTAAAGTACAGACAACGATTGACGGGGTATTGTTGGAAGATATCATTCATATCGGTCAGGAACCTGAGTTGGATATTTCCATGGTTCTAACCCACGAGTCATTCAACATTAATTTAAGGCATGAATTGCCCTATGATGTAAGCGGCTATTTAAGTCTTATTTCTCCCATTGAATCCTGGCCGGCGGAACTGACGGGAGAATATTCACTGTCGGCAATGCCGCTTTGGAAACAATTTTTTTCGATGAAACCCAAAGAAGAAAAAATTCTTGTTTTTCCAGTTTTTGAATACATTAATCGATTTGGAATCACGACCGATCATCATTGGATGATCATCAAATTGGTAATACATCATTGTGTACGCTATTATCACATCAGGCTGGATGGCAAAGAGTCATTTGGATTAGGACGAGTACTGCAGCCGCCCTATGCATAAAGCGGGAAAGATGAAAGTCATTACATTGATCGCGAAGTTTTTAACAACGTTTTTAATTGTGTTTCTCCTTATGATTCAGGCAGGAACCGCACGCCAGTTGGTAGGGCAAACGGATTCCCAAGAAATACGTTTAGAAACAAAATTGGTGCAAGGGGGGGAATATGTACAAGCATCCCAATTGATCGAATTTTTTGAAAATAATTATCTATACGATTCGCTCTCCGGAACCCTGACCTTAGAAAGGCGGGATGGCGTGCGAGTTGGAATGAAAGCCGGAGATCAGCGTATAGTGGTGGGAACGAGTATTTCAAATACCGGGATGCCGCCAATTCGTGAAAGTGGACGCCTGTATATACCCTTTTATATTGTAGATACCTTTGTTTTTCCCAAAGTCAGATTCAAAGAAGGAAAAATCACCCAAAAAGTTCCTCAAACTGTAAGCCAAGAAACACCAACTGCCATTCCTACCACTCCCCAGCATATTTTTGTCTATCCAACCAAGCCCGTTCAAGAAGCCGTTGAAACTCGTAAACCGATTCAATCCCCCTTCCCTACCCGATATCCACGATTTCAACCCACTCCCCGTTC
Organism: uncultured bacterium; assembly: GCA_964643335.1. Lineage (GTDB taxonomy): Bacteria > Hinthialibacterota > Hinthialibacteria > Hinthialibacterales > Hinthialibacteraceae > CAZXSQ01. Next base: position 16,343 of record CAZXSQ010000048.1, read on the forward strand.
AACTCAGCCCTCTTCCCCTCAACAGGATTTACTTTCGGCTCCATCCACAATCATTGTTCTGGATCCAGCCCACGACCGGGAGAATCCCGGCGCCAGAGGCCCGACGGGATTACAAGAAAGCAATCTCACATTCTCTATCTGCCAAAAAATGGCCCAAGAACTATCCAACCATTATGAAGTCATCTTGACTCGGCACGCAGGGAATCAAACAAAGATAGACAATGAAAAACGAATCGGCATCGCCAACAGGCAGAACGGCGGGCTTTTTGTCAGCATCCATTGCGGTGCGCTGGCAACGGATGAAATATCACGCGGAGCTGTGTATTTTATGAATCATTTGCTCGATTTTCAGCAAAGGTTCAAAGAAACAAATAAAAATCCAGGGACGTTGGTTTTATGGAATAACGCCTACACAAGGCACGTCAATGAAAGTCTACGGCTTGCACGATCTATCAATAAAAGGCTGCAGGAATATTATACAATATCCGGAATTATAAAATTGGATTCCAATCCCCGCCCGGGGCGATTGGCGATACTTCGTGGGCTTACCATGCCGGGGGTCGTCATTGAACTGGGAAATATGGCTCATCCTGAAACGGCCAGGCAATTGGGAAGCGAACCGGTTCAAAGCGAACTGGCCCATCGTCTGGCCATTGCCATTACCGATTTTCTTTACGAACGCGCTGGACTGGACAAAGAAAACAAAATTCAATGAAAGACTTTCGAACCTTACTCATCATCATCTTATCAATCTTGTTTCTCGTGAGTTTGACTGCGGTTGGCTATCTGTTTTTTCAATTGGACTCTCAACCGCCTCAAATTACCCTTCCACCTCTGCCAACACCGTCTACTCCAATTAAATCCAGAGAGACCGAGTTGAAGCAGACCGGCATAAATGTTTTCTATTTGACTAAAGACTACACTCAACTGGAGTCGGAAAGACGGACAATTTTTAAACCGGATTCAATTACCAACCTTGTTCTCGCCGCGTTGAAAGAATTGGTTCGCAGACCGGTATCCTCCAATTTAATCAATCCCATCCCCAAAAATACTAAAATTGAGAATGTTTTCTGGAGCGAAGAGGAAGGAAGAATTTACGTCAGCTTTTCCGAGGAACTTCTAGATAACAAATCAGAGCACGCACTTTCTGAATGGGCAATAATCTACTCCATCGTCAATACGGCCGCCGATCAATCTCCACGAATCAAGGATGTGCAAATACTGATTAACGGTGAAATCATCCAGAGCGAAAACACCGTATGGGATTGGTCTCTCCCTTTTGCCCCGGACAAAACCTTTGTCCGCTACAACATATCAACAGATTTTATAGAATAATGCTTTCATTCCAGATTTTGCTTCGATTTTTCCTCGGCAAGTCCAGTGATGGTGATCATCCTCTGTTGAATGGAGCGGTCGCTGCGGGCATTATAGAAAACGTCCAACTGCCGAAGCAGCGCTCCTGTAATCTGTGAAGGGGGTTGAAGCTGATACACACCGTTGGCACTGTATACGCGGGTCATTTGTCCAGTATCCAAGACTGTCGTGGCTGTTTGATTGTGTCCCAGTTTTTCTACCTGAACGCGGCCTTCTCGAACTGCGACCGTGGTTGTCTTTTTGGGGCCATAGTCGATATCTATATAGAATTGAGTTCCAAACACAGATGCTCTTGCATTGGAACAAACAACACTAAATCGCTCTTTTCTAGGTCGGATATCCAAAAAGAGCGAACCCATCTTCAGTCTTAACTGCCGGTCCCTGCCGACGTTCGAATCACTGCTGCCTTCTTGATATGATTCGATAGTAAAGCAGGTTCCGTAGGTTGCATAAGCAATCGAACCGTCAGGAAACTCAAAGAACTCGCCATTCAGGTCGGAAATCACTATTGGCTCATGTATTCGGCATGGGTACCATTTGTTATACCGCTTGATATTGATGAACTCTTCTTTGGGAACATGTCCCACACTCAGGGTGGCCAGTGCACCGGCAAGACAGATCAAGATCGAAGCGGCAATGGTCACGTGCCATTTTCCTTTGGAAGCGACTTCCCGCGAAGCGGATAACATTAATTCCACTACTTTTCGCGTGTAAGTTCTGGGCTTTGAATCCGGAAGATTTCCCATGATCTCATCAGTGAACTCGTCTGAAGGTAAATGAACATGAGTCTCATGGTATAAATGACCGGCGATAAGGCACTCTTCCCGTTCTAATTGGCGGTAAAACCAAGCACATGATGAACAACGCGATAAATGACTTTCTACACGGCTGCGGCTTTTTGGCGATAATTCATTATCCAAATAAAGAATTATTTCCTGTTCCCATTCCGTGCAGCAACCTTTAATGACCATTCTTTACTCTCCGTGACCGCTCTATACCTTCACGCAGGATTCGCCGGCCTTCAAACAGCCTAGAACGAACAAGATCAACCGGTAAATCCAGCATCTCTGATATTTCCTGATAAGAATAATCCTCGAGATATTTCAAACGCAGCAGAGTTCTATATTTTTCTGAAAGCAGTTCCAATTGGGACAACAATTTGTTTGATAGATCATCCCCATCTTCATCAGCCGGTCTCATTTCCACAACATTGGCAAATTGGGTGTAACTTAAATCCTCCAATGATTCAGGCTCTATTCTTTTTTTACGTAAGGCGGCAAAACATAAATTCCGTGTAATCCCATATAACCAAGACCCAAATTTATGGCGTTCTTTCAATGTTTGAAGATTTTTAAACGCAATAAAAAAAACTTCCTGCGAAATATCTTGCGCCTCAGATGGATTGCCAAGTATACTGCAAGCCAATATAAATATCTTTTTTTTGTACTTTTCGACCAATGGACGGTAACATTCGTGTTGGCCCAATAAAACCTGCTTAACGAGTGTGCTGTCGGCATTTTTCGTCATAATTGTTTACAACCTTGAACAGATTGTCTATATAATTTATATCACAAAAAAGTCCAAATGTCTGGACATGCATAAATGACCAGTGACAACATTTCATTATAATGGTAGGTTAATTCAAAGTCAGTCCCGTTATCAATATGGTTTATAGAGGCTTATGCATGACGCAATGGCATCCCCTGGTCCAACAGAATTTTCATTTCAACGAGCAAAATAAACCAATTGCCTATTCAAACCGATTCAATTTGCGGCAAGGGATTAACTATATTCGAATAAAATGCCAGGTACAACAAACATTAAATGGAAATATTCGGCAATTATATGAACAATGCCTCAAACGATACCTCGATTATCATTCCTTAACAGAAAATCAAAAATCCATTGCCGAAAAGCCCGCCTATGAGACCTTGGAGTATCAAGAAAAACGCTGGGGGAGCGTTCTGTTTTTCGATACCGAAATGCAGTTTCGCGGAAGATGGGACCCCCTTTTTTCAGACTGGAAATACATCTCTCGTCACACAGCCTCAGAGGGTTTTACCTATGGTTCTCTGAATTGTGGTCAATGGACCTCTGTAATACTGGTTTATCCAAATCCGTTCACCAGCCTGAATATTGAAATTGATATCGAGTGGAGTGAATTGGATGAAAAGCCTGACAAAACGATAACTCTCCCCTCCTCATTTCGTAAAAAAGGCGAAGATAAAGAAGTGCTTCAGTGGTTTGTGGGAGAATTACATGATCATACATCGCGAAGCACAGGTTTACATAATTGTAATAATTTATTACATATCTACCAAAACTTGGGGTATCACTTTTTGGCTGTTACTGATCATGATGTCCCACCCGTCTCCCAAAAGGATAATGATTCACAACTTGGAATACTACGCGGCCAGGAAATCGAAACTTTTTCAGGCCATGCCATGCTGCTGGGTAACGATCATTATGTTTCATGGTGTTATAATGATACACTCCGCCCACTCTACAATATAATTTGGGAAACTCACGAAGCTGGCGGCTTGTTCTGCGTACTCCACCCTTTTTGCATTTCATTGCATGACAAATCTCCCTCATGGAGTTTTGCGGAAACAGATTGGCACTATGTTGATTTGATTGAAATCTGGCCTGGCTGTTGGCAGGAGCGGTTTCCTGAAATTATGAAAGCCTTTGATTTCTGGGATACGCTTCTAAATCACGGTATCCGGATAGTTGGGGTATGTGGAAAAGGAACGAAAGGGCAAATCAACAATGTATTGGTTGAACAGCTACCCAAAATGCTGGTTTTAGCCGAAAGTCCATCGGAATCAAACATCCTAAGTGCAATAAAACAAGGGCATTGCTACGCCACACTTGAGCCGGCGGTTTCCTTTTGGCTGGAATCAGAATCCGGCGGGGCTTTAATCGGTGACGAATTACGCCTTCGGATTAATGATGGGTTTTTGATTAGGATACAAGTTTCATGTTTGAACAAAGGTGGATTCATTCGAATAAAAACCAACACCGGCATACTCTGCGAAATGCCCCTTTCATCCACTCGGGATTCAGACTTGAAGTTTTTACAAAGAGCTCAATCCAACATGCAATGGTTCCGGGTTGAAATTTATCAATATGGACGTCCAATTGATGAATTATTGGCTTTCACCAATCCGATTTATGTTCGTGGAATCATGAGTTTTTAATATGGAGGGAAGTAATTGGATTAGTAACCTTTCAGTTCATTCGATTCAGTAGTATCATAGTTGTTTTGTATGGTGGAGTTGCTGAAAAGAAAATCGGTTATTTTTTACGAGTTCAAGTTTTTCCCCCTATCCACCATTACATTCATTAGTCATTAAATAATTGTAAAGTAAACGGTTATCAGTAAGCCCTGCCGCTCAAGGGTGTAAAAATCGTTTTACTTGCAATTCACAATATTTTTTCTTATCAAAATTCAG
>CAZXSQ010000049.1:0-7634 GCA_964643335.1 uncultured bacterium
TTTTTTATTGAATATGCGATTTTCTATTTAAGAAAAAGAGGGGAGCGCAAAAAATTCTCCCCTCGTTTCAATAATACTCATAATCGTGAAATCGCTATTGAAACAATTCCCAACTTGATACCGAAGAGGTTTCATGTGAAAGTGCGCCTTTGATCCAGTTATCAAGTTTGACTTCCCAATTCTCTGCATTCCCTCCGATGGAATGATCTTCGCCATGAGCAATATTATAGTAACCGGATTTTTTTTCTTCATGGTAGATGGTAATCCAATAGGTTCCATCTTCTGGTAGAGTGAAAGGCCTTGCTTCGTCATAAGCTAAAACAATGATATTATCAAGTTCACCAAAAGCTTCCTCCGTCAACCAATCGATGGCATATTCGTAGTTCATTACGCCCATTCCATCGGGTATTTTTACCCATCCAGGAACGGAGCCACCGGTCAAGCCAGGCCCCACGATCACCGTTTTCGGCAAGAAATTTAACGAAGCGGGAAAAACAATAAAAAGATCGATGACTTCTTGGCCCGCATTTCCATCAAACGTGTAGTAGTCGACATCGCCTGCATCCAAAAAACTAAAGTGATCATAGGCGACATTGATATTTCCTATGTACCATGGGTTTTCGAATGTACTGTCCCGGCTTTCCAAATCCGATTCAAAACTGGCATGATGAGCGTATGCCAAACCAGCGAATACAATCAAACCAGCGATGATGATAGCATAATTGAGTATTTTTTTCATAGTTGTTCCTTTCTTTATAATGATTACTGTTTTGCGATGATCATCGCCGATCAGCACTCTATTTCAGAGAACGTGTCCAACGTTAACCGCTCGATCTTCGATGCCGTTTATGATTGGTTTTTGATGCGAAAAAAGAGTGATTCAAGAATCGTATCTAGTAAAGCAGATGGGCCACCTCCTTTCTGTGTGATCAATAAAGAAACCAGTTCTCGACTGGAACTGTGGTTTCCGGCTGTTCGGGAACAAAATCACCTGGAACACGACCGTTTTCAAAGGCGTGAAACATATCGGTTGCGCTTCCATGCTCGCTTTCTCCATGGCCGCCATGGGATTGTTCTTGTGAAACATGCCAATCGATATTGGTGATCTGGAATTCATCGATCTGAAAAACACCGGAAAGAATCTCGATACCCGGTGTACCCATTTCTGGAAGCTCTAATCCACTAATGTCAAGGACACGTTCTCCCGTAAAACCGACTGCGTGTGCAAAATAAAAGAACCGGGCGACACTTCCTTCCCCATAGATGTATGTTCCTCGCTCCGTGAGCTGAACAAGAGGACTGCGAATGGTTACTCCGTAATGATTCCAAGTCGAGACGCGAGGAAACTCATTGAATCCTGGTGCTTTGAACTGCTGATCGTCCAGATCCGCCGAATTCAATCCCAGAATATGGAACCGATCACCATTCTTGTTGCTGTGACGAATCCGAACGTTGATTCCATCCAAAAAGCCAAAGCGAAAATCGGTACCCAAAGTGACCGGTTTCAACCAAATTTCAAAAGAAAGTGTATATGGATGTTTGATGGATTGAGTCGTGGTTAACAATTGAGGAGATGTGCATTCCAACGCCTGAGCAAGAAAACGATAATTGCCTCTTACAGCCCTGATTTCTTCCGCCGCTTGTTCTTCTCCGTCGTAAAGATAATCTTGAGGCTCTTCAATCAACAAGTTAAGTTCATTGGTACCTGCGTCCCATAAAGCGCTTCCTGCTACAAGCTCTTTATCGTCAAAATGATATAGTGCGACAGTCCAATATCCCGGTTCATTGCGTTGATTCCAACGTGCATGACTCCAACATTCTAGCGAAAATAAACCTGTAATGATAAAAGTGGTGATCGACAAGAAACAATGTTTTTTAAAATAACTCATTTTTTATTTCCTTTCTAAATTTATTCTTGTATATATTCGTTCATGGACCATGAGTAATTATGTCACCATCACTATAAAGACCATTCGAGACGTGGTAGAAAATTCCCAAATGGCCAGGGATTCGATCAGGACCGAGTGACCAGATTTCATACTTCACAGGGCGCTCTGAACCATATGCGTTTTCAGTGTGTACGCGTAAGTGCTTTCCATAAAAATCCTGTCCTTTGTAGATCTCATCATACGCATGAATATATTTATATGAGCGCGTAGGATGAGTACTTGCATCTCTGCCAAGTTCTTTTGGAGGAAACGGATCATAAGGAAGAGAGGAAAGGTACGATACCGGTGTTGTTAGCCTGATGGGCAAATAGGTAATAGCGCCAGCAGCAATGGCTGTTACAACATCCTCAGGATTTCCATAGGAGGGAAATCGGTCATGATCAACCATGTACATGCCCAATGCAGTTTTGATGGCTTTATGATCAGCTTCCACGCGTGCGACTAATGCTTTCATTCGAGCATTAATGAAATTCGGGACGGCAATCGCTGCCAAGACGCCGATGATGGCGGCTACGATCAAGAGTTCAATTAGCGTAAATCCCCGGCAGGGAGATTTCATGATTGGTACAAACATCATTCAAATCCTTTCTTGTTTTTTGCGAATCTGTCACGTCTTTTTCCAACCTTCTTCTGTGATGCGGTCTTCATGAGACGAAATCAATCGTAATAAAAAGGCGCAACGCAGCCCAAATTCGTTTTTTCCGAATTCGCTCTACGTTGCGCCTCATCTTGCCAGCCTTACGCGTGGCCCGATAAACACCCCGGATCAGTCGTGTTTGAACTTTTCCTGATAATTAATGGTACTCATGAAGTACTTTTTCAATCCTTTCCCGTAATTTTTTTAACTGTTTTGAATGAAATGAACTTTTTGTTTGTTTTAGCACATCAACTGCATGCTCTAATTCTTGACGATAAAAATCGCGCGAAGCATGATAATGGTTCTGAGTCGACAATTCGATTTTCCCAACAGCAACTTCCAGACGATACACAATGTCATTTATATTTTGATTTTTATTCATGATGAAACCCGGTTTAACAAATCTAATAAAGAGGTATTCTAGAAGGAAAATAGAAATTGAAGAAAAAATTAGTTTTCAAAAGGCGGGCTGCGCGGAGATTTTTTGGATATATAGAAAGATGAGTAATACTCAAGATTCCGTGGTAGACTAATGCGGTCAAACAATAATATAAGTAACGAAACAAGAATCCATGAAGATAATTCAGGAATTGGAGCTTGTCCGTGAAGCATCTGGCATAGAGGGCAATCGGGATGGTTTTCAAAACCGTCGAAATGCTCAATTGGATGATATAAAATGACGAAGATAGATCCCAATACCAGGAATCCAATACTAATTCGGAGAAAGAAATTGGACGATTTTAATGTGAATCGCTGACTCATAAGTGATTAGAGAAAACAAATTATATACTTTAATAAAATAAATAAACAAGTTGCGTAGAAATTTATTTTATTTTTTGTTATAGTTACTTAACAAGTGTAATAGTGGACTTAACACCTGTCAAGTGTCAAAATAAACTTTCCAAGAATTTTTTAGGCTTTCTAAAATAATATATGTTATTTTAACAAATACCCTTTATTTTTATGTCATAGTTTATCGCCGAATGCCCGACAAAAGTATACCCAATACCTACATTCAATAATGAAGGGGTTAATTGAATCGAAGAGCAATCAACCGTGATCTGAAATAATCAAAAAATGAGAAAAAAACATCAAACATCCCAACTTTGTTGGACGAATCTCAGTCCGTCATTGGCCAGTTGTTTTTCGCTTTCAAACATTTTTCGCCAGATGCAGGTTGCGGCGGCGACTTCGGGGAGGGCTTTGCCGAATGCCTCGATGGTTAGCCATTGGTCGTAACCGATCTCTTTCAGGGCGGCGAAGGTTTCTTCCCAATGCACCTGTCCTGCGCCGGGCGTGCTGCGATCGTTTTCGGAGATATGCACATGATGAATGCGCTTACCCGCCTGCCGTATTGCCGCTCCCACATCTTTTTCCTCGATGTTGGCATGGAACGTATCGTAATGCAGCCCGAAATTCGGCATGCCCACGGCGTCCACAAGTTTACAGCCGTCTTCTTGACTGTTGATCACATACGTCTCAAAACGGTTGAGAGGTTCGTGTGAGAGTCCGACGTTTGTATCAGCTGCATACTCAGCGGCATCGCGAATCACTTCTGTACAGCGTTTGAATTCTTCTTCAGTTCTTCCTCGTCCGACTAATAGGCCTACCGGTGCATAAAGCGGTCCGCAAATCATGGTTGCTCCAAGTTCCTGAGAGCAATCAATGCTGCGCTTGAGAAAGTCGCGAGCTGCCTGGCGTACTTTGGGATCCTCGCTGACCGGATTGCCGTCTTCGGGGACACAACTGGAGACTGTTCGTGCAAGCCCTAATTCGTCGCAGTGTTTCCCCAGTTTTGCCCAATGCGGGCCACTGGGTTCAAACATGGGGAATTCAACACCGTCAAATCCCCATTCTTTGATATCGTCTAATAATGCAAAATGCTCTTCGTTTGGTGTTGAAGTCCATAAAAGCAGGTTCATGCCGATCTTGACTTTGGAACTGCCGGCAGCCTTGCTATAGGCAGAGATACAACTCCCTAATGTTAATCCTGCGGCGGCCAGTGTTCCCCGGCCAATAAATTCACGGCGTTTCATATTTGATCGTGTCATGGTTGAAGATCTCCTTTTTTAAAACAGGTCTATTTACGATAGGCTATCACAAGACGGGGATCAAGTCATACTGTATAAACTCTTTTATGTCATCAAAAAATCTAGTAGCATTGAGCCAGATCATTTTTTCATTTTATGAGAGGATGCCATGATTTCCCAAAAATCTATCTTCAATGTTTTTTTCTCTTTTATCTTGGTTTTAACCGCCGTTAATGCAAGTGAAGCTGAATTTTCAGTGGACCGGTATAATGTCGTTTGGGATACGCCCAGCAAAGACTCGTCCGGATCGATGCCGCTCGGGAATGGGGATATCGGCTTGAACGTATGGGTTGAAGAAAAAGGTGATCTGTATTTCTACATCAGCAAAACCGATGCCTGGAGTGAAAATGCACGATTGTTGAAACTGGGGCGCGTTGGTGTTCATCTCTCACCCAATCCGTTTGCCGAAGGGCCTGTCTTTCAGCAAATCCTTTCTCTTTCTGATGGGACTATAAATATTACAGCAGGCGAACCTGCTAAAACCGTTTCCATTCAATTATGGGTAGATGCCCACCATCCTGTAATCCATTTTGATGCCAAAGGAAAAATCCCTTTCGAAATTCAAGTGGCTTTGGAAACGTGGCGAACTGAATCCCGGGAACTTGAGCGGGAGCAGGAAATTCACAGTGCCTATGGATTGGCTAAAGCACCGTTCCCTGTCATTGTCACCCCAGACACGATCCTTGAGGAACGTCCCAATCAAATCGTGTGGTTTCACCGCAACGATGACTCTATTTGGCCGTTGACTTTGAAACATCAAGGTCTTTCTGATTTTATCGATCACTCCAACGATCCTCTTACGCATCGTACCTTTGGAGGCGCCATTGAAGGGAACGGATTGGTCGGTGAATCTCCAACTTCACTCAGGTCAAAAGAAAGAAAAAAATCTCATCGTTTTTCTATACATATTCTGACGGCTCAAACTGAAACGGAAAAACAATGGGTCAATCAACTGGATAAACTCATCGAGCAGAATAATAAGATTTCATTTACAGATGCAAGAAAAAAACACTTTTCATGGTGGGATGAATTTTGGAACCGAAGTTGGATTCATGTGTTCGGGGGTACTGAAAAACAATCAGTAGCCGAACCGACTGAAACGTATCGAGTTTCACAGGGCTATGCTTTACAACGATTTATCTCCGCCTGCGCTGGGCGGGGGGATTATCCAATCAAATTCAATGGCTCTATTTTTACGGTGGATGCGCGTGAACCGAATCAGCAGTTCGATGCGGATTACCGCCGGTGGGGTGGCCCTTATTGGTTTCAAAACACACGGCTGGTTTATTGGCCCATGCCTGCTTCAGGGGATTTTGAAATGATGCGTCCGCTGTTTGATATGTTTTACGACGCGCTTCTCTTCGCCAAATTCAGAACCGAAAGTTATTTTGACCATAAAGGGGCTTATTTTCCTGAAACCATGTATTTCTGGGGAGCCTATGCCCTCGACAATTATGGGTGGAAACGAGAAGGGTTGTTTAAATCAGAAGTCGTCAACCGCTACATCCGTTATTACTGGAGCAACAATCTCGAATTGTTGACACTCATGCTCGAACTCTACGATTACACTCATGACAATGATTTTCTTAAATCCCAGCTCATTCCACTGGCGAATGAAATCATGCTCTTTTTCGATCGGCACTTTCCACGCGACGATGAAGGAAAACTGCATATAAAACCTGCACAAGCTTTAGAAACCTGGCAAAAAGCGGTCAATCCAATCACGGTTATTGCAGGAGTAAAGCATGTGCTTCCCCGTTTGCTTTCATTGCCAGAACAAGTGACTGAGACAGGCCAACAGGAACTTTGGCAAAAATTACTTAACGATATACCATCTCTACCTAAAGCCAAGGAAGAGGGAGAAACTTTTCTCCTGCCTGCCGAGAAGTTCGATGAATTGAGAAACTCTGAGAATCCTGAACTTTACCCTATTTTCCCCTATCGTCTTTATGGTGTGGGGAAACCGAATCTTGAGGTTGCACGGCTTACTTTTGAAAAACGCCGGATCAAACGAACCGGTGGCTGGTCACAGGATTCCATTCAAGCAGCCTATCTCGGCTTAACCGAAACGGCACGTGATTACACAGTGCAGAACTTTACGACTAAGCATGAAGGCAGCCGGTTCCCCGCATTTTGGGGGCCGAACTTTGATTGGATACCGGATCAGGATCACGGCAATGTGGCCATGATCGCTTTGCAATCCATGCTTATGCAATGTCATGATGAGTCGATTCTGCTCTTTCCTGCCTGGCCGAAGCAATGGAACGTTGAATTCAAACTTCATGCGCCGCACAAAACAATCATAGAAGGCCGTTATGAAAATGGAACAATTCATTCATTAGAAGTTCAGCCTCAATCCAGAAAAAGCGATGTACAGATTATTGGTGAGATGAGCAATAATTAAATAGACCTCTATTGACTTTCGTCCAACTCTCTTTATTTTAGAAATTAAACCGGTCAACAGGTTTTGATGTAAATTATGGAGACTACAAAAAAGTGGAGAGGTGAAAATATGATGTATGTATATCCTCTTGGCTGTTCGAATAAGTCAAGACAAAGTTTCACCCTAATTGAACTCCTCATCGTGGTAGCAATCATTGGGATCCTGGCTGCAATCGCTGTTCCGAACTTCATGAACGCCCAGGTACGAGCGAAAGTCTCTCGTGTTTACAATGATTTCCGCACGTTGGCCACGGCGATTGAATCTTATTTTTTGGATAACAACGCATACATGCCTTATGGCCACTGGGGCGGACATACCAGCCCGTTATATTTCAACGCCTTGAGTATACCTGTTGCCTACCTGACCAATGCCGAGGCTGTGGACGATCCATTTCAGGTTAAAGTGGATCAGGACGGTCAGCCTGGTTTCCGTTATGGTTATTTCGATCCGACTTTACCTAACGGGCCGAGGCAAAAGTTTTTCCGCCCTGGAGCCATGCAGGAATGGAATGGGAT
>CAZXSQ010000049.1:7644-18042 GCA_964643335.1 uncultured bacterium
ATTCAAATGCCGGGCAATTACAAATGGTGGGTTATTTCACGTGGGCCAGACCGTATCTTGCAAGGTGACAGCGGATCTTTGGGGATGAATTCCGGTGCCATTGTCAGTTCTGATCCTGCGCCGAATATTTTTATGGTTTATGAATCTTCAAACGGAATTAAAAGTAAAGGCGATATCCATCGCTTTGGGCCTTAATGGATACATTTTGAAATTCATGCTTTTTTGAAAGTCCAATCATTATCTAAAAAATCAATGAAAGGAATAAAACAATGTTTAAGCATGGAAAAATGTTTAAAGTCATGGCGAATTTTGGATTTCTGCTGCTGTTTATCATGTGGACTTGTGATGTATTGGCGGGTGATATCAACAGTTCGCCTTGGGGCGCTCCCACTGAGGGGTGGGACTATATATATGATCCGGATATGGATTCTCCAGTCAATCTGACGGAGGACGGTTGGGTTCATGACAACAGTTCGGATGAGTATCCACCGGAAGATCAAGATTTCGCGTTGGAAATCGATGGTCAACTGTTTGAACCGATAAAGTTCATTGATGACGATGAAGGGGGCTTGGCACTCAGAATCTATGATCCGGGGGATCCACGGGATGATCCCTATCTCCTGACAGATCCCGGCAGCCGGCGAAAGTTTCAACTCAGCCGGCAAATTGGCGAACCGGGGGAAGAGCAAGCCACACTGGCGTTCCGCATGAGAAGCGTTCCGTTTACGGATAATTTTGGTGTAGAGATTCCTTTCGGTTATTTCAACAGCGCGGATAAGAATCTTATCGCCGTTAATTTAAACATACCATCTGACCATTATTGGGAAGCAATAGCGGCAGGACAAGAGCTTACCTCGTGTGGTATCCCACTCATTCAGGATCAGCCGAATGCCCTGTATTTCCCCCAAAATGGGGGATACTATGAAGGCCGCGGGGATCCTGTGGTTGTCCACATTGATGAAAATTGGGATCATACCGTGTGGCATGAATACTGGATAACTTACGATCTGTCCGGTGAAGGTGAACATGCACTTTATGTCGATGGTGAACTATCATCGAAGTTTCCACCCTCGATCAATTTCGATCTTCATGCGACCCGGAACACGGATAATCAACTTCCGGAAGGAGCACTGCGAGTTGAGATATTTATGGGCGACACTACCGGTTCCGGTACGGTACAATTCGATTGGCTAGCCTATAAATTGGGCATTCATGAACCGCAGGAAGCGACCGATGTGGTTGAGTGGGCACTTTACTGAAAGATTAATTACATGCTTAATGAAATCCCATCCTTGTTGTTAGTTCAAATAGCGAATGAGATCATACACACAAAGAGGTTTTACATTAATTGAACTGCTAATCGTTGTGGCTATTATTGGTATTTTGGCAGCGATTGCTGTGCCGAATTTTTTGAATGCGCAAATCCGGGCGAAAGTATCGCGGACTTATGCGGATGAACGTGCGCTTTCTAATGCGATTGAGATGTATCAGATGGATATCGGCGCTTATCCGCCCGAGGATTTTGAGGGTAATGAAGTGCGAAACTTCAATAAATTAATTCGGCTGACAACACCGATCAGTTATATGTCCAGTATCCCGCGTGATCCTTTCAACCAAGTTTCGGATTCGCCGCTTTTCCCTGAGCCGCCGATTCCATATGCAACTTATCATTACACCTCCAGTAATGACAGCCGCAATTCTCCTCATATCAGCTGGTGGGGGTCTTATTCATGGAACTTGATGGGATATGGGCCGGATCGAGATCCATCCCGCTTTCAATCGCTCGATTACGATGCGACGAATGGATTGGTGAGTTTGGGAAACATACTATTGTGGGGGCCGGGAAACAGCCGGATTCCGCCTTGGGGAGTATGAAGCCTTAGTCCTTCTTCTTTTCAGGGAGGAGTTCAAACAAAGTCATTGCCGGTGGGCAGTTAAAGCGGAGATCCATCAATTGTTGATCATGCTCACAGCCAATTCCGGCGGATACATTCAAATGCGTTTGGCCGGCTTTCCTGAAGCCGCTCGCCCAGTCCTTTGGGATATTGCTGGCAACGAGAATTGGGCCATAAAAAGGTATAACCACCTGGCCGCCGTGAGTATGTCCTGCCAGGCATAAATCGATATCCAAGTGTTTTACGGAAAGGATGTAATCGGGAATATGGCCTAGAAGAATTGTAAATTCGTCCGGCTTTGTACCCTCCAGCCAATTTTCCACAACCTGTATATCCAGGTTTTCTGATTGATTTAGAGACAATCCAAACAGACTTAAATGTGTGCCGCTTGCTGAAACGATTTCCTCTTCGTTTTCCAGCATCTGCAAACCGCCTAATTTATCTAGAGAATAATGGTGCAGTTTTTCATCCGTGTTGCCGTATACACCATAAATACCCAGAGGACAATCAAGCGAGCGGAATAATTGAACGATTTTCTCCAATTCGGATACATAAGTTGCGGGCGGAATGGGATGAAGAAGGTCGCCGGTGTGGACAACCAAATCCGGTTGGATATTCTGAATCCAGGCGAATACACTCTCTTCATATCGCCCTACAGAATCGGCTTGGATATCGGACAAATGAAGCATTTTCACAGGCTGGACAATTTCATCGGAATAAATCGTGATGGTCTCGAGTTGCAGGTTATGAGGTTCAATATGCGTTGCATAAATTCGCAGGCCATAAAACAAGCACGCCATGATAACACTTGCAAGTCCTCCCCATTTCAACAGGCGGCTGCCTTTGTACATGAAATAAACATAAAGAACCAACAATCCCGCGACAAACATAAATAAGGCGAACAGTATGGTATTGAAGTTATACGTGATTTTCACCCATTCGAAAAAAGAAATGTCGTTGTTTATTAATGCGCTGTAAAAAATGGCGTTTGAAACCACAAACAAAACCGGCTGGAATATGAGCACAAGCCAGGCATCACGGAGGGAAATTCTGAATAGTCTCGTTCGCTTTCTAGGTTTTTCATGTTGGTTGTCTTTATTGTTTTTGATGTTGTTCATAAGGCTTTCTTTGTTTTTGAAAAAAATTACCACTTACAATAAGAAGGCATGACCGTTTACGCCATGCCTTTCCTTATAAATAAAAGGCGATCTCATACCATTATACTTGGTTATTCAATTTTTACGGCAAGATCATCAATAACGATTGAGGATTTAACATCCGGTCCTCCATTTTGTATAAAGACATGGATCGGGGTTGTAGGGTTTGAAGTGGTAAAATTTCCTCCAACTATAAGCGGATCGTATTGATTGCTTCCAGATTCTGGTAAATTATTTACACTGTAGAATACCCCTATATTTTGAAAACTGTTGGTTATCACCATACCGCACGTGCCACCGTTTGGTGAGGTTTCCCGTATCGCAGTCACTCCTGCCAAGAGATTGAAGGGGAAGCGGTCTTCCAAATCAACACATTTTGTTCCGATATTGGCCGCGAGGTTTTCGGGGAGAAGTGATAGTTTGATGGCGACATCGGTTAGGGATTCAAAAAACGGGATGATTTCTCCATCATCTTCATTGACATTGGTGAGCAGACCGTGCAGGCCATAATCAAAACTCCCATCAACTTCAGTCACTTTGGAATCGAGTAAGACCGGTGTGAATGTTTCAGCTTTAAGTTCATCAACATAGAGAGTTTGAGTGAATGAGGTTTGTTGTGAATTGACCGCCTGGATGGCGTAATTAAATTGTCCCGAAGGAGGAGAATACACGAAATTGAATTTCTGATACTGCTCATATGGTACGGCGGAACCAGTAAAGTAAGTGTAACCATATTGGCCATCAAACGGACTGTTCAATGCCACCAGTGCTGCTTCGATAGTCGAACCAGTGCCATGAAACGAAGCGGAAAGCCGAACGAAACCATCCACATCGATCGGATAGTTATTGCTGATCCAAACTCCTTGTCCAGGTGAAAGGTCAATGCGAAGTCCGAAACCGTCAGTTCCTTCACCTTCCGGAATTCCGGTAAATTGTACTCGTCCTTGACGGTAACCGGCTGGTGCAAAAATCTGCCACTCTTCCGAATCATCAAAATTGGAAAAAACCAACTCCTCAGGTATAGGTGTTGGTGTTGGAGGAGGGCCTGCTTCATAGGTAATGACAAATTGCGGTCTGACCTCAGGGTCTTCAGTCTGCATGGAGTGCCAAGATATTTCTTCTCCTGGGTATGGGGCCGTTCCTGGATTGATGGGACGGATTGCAAATCCTTTCTTCCATTCTTCCGAATCCTGTCCTGAAGTCCTGTAGGAATTCAAGATTTCAGCCAAGATGGGATCGCTGATTTCATTCCAGCCGCCATATTGTGGAGTAAATGAAAAGAGTTGAGCCGAAACAGGCATATGGTTGGTAGTCAATGCTTCTGCTTCCCATACAGATTCCGGCTGATGAAGGTATAAGGTCTGGAATCGAACTCTGGCAGGATCAACTCCCCGAAAATGTATTCGGATTTGGCATTCAATGATTCTATAACTTTCTCGTGGCAAATTAAGTTCTTCCATAAAGAAGCGGTTTATATCGATTTGAAACCATGCACTTCCCCATGTATATTGATGGGTGTCAGGCCTCATTACTAACAATGCATCATCTAACACATAATTTTCATGCCAATGATTAGAGTGCCAATGATTATATGTATCAAACATATAATCCTCATCACTTATGGTTATTGTTTGTCTTTGAAAAGACGGTACTTGATTTGGTTCTAAAAGCGCAGGAACCGGCGTGGGAGTAGCCAGGGATGTAGATGGAGAGGAAAGGTACTTGGTAAAGGGGATGGACTTTGCTGAGACGGGATTTTGTGCGATCATTGTGATGACAAACAGAGAACATATCATGCTGAAGGGTTTCATTGATGTTTCTCCTTTTTTGATGTCTTTAAGAAGAATATTATAGGGATGTCTATATGTCAACATTTTTTATTGAATTATTTTTTAACTTGTGAAGATAATTATTCCATTGGAAACGGAAAGGAAATCGGCGATGAATAATGAATCAAAACGAAAAGATCGGCGTATGTTTTTGAAAAAGGCTGTTGTGGGAGCTACTGGGATTACGTTGCTCCAAACCGGAACAGTTTTTGGCAGCAAGGCGAACTCGAAAATTGAGCTGGGCATCATTGGCAGTGGCGGCCGGGGGCGCTTCGTCGGTAAGAAATTTGTAACGAATGTGGGTGACGATATTGCCTTGGTTTCGGCGCACGATTATTTTAGTGACCGATTAGAAATTGTGCAAAATATGTTCGATATACCGAAAGAGCGCTGTTGTACCGGGTTGCATGGTTATAGGCAAATACTTGATTCAAATGTGGACGGAGTGATCATAACCTCTCCTCCATATTTTCATCCCGAACAGGCTGAAGATGCTGTAAATGCAGGAAAGCATGTTTGGCTAGCCAAACCAGTCGCGATCGATGTTCCCGGATGTACGAGTATCAAAGAAACGGGTAAAAAAGCGGAAGGAAAATTGGCTTTTCTGGTGGATTTCCAGTCACGTAACAGTCCGTTTTTCATCGAGGTGGTAAAGCGTGTGCATGAAGGAGCGATAGGCGAACAGATCAGCGGCCATGCATTCAACCAGTTTCCTTCCCCCGGCAAGCCAGATACAACCGGTATGACTCCGGGCGCAGCCAGGCTGCGCTGTTGGGTGACCGATCCGGTACTGTCTGGTGATTGCATCGTGGAACAGGCCGTTCACGCGGTGGATATCGCTAACTGGATTGTGGGGAATCATCCAACAAAGGCTTTTGGAACCGGGGGACTTAAAGCACGATTGAACGCTGGCAAAATGTGGGATCATTTTGTTGTAACCTATTGGTACGGAGACGGCCCAAAAGTTGTTTTGAATTGTTCACAATTTATGAAAGGCTATGAAGATTTAGGAGCTAGAATATATGGTTCTCTCGGTGTTGTGGATGCACATTACCGGGCCAACGGATGGGGAACCGGCCCGATTACGATAACCGGTGAAAATGCATGGAAAGGAACCGAATTTGATAACACGTGGGATATCGGAGTTGATAATAACTGTAAGGATTTCGTGAAAGCGGTTCGCACGGGTAAATACATGAATCATGCGGATTATTCCGCCGACAGTGCTATGACCTCCATTTTAGGCCGTACAGCTTCTTATCGGGAAGAAGTGGTAACGTGGGATGAAATTTTGCGTGAGAATGAAAAGTTGGAAATTGAAGAAAAGTTATAACTTTTAATGGATCCAATCGTCAAGTGATATTTTTTGATCCATAATAGATTCTATTTCATTTAATAACATTTTTAGTTGTGGAACAGAGTATTCATTATTTGAGGGAAATAATTGGCAGTTTATGGTCAAGTTTTAATCCCAACAAAATCCAATCCTCCAAAACAGATTGTAATTCTTCTTCACATTCGCGTAGAGTTTTCGCAAAACAGACGACTCCCTTACACTGCGGGATTCTTCCCGCATAAGAGTTATCTTCTAGTTTATCATAGACTGTATGAGTTAACGCTTTATCGATGTACTGTGTCAATATAAATCGGGAGTTCATTTTTAATCCTAAATATTTTTTTATGAATTATACCAATGAAACGATATCTTTAGAAGCTTTTTGCCATTCGAGAATTTTCTGTTCCAGCCGCTTGATGATTTGTTTATGCTCCAGCTTACCGTAAAGATTGATTGTTTCATAAGGATCGGAATTCAAATTAAACAGCTGTGAATGATCGAGGTCAGACCAGCACAATTTCCAGCCATCTGGTGCGATAACAGTTCGGATGGAGGCGTTGCCTGCATTTTCGACGGCATTTTCTGAAACTTTTGGAATCGAGTGAGGCGCGTTCCTGCGCCTGGAAGGATTCCATTCAATGAAAACGTGATCGTTGGGTAGTGAACCGCCTTTAAGGAAAGGAACAAGAGAGTGCCCGGGGAGTGAATCCGGAGCCGATTTGCCCATCAAGTTCATAAGTGTGGGGACCAGGTCGATGTGGCTGAGGCGCTCTTGGATGATTTGTTGTTTTCTGCCTTGCTGGGGGATGCGCATCAACCAGGGGACTTTGACGGATTCTTCGTACATGACCGTTTTAGCCAATAATCGATGAGAACCCATCATATCGCCGTGATCGCTGGTATACACCACGATGGTATTACCGGCGAGACCCAATTCTTCCAGACGTTTCAAAATGGTACCGACGCTTAAATCAACCTGACTGACCAATCCCCAATATTTAGCCGTTAAATTTCTCCATCCTTCTTCAGTTTTCAAATTATGTCCTTCAAATCCTTTTGCAGCATAATTTTTCCGGAGTAAACGGTAACGCAACGGTTCGTTTTCTTCCAAAGGATCGTTGAAATTTCCTGGGAGTGAGATGTCTGATGGATCATGCACATCATCGAGGGGGCCGTAGAAAGGCATGTGAGGTTCCAGGAAATTGATATAGAGCATAAACGGTTCATTTTGATGGCGTTCCAGAAAATCACATGCTTGCCTTTCCAGGAACTTCGGTTTGCAATGTTCCAGCGGGCGTCTTGCGGCAAAACCTCTACTGTAATACCCTTCGTCTGTATTTGGCTCATAACCCAGTTCATTGAGGAAACGCCAATAATCGCTTTTGGCGTTGCGGTCATGCTCCGGCCGGTAATATTTCCGGTAGCCATCTTCTATGCCAATCCATTTCTGGAAACCGTGCTGAGCAAAAATTTCGTCACCCAAATGCCATTTTCCCATATAAGCAGTACAATAGCCGGGATCATTGATCAATTCAGGAAGGCAGGGAACATCTTGAGGCAGTGGTATATTGTTTGCGGTACACGAATTGGTATGCGGCCATAAACCGGTCATGACAGTGGAGCGTGATGGTGTACAGACGGGTTGGCTGACATAAGCGTTTTTGATGACAACACTTTCAGACGCTAATTTGTTAAGGTTTGGTGAGTGGATTTTGCGATTACCGTATACTGACATGGTGTCCGCTCGCTGTTCATCGGTCCAGATAAATAACAAATTGGGCTTGTCTTTCCGTTGCTGGGCGGAAAAGAAGGGTGCGGCAAAAGTCAATTGAGAAGCGGAATACAAAAATTGGCGCCGGGAACTTTTTCTCAACATTTTATCCCCCTTTTGAATGAGTACGGCTTATGAAATGATTATAAGCATAAAATGTAATTTTTTATATCTCTATCTTCCTGACGTTAAAAATTGCGATTGATCGAGTCTTGATTCAGGACTTTTTGCACTTTGGAAATTAGAATTTCAGGGGAGAAAGGTTTAATGAGATAGTTATTTGCGCCTTCTTTAAGAGCTTGAATGACATTTTGTTTCTCGGAATTGGTTGTGACCATGATGATGGGAGTCTTGATGCCGCTTGAGCGGATGACGTGTACGGCCTCAATACCTGTTAAATTGGGCATGTTCCAGTCCATCAAAATTAAATTGTATTCTTTTGCTTTGATTTTGAAGATGGCCTGGCTTCCGTCGCTGGCTTCCTCAAATTCTGTATCCTTTAAATAATTCGAAAGAGTGGTGATTATCAGTTTTCGCATTGCTCCTGAATCATCCACGACCAAAATCTTCACTGAATTTTTTTTCTCCTTTTCATAGTTACAACTTGTTATAAATATATTATACAAAAATAACCATTAAATAGAAAAATTATTATGAAATAATAACTTTAACCGCTTCCATTGTTATCGTTTATGTCAACATTGACGTTCATTTCACCCACTAAAGCTTTGCTAATATTGATGAAAAAATTGCGGTAAAGGCGGGATTTTTGCGCATCGGCACGGCGTGGGTGTACGGCATTGGTTAAAAGTATAGCGGCGGAGTTATGTTCTGGATCGATGTAAATCATGTTGCCCGTAAATCCGGAATGGCCGAACGCCTTTTTCGAAGGCAGTCCGCCCATATTGCCTAGAGTTATGTCATCATCCATACCCCACCAGCCTAATAATTGTTTCCGATGCCGGAGAAAACTTGAACCACTTTGAAGAGCTGAAGTATTCAATTGTGGAGTCAACATGGTTTGAATGGTTTCTTTTTTCAAAATCCGTGTGCCTTGAAATTCACCTTGATTGAGAAGCATTTGTGCGAAAACAGCCAAATCGTTTACGGTTGAAAAAAGTCCGGCGTGTCCAGAGACCCCTCCCAGGGCACGGGCATTTTCGTCATGGACAATGCCTTTTAACGCCCGATCCCGCATGGGATCGTATTCAGTGGGGGCAGTTCTCAGTCTTTTTTTTCTCCATGGGAGGTATTGGGTGTTGTACATTCCCAATGGTTTAAAGATATTTTCTTCGCAGAAATGGTCAAGCCGTTGGCCTGAAACTACTTCGATCAATCTGCCCAACATGATGAAGCCGATGTCGCTGTATACCCGTTTCTCTCCGGGAGGATATTCCAATGCAAAATCTTCATCGATACTGCGAAAGACTTCTTCCCGATTGACGCAAATTTCATAGAAAGGGAACCAGGCGGGAAGGCCGGACGAATGGGTGGCTAGATTCCGAACGGTGACTTTGTCTTTGGCACGCTTCCCGAAAGAAGGAATATATTTGATGACGGGTGCATTAAGATCGATTTTTCCTTGTTCTACAAGAATCATGAGTGATGTGGTGGTGGCGGCCATTTTGGTGACTGACGCGAGATCAAAGATGGTATCTTCCAGCATCCGTACGCTCATGGGGACGTAGGTAATATCTCCGGTTTCAGAAGAACGGTAAATCAAATTATTTTGCATATTACCCAGAGCACGTCTGGCAATAATTTTTCCATCTTTGATGACTATCGCGACTGAACCAGGAGCGGCTTTTTCCGAAATGCCTTGAGCCAATTCTGAAAACGCCTGATTGACGAATTTATAGTCCATCCCCACATCCCATGGATTTGCCCATGGAAGTGGTTCCGATGCCGCACAATTCACCAAGCCGGGAAAAATGCATAAAATCGCTGTCAGGATTAAAAGGTTACGAGTTCGCATTTGTGTTCTTACTCCTTTGTGAATTTTGTTATCCAGAATAAGCAATAAGCTGTCAAAATTGCCGTGGCTGTTCCTGTTGGAACAAACCATGTCCAATTCACATCATAAAACCATAGTACCAAGACTGCTATGATACCGGTAATCATTCCAGTTATCATAAAGAATTCATGCCTGAATTTTGTGAAAATTCCCAAAAGAAATGCGGCCAAAAGACTGCCGTAGGTAAAGCTGGGTATTTTAAGCCCGGTTTCCAAGATGTATTCGGAATTCCTGGCGATTAAAGCGATGCCAACCAATACGACGGTCCAGAATATAGTGAAACCTCGAGAAACAAACACCATTTGTTTGTTGGTGAGCGGTTGTTTTACCAGAGGAGAAACAAAGTCGTTGACTGCGGTGGATGAAAGAGAGTTCAAGGCCGAGGCGGTGCTGGAT
>CAZXSQ010000049.1:18052-20945 GCA_964643335.1 uncultured bacterium
AAAGCGGCAGAGAGTATTGCCGCAATGACGATCGCTCCGGCGGCGGTGGACATATGTTGTGAGACAAAGAATGGAAAAACCTGGTCGTTTTTGGTTAATTCGCCTGGAAGTTCTCCATAAAAAACGAACAACATCACACCGATAAATAAGAAAAAAGCGAATTGGAAGAATACAAATATCCCGCTGCCCACCATGGCAATTTGCGCACTTTTGACCGAGCGGCAGGAAAGCAGCCTTTGGACTAAATCCTGATCCGCCCCATGAGACGCGAGACTCAAACACATTCCACCGATCATGCCAGCCAGCAAAGAATAATTGCCTTTCTCCCCCCAATCCCAATGAAACATGGCCAGTTTGTCATGTTGACGTGCGACTTCGATAATATATGGAAGACCGCCGGGGATTAAATGAGTCAATGCAATGAAGGCCAAAATGCCCCCTATAATCATGATGGCCAGTTGGACCACTTCCGTCCAAATAACGGCTGAAATCCCCCCAAGAAAGGAATAAATAAACGACACGATACCCGTGAGAATGATGGCTGTTATCAAATCGAAATCAGTAATCGCGGAGATGACCAATGCGGCCGCATAATGCCGGACTCCCGCTGCCAAGGCGCGGGTGACAAAGAAAAAGATTCCTGCTACTCGCTGCGAAAGATGCCCAAAGCGCTTTCCAAGAAATTCATAAATGGTTACAATTTCGCGTTCAAAAAATTTGGGTAAAAAATAGAAAGATAAAATGATTCGTGCGATGATATATCCCAAAGCCACTTGAAGGAACGAGAGATCACCTCCTTCACTGAATGAAAATGAAGGTGCTCCGATGAATGTGACGGCACTGGTTTCCGTCGCCACCACAGCGGCCAGGGCTGCCCAGGCGGGTATGGATCGGCCTGCCAGGAAAAAGTCGGACAGTGAATCCTGTTTTCGTGAACAGAGAAAGCCGATTAGAATAAGGATAACGAAGTAAACGCTTAAAATGATGTAACCAGAAATATCCATATCTTGTTCCTGAAGTCAATTTTAGAAAGTATAAATGAACCCATGCAATCAGGCTACCTTCAACTGCGTGAATTCAAATTGGAGCAACCGGTATTGGCTGTTGGATTAATGTCGGGTACCTCGCTGGATGCAGTGGATGCCGCATTGATTGAAATAAATTCTTCTCATGATAAACATATTTCGTTATTGTCTTATGTGGAGGTTGAGATAGAAAAAAGTTTACGCAGCCGGATTCAGAAGGCTATGGATCCCAGGCTTTCGCCGGTGGATTTGATTTGCCAGTTGAATATCGAACTCGGTGAAATGTATGCAAAATCGGTTGAAGCCGCCATTCAAAAATCAGGAGTATCCAAAGATCAAGTTTCTTTTATAGGTTCTCATGGCCAGACGCTTTATCATATTCCATCAGCGGATAACAATCGCAATTGGCATACACCTTCCACGCTGCAGATCGGTGATCCTTGTGTAATTGCGGAAAAAACCGGCATCCTCACTGTTGGTGATTTTCGCATAAGAGATATGGCAGCCGGAGGAGTGGGGGCGCCATTGATTCCTTTTGCCGATGCTTTTTTATTTGCGGAACCTGACCGGGATGTTTTATGCCAGAATATTGGCGGTATCGCCAATTGTACTTTAATCCAGCGGGGTGGTCAAATAATTGCTTTTGATAGCGGTCCAGGGAATATGGTTATCGATCTGCTTGTCCGCCGGTTTCGTCCTGAGTTGAATTATGATGTGGATGGTGAACTAGCCAGAAAAGGTAATGTATTAGAATCATTACTGGATGTTGCATTTTCGCATCCCTATTTTGAGGAAACACCTCCCAAATCAACCGGACATGAAACGTTCGGGCAGGGATTCACTGATATGTTGGTAAGCAAGTCTGAGGACGCTTCCTTAAATGATTTGCTGGCAACTGCGGTAGAACTGACTGCCAAAAGCATTGCCGATTCCTATAAACGCTTTATTTTTCCGCAGGCGAAGCCCGAAGAATCCATTGTGAGTGGCGGGGGAAGCAAGAATCCTTACTTGATGGAGCGCTTATGTGCACTTTGTCCTGAAATACGTTGGCGAAGGATTGATGAATTCGGTATACCGTCAGAAGCGAAAGAAGCAATAGGTTTTGCCTTATTGGGGTATGCTACTCTTAGAGGCATCCCCGCGAATAGTCCTTCCGTTACCGGAGCTATCAACGCGGTTCTATTGGGGAAAATCGTTCCGGGTAATAGAAGAATGGATTTATTAAAAACGATGACTTGATTTCACGAATAGTGGATAATTAAAATTGGCACAAAAATCGATTCGAAATTGAAAAAGGTATCTAATCTCCTTTTTTCTTTTGCATATAAACCATACCGAAACGCTTTTTATTTTCTTCTGATTTCTTGTGATCTTTGAATAAACTTGGATCGATTTTCGGTTTATCCTCCTTTTGTTTTATTAACACCCTTCTTATCGCTTTCGTCAGTTTAAATCCATCCAATTCAATACTTTCTTGTATAGGAGGAGGAACGCATAAAGCATTCAAGGCGTTTTTTTCCAGCCATCTTTTATTTATCCAGCTGCGAATAAAATTATGGTTTAATTTGATGTGGTCAATTGGTTCGATATTCTTGATAAGAACGTCGGGTGGGCAAAAATCTGAATCGTAACAGTGGATAAAAGCATAGACGGTCAAAAGAAGATCCAGTTCTTTATCTTCACATTCAGTACAGCAAATGCTGATATCTTCTATCTGTCTTGCTTTTCGGCAAATTTCACACCTTTTGGTCGGCATGCCAGAACCTCTTTATTTTTTTTAATTATTGTAATAGTTTTCAGCATTAAATAAAAGAAGTGTCTTGCAAAATAGCCCAGAAGGGCAATGTAAACGTGCTAAATATGATTTG
>CAZXSQ010000050.1:0-20926 GCA_964643335.1 uncultured bacterium
GAATGGCGCGATGGCGGCATATTACACCGGTGCAAAAATCATACATTTCTCTCAATTTACTCAAGGCAATCGCTTTTGGATCGGGTTCCATGTCAGACAGTATATTCTGCCAGGCGACAAAATCGGCGCCGGAAAAGAAAAGGCAGCATTCGGCTTCCAGCCCGTCCCGCCCGGCGCGGCCGCTTTCCTGCTGGTAATGTTCGAGCGATTTGGGCATGCCGGTGTGAATAACATAGCGGACGTTGGATTTGTCGATCCCCATGCCGAAGGCGACAGTGGCGATGATGGTGTTGATTTCTTCCTTGATAAAGGCGTCTTGATTTCGCTTGCGATCCATGCCGCTCATTCCGGCGTGATACGGGAGGGCACGATAGCCTTTTTGCTGTAAGCTAAAACATAAATCATCGACGTCGGCCCGCCGTATACAATAAATAATACCCGATTCGTTTTGATGCCTTTCCAGGATGGAGCAAACCTGGTCTAATTCGTGATTGCGGCGTTCGACTTTGTAGACCAGGTTTGGGCGGTCGAACGATCCGATGATCATCTTGGGTGACTCGAGGTTCAGCTGTTCGGCAATATCCGCCTGCACTTTCTGCGTTGCGGTGGCGGTAAAGGCATGAACGGAGCAATTCGGAAACGCTTTTTTCAATAGGCTCAGACGGCGGTATTCGGGGCGGAAATCATGTCCCCACATGCTGACGCAGTGGGCTTCATCGACGGCAACAAAGGAGATGTTCTGTTTTTTGAGGTATTCAATAAAACCTGGGGTAGTAGCCCGTTCGGGGGAAACGTATAACAATTTCAGATCCTGGTTTTCGATGGATTGAAATACAACCTCGCATTCATGATAATCGAGAGCGCTGTCCAGGCGGGCGGCATTGACGCCGCATTCGCCCAACGCATCCACCTGGTCTTTCATGAGAGAGATCAGCGGCGACACCACAACGGCCATGCCGGGTATCGAAACCGCCGGGGCTTGATAACAGAGGGATTTTCCACCTCCGGTAGGCAGGACGACAATGGAATCGCGTTTTTCAGCGATGCTTTGCATGGCATTTTTTTGCAAGGGCAGGAAGTCGTCATACCCCCAGTATTTTTTTATGGATTCTTGGACTTTAAAGATCATTTGGATTTTATTTCTCGCTTGGGTGGTATTCACATATGACGTGTTTTATTAAACCATAGTTTTGTGAAAATAGTAAGGTGATAACCCGCCGTTCTTTAAGCGGTCAATCCCGAGGTGGGACACAGAAATTCCCTGGGATTTCTCGAACAGCACAGGCGGGGACGCCTATTAACCACCCTCCAACAAAGCCCCGTTAGGGGCGACATCACGTAGCCGTGGGTGTAAACCCACGGTACTCTGCTTTTTGAGTTTGGGGGACTTGATCGAGGATCGAGTCGAGGATGCGGTCGGTGGTCATGCCTTCGGCTTCGCCTTCGAAGTTGAGGATGACGCGGTGGCGTAAAGCGGCTTTGATTGAACTGCGGATGTCATCAAAGCTGACATTGTACCGACCGTCAAGCAGGGCTTTGATTTTGCCGGAAAGTATCAGAGCCTGCGCGCCGCGTGGGCTTGAGCCGTAGCGGACGAACTGGTTAGTCATTTCGGCGGCGTATTCGCTCCCCGGATGGGTGGCGAGAACGCAGCGGACGGCGTAGTCGCGCACGTGCGTGGCGATGGGGACCTCGCGGCATAGAACGCTCATCTCATTCACGACCGATTTTTCCATGACTACTTCCGGCTGAGGTTCTACATAATCGGTGGTTCTGACCAGGACTTCGGTCAACTCCTCGCGTGTGGGGTATTCGACAATGAGTTTCAGCATGAATCGGTCCAGCTGGGCTTCCGGCAGGGGATAGGTTCCTTCCATTTCCAAGGGGTTTTGGGTGGCGATTACCACGAAAGGTTGTTCGAGATTGTAGGTTTGGCCGCCCACGGTGATGCGGCGTTCCTGCATCGCTTCCAGCAGAGCGGACTGGGTTTTGGGCGTGGCGCGGTTGACCTCATCGGCGAGGATCATGTTGGCAAATATGGGGCCGGCTTCGAAGCGGAAGTGGCGGCGGCCGTCTTCTGTCTGGTCAATGACGTTGGTCCCGATAATGTCGGCCGGCATCAAGTCCGGTGTGAATTGGATGCGAGAAAATTTCAGATCCAGCGCCTGCGACATGGTTCGGACCAGTAGGGTTTTGCCTAGACCTGGAACGCCTTCCAGCAAGGCATTGCCGCCGGCAAAAAGACAAGTCAATGTGCCATCGATGATTTCCTGTGCGCCGACGATGACCTTGCCGATTTCTTGGCGGAGTTTGATGAAATCGCCGCGGAATTTTTCGGTTTTTTCTTCGATACTCATGGGGATGCCTTTCTTGCGCCCTTTCAGGGCTTGGGTATTTATTACTTTTGTTCCCAGGGCGATTGCCCTGGGCTTTCATCTTAAACCCTTTCAGGGTAAAAAACATTTTTATTTAGTTAAGTTGTTCCCTCGCAATTGCATTGGGATTTCATCTTGAATCCCTTTTAATTTGGTCTTCCTTCGTTATTTGGTGTACTATTCTAACTTATAACGTTTCTTTTTGTACATCGTTTTACTTTAATCATGTTTATATTGAAAAAAGTTTATATGTTATGGTGATGGATATTCCATAAATAACGAGTTATTCTTAATAGTATCATGAATACAGGTAGATCGAACAGTAGAAAAGTTATTTAAAAAGAGCGTATGCCGGCCTAAAGATTATGTTTGTGATCAGTGATCGTATCAAAAAATTGTATTTCAATTTCTGCCAAACAAGTTTTTGGCTTTTTCTTTTGTTGGCCGGATGGTCACTGCTGCTGTGCTTTTGGTTTTTTCAACATACGATTCGCGGGGGCGGCATGCCCTGTTGGGATGGATGGGAGCGATGCGCCAAAGGGGCGAATATCTGGTACGATATACGGCATCTGGACTTTGTTCTTTTTTGGAATCATACCAATGCGCAGGTGGTTTGGCCTTTTCTGCATTCCTGGGTGACGGGGACTTTATTTGTACTGTTCGGCCCCAGTCTCGAAACCGCCCGGCTGGTAACGTTGTTTTCTTTTTTCGGGTCAGGGATTATTATTCTGCTGTATTTCATTAAACGTGACAATCCGTTTGCCTGGATTGCGGGTTGTATTTCCTGGGCACTGTTTACCACATCGCCATTGGTGATTCAACATGCGGCGAGCATTATGAGCGAGCTGCCTGGTTTATTTCTGGTTTTGCTGGTTCTTTTTTTCTGGCCGGAGGAAGGAGAGAATAATCATAGAAAAGCCATACTAGCCGGTATTTTTATGGGGCTGCTGTTTTTGTATAAGTACAATTATGCCTTTTTGACCTATTTCAGTTTGATTCTGGCGGTTTTTTTCCGAGAACATTTCAATGTCCGAAAACTGTTTTCTACCAAATATGAGCTTCTTTTTGGATTGCCGCTGGCCATGCTGTTTTTGTGGCTGCTGCCGGATTTAAGCCGCAAGGTAGAAGGGTTGGTTGGCTTTGCGTTAAACAATCCCAACGTGCGGATGCCCTTTAATTTATCCTTTCTTCTTTTTTATCCGAAAAGGGTTCCGCTGGAGTATTTTTCTTCACCATTTCTAGCCATCGCGAGCGTGATTTTATTTCTGATCGCGTTGTTTATTTCAAAAAAGTTAAGATTAAACAATCTTGTATTGGCCTGTTTTCTGGTGCATTTTTTGGCAGCGGTTCTGCATCCGATGAAAGACACCCGGTTCATGTTTATTCCTATGGGATTGTTTTTTGTGCTGACTGGTGAGTCTATCGAAGAACTTCTCAAGCGAATTTTTCCAGTAGTACAAGAGAAAAAACAATCTCTACTTCTTCTTTTCTTGATCCCGGTTTTGGTGCCGCTGGCTATTTATCAAACCTATACGTTCCGGCAAAGTCATATTTCAAAGGAGAAATTCTTTCTTGCGCCGATTCAAACCATTATCAATCACACGGATAAGGACAACCGGATTGCGTTTCTTATATCGCATGATCAGCTCTCGCCACCAGCGATTTCTTATTATCTCACCATTGAGAAGGATATGATTCAATCCCGTGAAGACGGTTCGTTAAGCCGGTGGAATTATCTTTTTCTGTTCAAATCGGGTGAAGCGGTTAGGAGTGAATCCATCGAGGAGCGGTTTAAGCAGCTGGAGTATTATTTGTATATCTACAAAGCGAATAAGATTATCACGGTTCAATCCACCGCGCCTTGGTCGATCCAGCGTTTTGATGAGTTGTTTGGGGGGAACCAGGAATACGCCGAGCTGGTGCCTCAGTTGGAAAAATATTCGCTTGATTTTGAGAGAGATTTCAAGCAAACGCATTCGCGGGTGAGGGTGTTTACTCTTGAGGCCAGTGGTTGAGATGAGCGGCAAGGCGTTCGATGATCTTTATTGCAACATCTTCACGGCTCTTGAGCGGGTTTGAGACAATGACACCGTTGTCTGTCCGTTCGATCAAATAACCTAAGTGGCCTTTATCAGAAATGTCTTCGGTTTTATTGGCGAGAACCATCTGAGCGCCGCTGCGTTTCATAAGATCTTCGGATTCGGATATAAGATGTTCCTGGGAAACGTTTGTTTGCAGTTTGAATCCAACAATGAGAACATTGTTATTCCATTCATGTATTTTCTCTATAATCTTGAATGTACGTTTTAACTTGATTACCCAAACATCATCATCAGAAGATTTTTTTGTATCGAGAGTCTGTTCGGGGACATAATCTAAAACCGCCGCTGCCATAATGACCGCGTCCACTCGATTTTCCTGTAGGTTTGTTTGAATTAGCTCGGCTAAATCGCTTACGGTTTCGAAATGTTTTATAATCAATTTTGGGGAAATTTCGCGTGGGACCAAGCTTGTTTTGCCTGCACAAAAAATCACTTCTGCTTCTTGCCGAAGACATTCGGAAGCGATTGCGCAACCCATTCTTCCGGTCGAGCGATTTACAATGCTGCGGACACTGTCGATAGGAGCAAAGGTCGGGCCGGATGTGATCAAGATTGTACGGTCTTTCAATAACATATATGGCCTCTTTATTCGATACCGGCCGGGACAGTGCCACTTAGCAGTGAAACGAAATCATCCGGTGTTTGGGCCGACCGAAGCTCCTGCAAAATTTCTTTTTCTTTGGTAATGGAGGACATTGTCGCCAAAAGTCTCAAATGTTTTTTACTGCGGGGAGAGCATAACATAAAAACAAGATCAACCGGTTCTTCATCCACTGCCTGCCAGCCGATAGGATGAGATAATCTGGCACTCATGACCATGGGAACTCGAAACAAATCATTGATGGGATGCCAGCCATGCGGGATTGCGACACCATTACCGATTCCGGTGGTTAAGGTTTTCTCTCGATCGACAACCGCCTGGTAAAAAATATACGGCTGTAAGAGATGGCCTGCCTTGCTTAATCCCTCGACCATGACTTTCAGGGCCTCGAATTTTGTGCGGCAGTCTATATCCAACAAGGTTCTATTCACTGAAAAAATTTGAAAATCCTCTTCAGAAGTCCAGGAATCTACTGATTTGGGGAACTCAAATTGCTCATGGCCTATCGTTCCATCCCCGCCGCTTAAAAACCACGACTCTAATTTAGCCGGATGAAAACGCCATTGATTGCCCACCTTAATGGCGGGAATTTTTTTTGACTTGATCAACCGCATAACAGTACGTTCATTGACCTGAAGGATATCAGAGACTTCTTTGATGGTCATTAAAGATTTCACAGCCATTCTCCATGGTTGCCAAAAAGGACTTTCCGTTATTTATTCAAAAATAAACAATAAAATTTATATTGAGACTAATAATCTAAAGATTGTCAATATAGTTAACTAATAATAAGTTTAATCGAATAAAAGTTTAATCGTAATTTCGAATGCATTAGTAAAACATAACTTAACTTCATTGATAAAGAAGTAACAATTTCTCTTGACTAATTAGATTTATTGTCATAGATTATACGTAGATGTCATTCGTTGTCAATTATTTTTTGGCGTGTGGGATTACCAGAATGGAGGATGTAGAGATAGAAAACTTTGGGTAAGGGTAAAAACAAGGAGATTTCAACATGATTGATTACGCCAAAGACGTCGTCTTTAATGTCGGGGAAAACGTACATGTCGATAGTCTGAATGGAAGACAGGGTTCGATCAAATCGATTCGCATCATTTCTGAAGGCCGTTTAGTTGAAAATTATCACGGAAAACCGGATCGGGTCGTTTTGACAATTTCTTTGGGTGACGCTACGGTGAACAAACGCGGCGTGGAGTTGACACCTATTTCCTCACCCATTTAAGACGTAATTCAATAGAGGGCGAATAAAAGTTTTCTTTATTGAAGGCATTTTTACATAGTACACAGGTTTTCATCATGAATATTTGATGAAGGAAGCTCGGTTTATTTTATGACCGGGCTTTTTTATATAGATGAATTGCTTCTTATCTCTCTTATTGATAAATTGAATTTCATATTCATAATGAACAGAGAGGAACACCCTTATGAAAAAAGAAACAATCACCATACAGAGTAAATCACGAACGGATTTTCTGTCCGTTACGAGTCAGGTGCAATCCGCGATTGAAAAAATGGGCATCCAGAATGGGCTGTGCACTTTGTATGTTCCCCATACAACCGCCGGGGTGTTTGTGAATGAAGGATATGATCCAGATGTCATGCGTGATCTGGAATCGTCGCTTGAAAAGCAAGTTCCGTGGTCTGCAGGGTATGCGCATTCGGAAGGCAACGCTGCTGCGCATATCAAATCGGTGATTGTGGGTAACAGCCAGCAACTTATCGTGGAGAACGGCAGGCTTTCGTTAGGGCGGTGGGAAGAGATTTTCTTCGCCGAGTTTGATGGGCCGCGCTCGCGGAGGTTGAGTGTTGTTTGTGTGGAGGGGTAGGATATGGGAATTCTACCAAAGAGATGCAGGGGGGACGCCTGTTCTATCCAGGAGCTTAACAGGCGGGACGTCTATGCTACCCATTTTGGGAGGTTTAAATGGATTGGACAACATTAACACGGCGTGATTTTTTGGGAGTTTCCGGCGGGGCATTGCTCAGTGGTGCGATGGGGCAAATATCAATCGCTTCATCCTCAACAGGGAAGAATAAACCGAATATGCTGGTTATTCTGGTGGATGATTTGGGATATGCAGACCTGCATTGTTATGGTTCTAACGACTTGAGAACTCCCCATACAGATCAATTGGTTAAGGAAGGGATTCGATTTGACAATTTCTATGCGAATTGCCCGGTTTGTTCACCGACACGGGCGGCGCTGCTGTCCGGACGTTATCAGGAAATGGTGGGGGTGCCAGGGGTAATCCGCACACATGATAATAATTCATGGGGCTATTTAAAACCGGATAGTAAACTCATGCCGGAATTGTTGAAGCCAGCGGGGTATTCCACCGCTCTTATTGGTAAGTGGCATCTTGGCTTAGAGCCGCCGAACATACCCAATGAAAGAGGTTTCGATTTCTTTCATGGTTTTTTGGGTGATATGATGGACGATTACTATACCCATCGCCGACATAATATTAATTATATGCGCCTCAATAAAGAAGAGATCGATCCGGAAGGACATGCCACTGATCTTTTTTCACAATGGGCTTGTGAGTACCTTGAGGATCAAAAGGGAAACGAAAATCCTTTTTTCCTCTATCTTGCTTACAACGCACCGCATACGCCTATCCAGCCGCCACAGGATTGGGTAGAAAAAATCAAAAAGCGCGAACCTGGCATCGATGAAGACCGCGCCAAACTCTGTGCATTGATCGAACACATGGATCACGGCATTGGACAGGTGTTAAACACTCTGCATGAGACCGGGCTGGATGAAAATACAATCGTTGTTTTTTCCAGCGATAATGGTGGATTGCTACGAGTTGGGGCCAACAAT
This sequence comes from uncultured bacterium, assembly GCA_964643335.1. GTDB lineage: Bacteria > Hinthialibacterota > Hinthialibacteria > Hinthialibacterales > Hinthialibacteraceae > CAZXSQ01. Next base: position 7,930 of record CAZXSQ010000050.1, read on the forward strand.
GGCCCACTGCGAGCGGGTAAAGGTACGTTATATGAGGGCGGTATTCGCGTACCAACTGCGGTACGATGGCCTGGTAAAATAAAGCCGGGAACCCGAACAGAGCGTATTGCCTTGACGATGGATATTATGCCGACGTTGTTTGAAGCGGCGGGATTGAAAATCGAGCATGAAATCGATGGACGCTCTATTCTCCCCACCTTGCTTGGCAAAGATCAACCTGAATTTAAACGGGATTTATTTTGGGGCCGTAAAGAAGGCGGTGCGTTCAAGGGAAAACATATTGAAGCGATACGGCGCGGAGATTGGAAGTTATTAGAACCCATGCCGGATGAACCATACGAACTATACAATCTCAAAACCGATCCTTATGAAAAAAACAATCTAGCGGAGAAACGTCCCAAAAAGTACGAAGAACTAAAAGCCGCATTACAAGCTCAACTAGAAAAATATTACGAGGTACCATGGCAGCCTCCTAAATAAAACTTTCGAATTTCTTTAAATTTTTGTATAATACTTTCAAGGGGTAGAATAATGAGTCAAAAACTATCCATTGAAATCAGTGATGAATTCTACAATTTGATTACCGAATATGCAGAAAACGCCAATATGTCACCTTCGCAATGGTTAATCACAACACTGGAGCAGCAATTGGGAATAGATGTGTATAATTTTACTGAAAAAGAGAAACAGTTAGCACGCGAACGCTTCGAAAGGCATTTCGGAGAGGTCGATCTCAACTATGCTATAGGTGTGGACAATGAACAGATCGACATGGATATAGTACGAGAATATTCTATCTCAGTTGATGTGAATATAACTAAATAAGTTTAGCTCCTATTTCTTCCGCAGCAGCTTCTATTTCAGAAACAACCTCACGTAGAAACTGGTTGCGGTCAGGTGATGGTGTTACATCTGGAACAGGTGCGGCAGGTTTATAAATATCGTCGCCAATGATCCGTGCTCGAACAAAAGTAGAGCATGTTCCGCGCTTGTAATAAGCATTCTGCCACTCATGGGCTCTTTCCCGCCATACCCGTCGAGTGGAAAGATCTAAAAGACGCTTTCCAATATTATCCGCAAGCGCATCATATTTACTTATCTTCTTTTCTTCTATTGCGTCAGGACCTTCCCACCGAAGTGGATTTTGGATAAAAACATATATCCGTTCAACGAGTTCCTTGCGTAAATCCGCAACAGGTTTTAGTGTGTCATACTCATCTGCCATACCAGTGGCAAGCCTTCGAGATAGTGCCTTTACACGAGTCCAGTGTTCTTTAATGAAACCAGGTTTGAATTCAAGGCCAAGCCTTGGCCTCCATGCTTCTTGATAGGCTTCTGCTGCGCTCTGAATTGCAAATCCCAAATTCATGCGGTCATATACAGGACGCGCTTCAACAGGCTCTGGTCTTTCGATAACGAGGTCAATCGCTTCAAGTAGTTTTTTGATATGTTTGATTGTACGCTTTCCAGCTGAATTATCTTCTGATAATGGTTTTTGAATGTTTTCGAGAAAAAAGCGTGCATTTTCAAGGCGATTCCGGAGAGCACGTTCGGCATATGGGCCGAGTTCTTCACCGAAAGATGCGAGAACATTTTCAGCTGAAGCCAATACGTGATGGCCTTTTGATTTAAGATCCGGTAAATTATCTCCCTCGATCTCATCGAAATGGGTAAACGCTAGAATCAGTTTACGAGAATTACCAGTCGATACTACTTCTCGCATTGCAGCAAGAGGAGCTGCTTGCATAGGTTGTGCAGCATTATCCACAAGAATTACAGCATCAACTTTTTCTATATTCCGACTCACTGTTGTAGAAACGGATGAAGATGACTTCGGAGTATGCCCTAAACCTTCACCATCTAAGAGAACTAATTTAGGGACATGATTACTATCCCAACAAGGTGAAAATGGTCCCGCGACACGCACTCCGTTTACAAGTGGTGTTAGCAAACGACCAAATAAAGGAGCGTAATTACTCGAAAATCGCGAAATTGCTTTAAGGAATTCTTCGCGTTGCTCAATAGACCATTCACCACTCCAAGCCAATGGCCACCCTTGCTTATTTTTCTTTAGATTTCCCTGAGGTAACAAATCGAACCGTTTTTCGATTTCATCCATAAGAGCATCAGCGATTTGATGATATTCCTCTTCGTCACGCAACATATTGTCGAGTTCTTCTTCGAATAATTCTTCAAGCACGCGTTCGTCTTCTTCTTTGCTAGCATTCAATTCTTCATGTAAGCGGTCACTTAATCGATTAGCAATATCTCGCAATTGATTGACCGTATTGGTAAGCAAATCGTTTGTGGCGGTTATATCGATTGCTCCGAATTCGTCAATTGAGTTAGTGTTTGTATTATCATCTTCATCATCTTCGTCAAAGTCGCTTTCGCCAATCTGAGGTCCATTTCCAAATATATAGTTGAATCGAAAACGTTGATTAACATGACTTAGGAGCCGCCATAAAACTTTTTCATCATCATTCTTTTTATTAGATGCAACTAGAACTGCAGCCGAAATACATTCGTTAAGATATTCCCTTACTTCATCGCTAGAAACAAAAGTTACGACTGCCCGCCATGGCCCTTCGTCGAGGACTATTTCGGTATCATGAATTGTCGTTTTAGCAGTAGATGTTGACGGAAAGCGTTCTTTTTCAGGATCAGTACCAATTATTTGTCGTACAAGTGTTGTTTTACCCGCTCCGGTGGTTCCAAGGAAAAGCACTTTTCTATATCCATCTGCATCTGATGTTGGAAGTGGAATTTTTTTTTCCCGTAAGATATTGAAATCTATTGTTTCTGGAACCATCTTATAGTAAAAAATATCTACAACTCGGGAATCAAATCTCCGCTCTGCTTCAGCTTTCGCAGATGGATCATGAAATTGTGGATTGGCAAGAATCTCATTGAGTTGATCACATAATTGTGTAGCTTCAGGCTCATCACGAGTCCCCAAACCTCTTCGAACTCGTACACCATCTTTACCCGTTGCCTCATCACGCCGAACAGGATGTCTGAATATAACCGTGTAACCTGATCTACCTTGTGATTGGTTTAAACTGGCCTTATATGTACGCTTTGACATAAATCACCTCGTTGTTCCATTGTTGTAGCGAAGGTATGATATCATAATCTATCGCAATGTCAACTCCTCGTTGGTACAACTTTGGTACAACAAAGAATGATTTTAAAATATTTTCTTGATTGCCATGAAATTATTATTAAGAAAAATATAATGAAGCCTTAACAACAGTCCACCATTTTGCACAAGAGGGATTCCAAAAATTGCTGGAATTGTAAGCAGGCAAAAAAAAGCCCCGTGGGCTGGGGCTCATAGGGGAATAAAGGGAGGTATGTCTAAGCATTTATTTTTGGCCGGCATTAAAGCAGACAAAATTTTATGTTTTTATCAAGTTATTTTCGGCTCCTTTATAAGAGTTGAAAGTAGGAACACGTATCTCTTTTTTCTGACAATTTATGCAAACATGTTCTATATGGCATTCATCACAGACATTTTTTTTTACATTCGGTACAAAAAATCATTTTAGTTTTTGGCTTTAACCAACCACAGCACAAACACCGTATATCAACCATAACAATCATCCAAACTTAAACTGTTTTAATCAATTTAAAGATAAGTATAAACCATTGAGAACAGTTGGCTATCAGGGATTTTTCCATTTTCACTACAGGGATTTCCTTACTAAAATCGATTTTTATCAGCATTAATCTTGTTCGTTTAACAAAAATAATTCCTAGTTGTTTTATTAATACACCCGATGAACTCGGTACAGACTTTTACTTGATCCCTTGCCTAAACCGATCAACCTTTTTTAGAATGCATTTAAACTCGAAGGAGTAACCCCATGAAAAACATTATTGTTTCCCTGCTTTTTTGGATGCTGTTCATTTCACCGAGTTTCGCTGCGAGTGGACATCATTTTTGTTCCGCCAATCCTATCTGGCCAAAAGGAAAAGAGACTCAAAAGAATTTGTTCGTTGGTTTTCGCACTACTTTCGAAGCACAATCAGGCGTAAAAGTCACGTTTAAAATTACGGCATCCAGCCTTTACCGCTGTTTTCTGAATGGCGAATTCTGTGGGCATGGCCCTGCGCGAGGGCCTCATGGATTTTTTCGTGTTGATCAATGGGATTTATCGGACCAGGTTAAATCCGGACAAAACCTGCTGGCTGTGGAAGTTGCCGGGTATAACGTCAATAGTTTCTATTTGCTGGATCAGCCTTCGTTTTTCCAAGCGGAAGTGTTGGTTGATGGAGAAGTAGTGGCTTCGACAGTGGACAACGGCTTCGATTTCGAAGCGGGGATTCTTGAAGAGCGGGTACAAAAAGTACAGCGGTATAGTTTTCAGCGTCCATTTATCGAGGTGTACCGCCTATTGCCGGGTTGGGATCGCTGGCGAAAGGTAATTAATTCGCCTTTTGTCACAGTGGAATGTACTGTTTTGGAAGAAAAACAACTCCTGCCCCGCCGGGTTCCCTATCCCAATTTCTTTCAATGCCCTCCACTGTTGAACGTTGCCAAAGGAGAAATTAGAACAGGGAAAAAGGGTGATAAACTTTGGAAAGACCGCTCATTAACCAATATATCAGACAAATTGAAAGGATTCAAAGAAGAGGAACTCGAGGTCATTCCATCGATTGATCTACAAAAGATAGAGAACATTTCAAGAAACGAAATCGATAAACCATTTGAAGCCGGAACTGCGATTACTCTGGATGATAAGACCTATCACATACTGGATTTCGGCACCAATTTAACTGGTTTTATTGGCGCAAAGATTCAATGCCGTGAAGAGACGCAACTTTATATGACCTTTGACGAAATTTTGACTGATGGGGATGTGGATTTCAAGCGGTTGTCCTGCGTGAATGCCATCAGTTATCAATTGCAGCCCGGGACAACTTACGAAGTGGAATCTTTTGAGCCTTACACTCTGCGCTATTTGAAACTGATTGTGGCAAAAGGGAATTGTGAGATCAATAATATCTACCTGCGCGAATATGTGAATCCTGATGTTTGGGAAGCGCATTTTTCCTCCAGTAATAAACAATTGAACCGTCTTTTCGATGCTGGCAGAGAAACATTCAGGCAAAATGCGGTCGATATATTTATGGATTGTCCATCACGGGAAAGAGCGGGATGGTTGTGCGACAGCTATTTTACCGCCCGCACGGCTTTCGATTTGAGCCGAGACACCCGCATCGAGAAAAATTTTTATGAAAACTATCTTCTGCCTAGAAATTTCAAGGAACTGCCCGAAGGTATGCTGCCGATGTGCTATCCGGCGGATCATTATGACGGGGTGTTTATTCCTAACTGGGCATTATGGTTTGTTCTGGAGTTGGAAGAATATCTTGAACGAAGCGGCGGCCGGTTTATGGTCAACCGGCTCGAATCCAAGATCAATAGGCTGTTCAAGTACTTCGATCAGTTTGAAAATGAAGACGGACTTTTAGAAAATCTCGAAAGCTGGGTGTTTGTGGAATGGTCAGCAGCCAATAAATTCGTACAAGATGTCAATTATCCCTCCAACATGCTCTATGCCGCCGCACTCGAGGCTACCGGACGAATGTATAACAAAGATGAATTTATCGATGAATCAGAATCAATCCGTGAAACGATTCGCAAGCAGTCTTTTGACGGTGAGTTTTTCGTCGATAACGCCATGCGAGATAACAACGAACTCAAACCGACCGGCAACCACAGTGAAGTCTGCCAGTATTTCGCTTTTTACTTCGATATCGCGACTCCGGAAACACATGAAAAATTATGGAATATCCTGCTAAACAAATTTGGCCCTGAAAGAAAGCAGACAAAAGCCTATGCTGAAGTGCATGAAGCTAACGCCTTTATCGGTAACATCTTGCGGCTTGAAATACTTTCCCGCTATGGCCATTGCCAACAGATACTTGATGAATCCGTGGATTACTATCTTTACATGGCCGATCAAACCGGAACGTTATGGGAAAACACTGGCGCTTACGCCAGTTGCAATCATGGATTTGCATCACACATTGTCCATACGCTTTATCGCGACGTATTAGGACTTTATGACGTGGATTCAGTGGAGGATACTGTACGTCTCCGCTTCACCAATTTAGAAATCGACTGGTGCGAAGGCCGTATACCCATTGAAGACGGTTTTGTTTCTCTCAATTGGTGGAAAGAAAACGGTAACATCATGTACCAGCTTGAACGGCCAGCCGGTTATGAAATTGAGGTAGAGAATTTGAGTGATGCTGAAGTAATACCCATGCCGTAAAGAAAAGGATAATAAATCATGTCAAATCGGAGAGAGTTCATTAAGAGTTCAATTCAAGGTATCAGTACCCTTGCATTTGCCGGAGCAGGCCGAAAAGTATTAGGGGCGAATGATAGAATCCATGTCGGGGTGATAGGTGTTGGTGGCCGTGGGACACATCTGCTGACTCTCGCTTTGCGCAGAGCGGAAGAAAAAAACGACGTGGAAGTGCAGGCGGTTTGTGATGTGTATCAACATCAATTAACTCAGGCTGCTGAAAAAGCGGGAGGTGCTAAACAGTATACATTGCATCAAGAACTGCTGGACAGGCCGGATATTGACGCGGTTATCATTGCCACGCCGGATCATTGGCATGCACCCATCACATTGCTGGCATTGGATAAAGGAATAGATGTCTATTGCGAAAAACCAATGACGCACACGATTGAAGAAGCCAAACAAGTTGCGCATAAGGTTGAAGTAAGTGGACGAGTTATGCAAGTTGGTGTTCAAGCCTTATCTTGGACAAAATGGTATAAAGCAAAAGAAGCCATCAATAAAGGAATGTTGGGGAAAATCATCTGCTGCCAGGGAACATACAGCCGTAATGTTCCTTACGGTGACTGGAACTACTATCCGATCAATCAGGATGCTGGTCCTGATGCAACGGGTGAGAACCATATTAATTGGAAACAATGGCTTGGTCCTGCTCACAGCCGTCCATACGACGCTGACCGCTTTTTCCGCTTCCGGAAATATTGGGACTATTCCGGCGGTATCGCCACTGATTTGCATTATCACACTGTCGCTCCGTTTCATGTTGCAATCCAGAATGAGCATCCTACGCGAGTAATTGGGATGGGCGGCATTTGGGCGCATGATGACAAGCGGGAAGTGCCGGATACGTTTTTAACCGCCGCGGATTATCCCAGCAAATGGTCATTGACGGTTCAATCCTCACAAGCCAATTCTGTTGGCCCGCGAACCTTGATCCGTGGCGAAAAAGCAACCATGTATTGCGGGGCGGATTGGGAAGGTGAGGAATATGGACATTTGAGAATCGTAGCTGAAAAACCTTTTGAAAAAGAGTTCAAAGAAAAATGGGGAAAAGAAGAAATCATTATTCCCAATATTGAAAATGAAGGCGATATGAAACATATGGATAATTTCTTTGATTGTATCCGTACTCGAAAACAGCCTAACTGCGATGCGGATATTGGTTATAAAGTCATGACTGCTATCGGACTTTCTGTGCGTTCCCATCGGGAAGGCAAAATGTTTTATTTTGATCCGGTGAGAGAAATTGTTCTTACTCATCCCACTTCCTAACACAATAAAGAAAGAGCACTATTATGCAACGTCGAAATGCGATTAAGTTACTTAGTTCCGTTGTTAGTTTACCTTTGTTGAGCAAGTCCACTTTTGGGATTACTGGTAAAAAAGTATGGAAAACAGCCGTAGGGTTGAATGGTTTTGCTTCAGGCGAGCGAAAGTATAAGAAATCCTATCCCATTTGGGAAGTGCTGCATTTTTGCAGCCAAACTGACTTTGACGGTATCGAACTGGTCAGCAACTGGCCGATGGGGCAGTATCCGGATGCAGACGAAAACCAGCGCATTGATGCTCTGCGGCGGATGTATGATGGATTCGGTCTCCAGATTTTTTCCATCCAGCTGGGGGTGGCCCAAGCTTTCTCGCCCAAGCGGGCAGTGCGTGAGGCCTGGCTGGAGGAATTCAGGAACCGCGCGAATTATGCAAAAAAAGCCGGTTGTGACTGTATCGGCATGTGGCCGGGAGGGGACCTAAGAGGACAGAGCATTGATGAGGCCATTGAACGGATTTCAAAATCATTTCATCAGGCCGCCCAAATCGCTGAAGATTTGGGATTATTGACGGCCTTCGAAATTGAACCACCATTTGTTTTTAATACGGAAGAGCATTTAAAGCGAATTTTGGCTCAAAGCGATCATCCCAATTTAAAAGCGATATACGATCCAAGCCATTTTGATATGATGAGCGGCTCGACCGGCAATCCTCATGAAATGCTACAGCGAGTTGGAGTGGAAAATATCGGTTATGTCCATTTCACTGATACAGACGGTACTTTACGTGACGGAGGGACGTCCAAACACCTTCCTTGCGGAGAAGGCCACGTTGATATTCAAAAATCATTGCAGGTATTGTATGAGGGAGGTTTTCGTGGATGGATCATGATTGATTCATGGGAAATCCCCGATCCATATGAAGCGTGTAAAAAAGGAAAACAAGCCATTGATTTATTCTTAAAACAACGAGGTTAATTATGAATTACAAAACTACAGTTCTCTCAATTTTTACCCCTTTACTTTTGGTCTCTTTTGTATTCGCTGCCCCAGTGATTTACGCGGAGGATTTTCCACCACCGGTTGTGAAAGATCATTTTGGGATAGTACCGGAGAAATTCGAAGAATATGAAGTGATCCTTGAACCGGACAAGGATGAAGCGGAATGGTGGGCGGGAGCGCCGTCTGTCGTTCAGGATGAGGATGGGATTTTTTGGCTGGCCTGCCGTATGCGTACTGCTGATGCACCGCGTGGACTGCGGGGATATGAGGTAAGAATCCTACGCAGTGATGACGGAATTCATTTCAATAAAGTACACAGCATTAAGCGGGAGGAGGTTCCTATTCCTGGATTTGAACGGCCTGCACTTTTGATCGATCCTGAATCGGGGCTGTTTAAATTATATGGCTGCGGACCTTGGGATGGGGGGCCGTGGAGTATTATCAAGTTTGATGACGTTGAAGACCCAACTCAATTCGAACCATCATCCGCAAAGCCTGTCATTCAACCAAGAGAAAAAACATTTCCAAGGGATGTGCCGCCAACCGAATATAAAGATCCGTTTATCATTCACGCTGAAGGAGCCTATCATTGTTATGTAATTGGTGTGGTCCGCAGAACGGAGCGCATCTTTCATTTCAAAAGCTTCGATGGCGATAACTGGAAAGCGGTAGGAAACCCATATGAGCCGGTCATGAATCTATGCGGCTGGCATAATTTTTATGTGCGTCCTGCTTCTGTCCTGCCACTCGGTATCGGATATTTGTTCATTTATGAAGGATCGAATGTGAAATGGTACGATCCGGTTTACAATATAACGACCGGTCTGGCTTTTACATTCGATCTACATCACGTTATTGATTTGACACCGGATTCTCCACTAATTGTCAGTACGACACCCAGCGATATTTTTTCTACCTGGCGTTACTCGCATTGGATGTATGTTGACGGTGAGATATGGGCCTATGCGGAAGTGGCGAAACCGAACAACTCCAATGAAATCCGGTTATTCAGACTGCCGATTCAAGGGCTTAAATAAGCTCGGTGTTTTATTCATTTGGAAAGGATACCTTCACATGAAAAAATTATTCTCCATATTGATTATTGGGTCATTATTATGTCTTGTTTTAACGATTCAGGGGAAAGAACCTTTACCGCGGGATGAATCTTTTTTTGGTCTGCATTTTGATCTTCATCCCCAAAAAACCGATACATCGTTAGGCGCTGATATAACAGAGGACATGATCGAAAAACTTCTGAACAGGGTGAAACCGGATTATGTCCAGTATGATTGCAAAGGCCATGCTGGTTATGCCGGGTATCCTACTCAAATTGGCACACCGTCGCCGGGGATCGTCAATGATTCGCTGAAAATGTGGCGAAAAGTTACTCGTGAACATGGTGTCGGACTTTATATCCATTTCTCAGGATTATGGGACAGCGTAGCAGTGAAAAACCATCCGGAATGGGCAAGGGTGAATGAAAAAGGTAATGCCGATGATCGAGTAAATAGTGTTTTCGGTCCTTACGCCAATGAACTGTTAATACCCCAGTTGAAAGAAGTGGTATCCATGTATGACCTTGACGGTTTGTGGGTGGATGGTGAGTGCTGGGCTGCCAAACTCGATTATTCCACCGCGGCGATTGAACAGTGGAAAAAAGAAATGGGATATGAGGAAGCACCAAAAAGCCACTCTGATCCACATTGGCTGGAGTGGAAGATGTTTCACCGCCGCCATTTTGAACGATACCTTTGCCATTGGGTCGATGCACTGCATGAGTTCCGGCCCGATTTGCAGATCACCAGCAACTGGATGTATACCACATTTGCTCCAAAGCCGGTCACTTGCAATCTTGATTTTCTTTCGGGAGATTATTCTCCAGGTGTATCGGTTGCACGCGCACAGGTGGAGGCTCGTTATCTGGCTAACACTGGAATGCCATGGGATTTGATGGCCTGGGGATTCAATAAAGGTGACAATCTTCGATGGAGTTTGAAGCCACCAGTTCAGTTGCAGCAGGAAGCAGCGGTGGTGTTGATGCAGGGGGGAGGATTTCAGATATACAATACGCCGACACGGTCAGGATATATCATAGATACCATCATTGAGAATCTCGGGCAAGTTGCCGATTTTTGCAGAAAGCGCCAAAAAATCAGTCATAAGAGCACATCTATTCCGCAAGTCGCTTTGCTTCTTTCATCCGAAACTATGTGGCACAGTTCGGATAATGTGTTTGCACCGTGGGGAGATACTCTCCACCCGTTGGAGGGAGCGCTTCATGCGCTGCTTGAACTGCATTATTCCGTGGATGTGCTTGCGGAACATCAATTGCAGCCGAGGTTGGAGGAATTCCCAATTGTAGTGATTCCTGAAGCCTATAAACTGAAAGAAGAATTTATCGCGGCGTTGATGAATTATGTTGAACAAGGTGGGAATTTATTGCTGCTGGGTGATCAATGTGCAAAACTTTTTGGGGAAGAAGCGCTGGGTGTGGAGTTCGTTGATGAACCAGAAAGCGTTCGGTCCGAACTGGCAACTACATTAGGGCCGGTGAATGCTAATGGAGTGTGGCAGAAAGTGAAACCGACCACTTCTGTTGCAGCTGGTTATCGATATCCAAATCGTGATACACGAAAAGAAGGAGATGTAGCCGCTACTATCAGTGAATATGGAAAGGGGAAAATCGGCACCGTTTACGGACCTTTGGCGCTTGATTTTTATCGCGGTCACCATCCTTATATGCGGCCATTCATTGGTGATCTAGTAAAGAAGTTGTTCAAAAATCCTGATGTTCTGGTTGATGGGCCTCCCTGTGTGGATGTTGCTCTTCGAAGAACCCAGGACGGTCAGCTAAGCGTCCATCTTCTCAATCGAATGAACGCACCGGTAATAAACCGGTATGGGATCATTGATTATGTTCCTAGTGTTGGCCCGATTACTATTCAATTAAAGGTGAAAGACAAACCAGAAAATGTATATATGATCCCCAGACGAAGACGTTTGAAAGATTCGTGGGATGACGGTGTTTTAACTGTTCGTGTGCCTCGTCTGCATGTTCATAGTGTTTTAGTGGTAGAGTAAAATCAATACAATCATGAAATTGGGAAAATCAATGAAAACGAGTTATAATACATAAGGATTATTTCAATACTTATATAAAAATAAGAAGAACGGGTTTATATAATGGATAACTTGACTGAAGCGTTAGGAATTCTGATCTTTATTCTGATCTATGGGATTGCGGCTGTGGCCAATAAATTGCGTGAAAAAACTCAAAAAGATGAGCCAGGTCCTTTACCGGATGTATCTGACTGGAGAACTGCTCAACCGCATCAGCAGGATCGTGAACAAGCACAAAGACAGCTGGAACGAGAGGCAGAACAAAGCCGATGGAGGCCGGAGTCGGCACCACCCAAGCAAGCGAAACAACCTCCACCATTGACTCCACAAGCGGAAAAATCAGAAGAAGAAAGCCCGTGGATGAAAATGTTGCGAGAGTTGATGGATGCTGACAAAGAAGAGACAAAAATAGAAGACATGGTCGTGGAAGAGCCAACTCCTCCGCCGCCTCCCAAGCCTCGACCCAAGCCTAAACAAGAACAAGTGCCAGACTCTTTCAGGCCAGTGATGACTGAGACCGCTATTAAAAAACAGGCTTATGGACGACCTTATGTATTCAATACGCTGGCTAAGCAGGCTCAAACTCAGCCGCTTCGTTCGGCTATTCTTTACGCAGAAATACTGAATAAACCGCTTGCTTTGCGCCGCCGTCAACCGTATAGAGGATATCCTTATTCGTGATTTTTATGCAGAACACTATTCTACTTGCTACCCGTAATCGAAATAAACAACGTGAATTGCAGGAGATGTTGAAAGAAACTGGCTGGACTGTGCTGTCAATGATGGATGTCACCGATTGTCCGGAAGTGGAAGAAGATGGCCGTACTTTTTTGGAAAACGCGGAAAAAAAAGCCTTGAATGCCGCACAGCATTCTGGTTTGATAGCACTTGCTGACGATTCGGGATTGGAAGTCGATGCATTGGGTAAAGCGCCTGGGGTACGTTCTGCGCGTTACGCACGAGGAGAAGATTCCACCGATAAGGAAAATAACGCTCGTGTTCTGAAAGAAATGAAAGATGTACCCGACGAAGAACGCACGGCGCGTTTTGTGTGTGCTGCTGTTGCCGCTAATCAAGGCAAGGTGCTTTTCGCTACCCAGCAATCGGCGGAAGGTCTATTGACTCATTCACCGAAAGGCTCCAGCGGCTTCGGTTATGATCCCATTTTTTACTATCCCCCCTTAAAGAAAACCTTCGCTGAATTGACCGCTGAGGAAAAAAACGCTGTAAGTCACCGTGGCAAAGCTTTGGAGAAGGTGGTTGAATTTTTAGAGAATTTGTCTGATT
>CAZXSQ010000051.1:0-20080 GCA_964643335.1 uncultured bacterium
AGACAGTTATTTAAAGAAAAAAGGATACAAACAATCCATTATCGATAACCCGATAAGCGTTGAATTATTTAAGCCTGTGGATACTCCAAAACTCACAGTCGTCGATAAAAATTCAGGCGCCAATCATGACATCGGCTGGTATCAAGAAAATAAAAGGCATGTGTTATCTCCAAATTTGGGCGGCCCCTCTTCTGCCGTCAGCATCGATTGTAAAGATAAGGAATTTGGACTGTATATCGTAACGTATTTCGGTCAGAATCACACATTATATACAGAATTGAAAAAGAACAACGGTGATCCGCAAGTTCGCGTCTACCCAAACATTGAAAACAAAAAAGTCAAACCCAACTCTTACATAATGTTCTGGGAGGATATGCCCATCGGCACCATGGATGACGATTTCCAAGACATCGTGATGCAAATCGACGGCGTAATCCCATCGGTCACCAAAGCGTTTAAATTACCCGCTAAAGCACGAGGATTTCGATAAGAAGGATTTTTTTAGATGATCGAGTCTACTACTCTCGCATAATTGAAGTGACGAATGTACTCTTTATTCGTTTCTAATAATGTTTAAAATACTCCAAAATTTTTCACTGGAAATAATATGATGAATAAGATGTATACAACCACCCGCCACAGCCTGTTTATATTTGTTTTATTGAGTTTACTTGTAGCTCAAGCCGGATTTGCTCAGACTGGAGAAGAGGCCTGGCTTGCCTTTTTCAAACACAATGACGTCGATAAAGCGTTGGCTACCTTTGCTCAGGCTGTTCAAAAGAATTCTGAAGATGCCTTGGCTTATGCCGGTTTTGGATTAATCGGTCTCAGCCGCGTCCAGGAAACCGATGCTTTGGAAAGCCTGTTGGATGCCCTGGAAGAGGGATACACCCGGCCCGAAGCGGCGTTATATCTTTATGAAGCCATGCGCATGCTTTCCGGACGATCGGGTTACGAAATAGCGGAGAGACGCATAAACGCATTGTTAAAACACGACGATATCCCCGATCATTTACGCTCGGATCTTTTATTCAATCAAGCGCGTTTATTGCAGCGATTAGGACAATGGGAAAAAGCAAAAAACGCATTTAACGAACTTTCTTTCTTAACCAGGTTCTGGATTTGCGGCCCCTTCGATAACGCCGAAAAACGGGGACATATCCGGGTTTATGGACCGGAAGAAAACCTGGACCTGAATGCCACATACAAAGGCCGGCGGGGAACGGTGCAATGGCGCCCTCTGCCATTAAATCCTGACAACGGATATATCGATGCCCACGCTTTAGTTGATCCTTCCAATGAATCCACAGTCTATCTCGCCGCCTCCATTCAATCGGAAGAACAGCAGCGCTGCTCTCTATCCTTCGGTCATGCCGGTGCACTCAAAGCATGGCTCAATGGACAACTCATTGCAGATATGGACCGGTATCACAGCCTGCTTCCTGATCAGGTAAACACCGATACAAAACTATCTTCCGGTACAAACACACTTCTAATCAAACTCTCATCGGGTGAAAAAGGGAAATTTGGGGAATATGTTCGTTTTGTTCCAGACCAGCCTGAGATGGTAAAGGTAGTATCTCCCCTCGAAACGGATCAGCTCCCGGATTTATCCGCTCACACTCCAAACCAGCAGCAGGAAGCACCACCAACGCTAAAACTGGAGCCTGTACCGATTCGTCAATTGAAAGCGTTAGGTGAAGGACCGGGCGCCAAACCCTACCATCATCTTTTCTACGCCTTATTACTGCAGAGGCTGGATATTGCCGATGAAAACGACAACAGCGCTAACACCATGCTAACAAAACTCAGCCGGCTTTACCCCGGCAATCCTTATTTGATCAGGCAGGTTGGGGAATCTGAAAAGCAGGAAAATCTACGCCGGCTTGCCTATACCAAAGCATTGGAAATCGATCCCGGCGACCGTGTCAGTTTCCTGCTTCTTCTCGATTATTACCGCAACGCCCCTTACGCAACCAAAGGCCTCGAATTCATTCGCCAATGGGAAGATGACCATGAACTTCCTGCCGAAGCGCTTATAATTCAAGCCCAATTATGGAACGGAAAAGGATTGAGAGAAGCCGCTGTCGATCAAATCCGCTCGGTAAGTGCAGACTCCGGTGATAAAGGGAAATGGCGGCTATATAGCATCGCTAAATCGATGACGTCCCCACAGGAACAAAAGAATCTGCTGAAAGAAATCTTGCACGAAAAAGCAAACCACATGAAAGCCGTGAACGAATTACGTTCATTAGCATTGCGCGAAGGGGATATAGATTCGCTGAATCACCTACATGAGATCGAAAGAAATATCGATCCCTTTTCTGTTTCGGGACTGATGGATCGTATTCATTACAAACAGGCAGAAAACGATTACTCCGGTTCATTGAAATTATTGGAACATGTTTTAGAAATTTCACCCGATCACCATGAAGCCCATCGGCTCTCTGCCGTTGCTCAACATATGTTGGGTGACGATAAGGCAGCATTATCGGAATTGGAAGCCGCCCTGGTCAGCCGTCCCTCGGATCCATGGTGTCAGGAATACAAAGAATTGCTGCAGCCGGAAGAGGATAATTACGCCACACCCTATTTAAAGGATTGGAAGACTATTGAAATCCCCGAAACGTTCGACCTCTCCAAAGCCAACTATGTCGTACTATTAGACCAACGGGTGGTGAAAGTACATCAAAATGGAAACGCCAGCGAAACGGTAAGGCAAGTCGTTGAAGTTCTGACCGATACAGGCGTGCGAATGCAATCTGTCGGCAAAGTGTATTATGATGCGGGTCTTTCGGAAGAAATTAGAATTGTACATGCACGGGTTTGGAAACAAGATGGAACCTATTACGACGCCCCGGCGGCGGAACGCCGGAGCGCAGCTTCGGCTTCGAACGCCTATAACCGGCTCTATGAAGATTATTATGTGGCTACGATTCGCTTCCCTGCCCTGGAAAAAGGTTCCATCATTGAATTCGAGTACAAAAAGGAACAAAAAGGTGAGAACATTTACGCGGATTATTTCGGCGACCTCTTTTTCGCCGGTGATACCAATTATGAACCCACTATCCATAGCGACTATGTTTTGATTACCCCTAAAACCCGGAACTTTTACTGGAAATTTATTGATGCGCACTATCCGGACTCAACAGATCCGGAATCTATTGAATTGATAAAAAAACCTGAAATCACCGATTCGGAAAATGAAAAAGTATACCATTGGAGTTGCAGCTACCTCCCTACAATCCCGCGAGAGCCTTATATGCCATACGCTTCCGAAGTCCTGCCTTATATAAAGGTATCGACATTTAAAACATGGAACGACATGACGGATTGGTATTGGAATTTGATCAAGGATCAATTGATCCCTGGGCCGGTATTGAATAATAAAGTAAAAGAAGTAGTGCAAAACTACCGCCAGGAGCATGGATTAACTGAAGAAGACGAACTCGATCAAATGGATCTGGTTCGAGCCATTAATTCTTTTGTAAATACAGAAGTGCGCTATCTGGGACTGGAGTTCGGTATCCACGGCTACAAACCGCATAAAGTTGATGAAATTTGCAACGCTCAGTATGGAGATTGTAAAGATAAAGCTGTCTTGGCCATCTCCATGCTGGGTGAATTGGGCATCGATGCCTACGTTGTCATCATTCGCACAACCAACAAAGGAGAAATCGATTACGAACTGCCCTCTTTAGGCATTTTCAATCATGCCATCTACTACCTTCCGGATTTAAACGGAAAAGAGTACTGGATCGATGGTACCGCGACTTTCCATGATGCCACCGAACTGCCCTCCATGGACACCGGCGCGAACACATTGATCATCAAACCCGGCGGCGAGTATATGTTTAAACGCATTCCGATTCCTGATGCGGAAGAAAACGGCAGTGCGTACACAACCGTCTTAAACCTCGACGAACAAGGCAACGCCCAGGGTATTTTTCAAGGTGAGTTCGAAGGAGTCTTCAATCCGGCTGTACGCAGGACTTATGAAAATCCGGCCAAAGCCAAGGAAATTATTGACCGCACGCTTTCCGTCCGGTACCCCGGCTCTCAATCCATGAACGTCGAATTGTCCAACTTGGATGATTACGCCACACCGGAACATATCTCCTACGAGCTGGAAATTCCGCAGTTCGCTTCAAAACAAGGCAGCCAATGGGTCATGCCTCTAACCTTATTTGATGAAAGAATGTCCTCGCGCTACGCTCATCTGTCCAGCAGGGAATTTGATCTAGTATTAAGCACTCCCTGGATGAAGAAAAATAACTTGACGATTAATGTTCCGGAAGAATTCAACAAGGTTGTTTTACCACCTAACCGGCAAATTGAAAACGAGTTCGGCAGTTATGTACGATCGATTAAACAAGATGAAAACAAAATCATAATTAAAGAAAAACTGGTTTTTGAACAGGTACGAATTCCCAAAGAAAACTATCAAGATTTTCGTGAGTTCTGCCGATTGGTGGACCATTATCAGGATGAAAAACTCCAAATGAACTGATAACACTGAATCTCTTATAAAATGAACACAATTACAAAAAGGTAAGTATAAATGATGAATCCAAAAAAAATACGAATTGTTTCGTTCCTTCTGATAATGTCTTGCAGCGGGCTTTTGTCTATCGCTTATGAAAATGAAGGCTGGGATGCTCTTTTACAAAACCAATACGCCAAGGCCAAATCGGAATTCAGCTGCGCGCTTCAAGACGGAAAAACTGAATCCACCTTGCAGGGATTGGCCTTATGCGCCAAAGCGGAAGCAAACCCAGTGGAATTATCAGAGTACATCAAACAATTGATCGTGAATTACCCTGAAAGCCCTTACTTGCCATGCTACCTGGCTCTTTGGGGAGACCCCAATCTTCAAGGTTGGAATCCTAAAGACAAAATAGCACTGCTCGATAAAGCCTTACAAAAGAATCCAGCCCCGCCATATCGTCAGCAAACCGCTTATAAAATGGCCCAGACCATGGATATGGTCTTCGATGACCACATCGAAGACATGTCCCGCAAAGCGGGTATAGTACTCGATCACTGGAACGTCGTGGGACCATTCGGGCGTTTTGGCAACGCCGGCTTTCTAAGGCCTTTCGGCCCAGAAACCGCTATTCGGCCGGATTATCAAGGATGGCAAAAGCAAGTGGAAATTCATCCACTCAAGTTCACGGATAAAACGGGTTTGGTTGAATTCAAATCCCTGGTCTATCCGGTCACAGGTGTCATGTACGCCTTGAACGTCATCGAATCTCAACAGGAAGGAGAAGCTTACCTCACCATCCATTCCCCCTCTGATATCCGGGTATGGTGGGATGGAGAACCGGTATTGGAAAAATCTCAACATTTTCTCGATACATCCCGATCGGTTTCTGTTAAAGTTCCACTGCGAAAAGGCAAAATCTTACTGGTGATCAAATCAAAACGGGATAGTTCATGGTGGATTCGCACTTCCTTACAAACAACGAATAATACACCACTCAAGGTGAAATCTGTTCCTTTAAATGTGAACGATTTTTCCGGTCTTTTCCTCATCCCATTTGAAGCCCGGAAAAAACAAAACAGCCGGCTTCGCGGAATAAGGTCAGAATATCCATTTACTTTGCAAGAAACAAATGATCGCGGCCAATTGGTTCAATCCATTTTTAAAGCCTTATGGCATGCTGAACGGAACGAATATGTTTACGCCAAAGAGTTACTCCAAGACGCAGCAAAACAAGCCGAAAATTTTGCATTGATCTGGCAAATGATCGGCGATTTATCACTACGCCATGGGAACGCCAGGTCCGGCTCCAAAACCCGCTTTCAACGCGAAGCGGAAAACGCTTTTAATCGCGCATTAGAATTGGCTCCCTATTCAAAAAGCGCAGTAATCGGCTTACAGTCTTATTATCTGGATCGCGATCAAACTGACCAGGCGCTGAAAATAATGGATGAGCATGTCCAACTCTATCCGGACATTCTCGAACAAGGATATACAGGATTGCTGCACTATTCTTATGGCGTCCTGTATACTCGCAAACAGTTCTGGAATGAGGCGATCCACTCGTTCGAACAATCCCTTGATGAATTCATCCCATCTTTGGAAGTGTATACAAAACTGTTCGATTATTACCATAGAAACAACAATTTCAAAAAAGCCTCTAAAATCGCTGAAGACGCGCTGGATTTTTTCCCGGCCTATCTTCCATATTTAAACCGCGCAACACGGCTCGGCCCAGAGTGTCAATCCATTCCCGGAATCACCAAATTCTACAAACAAGCTTTGAATATCCATCCCTATGGACTAAAGTTTTGCCTGGGCCTGGGTACCACGCTGGAACGGTTTGGTGAATATGAAAAAGCCTTTGAATGGTATGAAAAACAATCTGAACGATTCACAGATCACCCACTTTTACAAGAACGTAAGGCTGCTTTGTCATTCTTGACATCCGGCCAAAAAGAAGCATTTTCCGCCTATGAAGAAGTTCATCAATCCATTCCAACTCGAATGGAACCGTTCCGGGCATTGCGGGATGTGGCCGGACGGGATGACTTCCCCTACATGAAATATGACGTGCACCTGGACGATATCGATCCATCAAAAGCGGAGAAATGGGAAGAATCTCGGGCATCCGGGATTTATCTTCTGGATATCATGGTCTTGAATTTATATCCGGACGGAACCTATGAACAGTATATTCATCAGGCGATAAAAATCCTGAATCAAGAAGGAATGCGAAAATGGGCCGAAATTGTCATCCCTAAATCCCCAAAAGTTGAAATCATCATGGCCCGCACGATTACCCCCGACGGCACCGAATGGGCTGTTTCCAATGTACAGAATCTGAATAACCAACAATCACTCTCGATGTATGGCATCGAAGAAGGCGCCATTGTCGAATATGCCTACTTGGAAAGAACCGGCAGTAGGAATCCAGGAACCAATGTAAGTTCCGGCGGCTACTACTTCGGTTCAGAAGACGATCCAATGCTGCTGTCAAAACTAACCGTCATCAAACCCAAGGATTTGGTGATGCATCTGGATACGAATCCCGACACCCTCCAGGCATCCATCACTCACACGGATGACAAGACCATCTATGAATGGGAACAATGGATGTCGGAAGGGATAAAGCCTGAACAACATTCGCCTCCTATATCCGAACGCGTCCCCTCCCTTCAGTGGAGCACCTGTCCTGACTGGCTTCCATTTGTGGAAGGATTGCGCATGACAATTCCAGGATATGAAGAATCATCTGACGTCATTCTCAATTTGGTAGAGCAATTAAAAGAAGATTGTAAAAGCAAACAGGAATACGTTCAGAAAGTCTATGATTGGATACGATTAAATATCGAAGAATCGCAGGGTGGAAAAACCTCAGCGGATACGATTGTTCTGCAGGCAGGAAACTCCTATCAAAAATTAAGGCTGGCCAGGCATTTATTGCGCTTGGAGGGTATTGAAACACATCTCGCACATGCGTTAGAGAACGATGAGCATGACGGGTTCCGTCCTCTGCCTTATCCCGCCTATTCCGGCACCACCGTGTTAATTGTTCCCGTGCAGGAAAAAATTGATGAGCGCCTTGTCTTGAATTTCAGCAGCCGGTTTATGCCCTTGGATGAAATTCCCGGACAAATCAAGAAACAGGTGGCTTTGATCTATGATAAAACCGTACCCTATTTCGAACCGGTTGAGCCGGAATTATGGGAACATGGTTTGGTCTATCGTGAAATGGAACTTTCTCTCCAAGCAGACCACAGCGCTGGTATAAAAGGATTCTACGTATTCGATGACGGTTATGACTGGCAGATTCGGGATGCCTTCACCAATCCTGAGTTGAAAGAACGTATCACCGATGCGCAGATCGTCAACGATTTGAGTGGCATCCAACTGGAAAACAGCACGATCGAAGACATTGAGGATATCTCAAAACCTCCAAAAATCGTCTTTGAAGGAATTATGCCCGACATTGCCAAACCAACCGGACAAAACACGTTGAAACTATCCACGATTCTAATCAAGTCAAAAGCCTCAGAACTGGTCAATGAAGCCACTCGTGAATTTCCCGTCCTTTTTAAGGATAGCGCAGCCAGAGAACCGCTGCAGATCAGTTTCGATGTGTCCCATTATCTTGATCAAGGCGCTTCTATCGAACTTCCCTCCAACACCTTTTTGTTGAACGAATTTGGATATTATTCGCTATTCTATAATTGGGATGGATCGAATATAGTAGCCAGACGATCTTTGCTAATTCCGCCTCAAAAAATCTCACCTGAAAAATATGGCGATTTTGTTTCGTTTTGCCGTAAAATAGACCAGATGGAAGATCAAGAAATTACTATATACTTAAATAAAATTCAGGATAACTAACCTTGTTTGTGTAGATAAAAATAGTTACACTAAAAAAATTATACAAGTATCTGGTATTATCTACGTAACTTGGGTAAAACAAATCACAACAGGAAAGAGTTGTTCAGTTGGTCTTTTCGGAAATTGGGTAAAGTATCACGTCAAGGATTAAAACTCAGCATTATATTTTGGTCATCTCCCCATCCCGCCTCGACAATATGTTGATCTCAAAGATCCTGCATACTGCGGGATATAAGGTGGATACTGCCTTTTCTGCCTATGAAGCCTTCGAAAAAATCTATATCAAAACCTATGACATGGTATTACTTGAAGGCAATATTCCGGACAAGGATAGTTATGAGCTATGCAGGCAGCTCAAGAAAACAATGCAGGATAACACAGATTCTGCCCCTATTCTTTTTATAAGCGATTCAAATGATATCCAAAAAAAGATTGCAGGATTTGAATGTGGGGGGGATGATTACATAATCAAGCCCATCGTCAAAGAAGAATTGCTTGCGAGAATACGGGTGTTGATTCGCAACCTGGATTTGCAGAAAGAATTGCATGAAACTCATAAAAAATTGGAGAAAGAATTGAAATTAGTGGGAGAGATTCAGCGTTCTTTTTTACCCAGCGAATTTCCCTACCACCCCAAGCTTAGACTCTCTGCCTGTTACCAACCTTCCATGCAGGCCGGCGGGGATTATTACGATGTGATACCAATTGATGAAAATCATTGGGGCATCGTCATGGCGGATATTGCCGGACACGGGGTTAGCGCTGCCGTTGTCATGGCTCTGACGCAATGGACCGTCAAGGAATTTTCACTGGGAATCACAAGTCCATGCAATGCGCTGACCACATTCAACCAGGTTCTGGCCCGTCATCTGACTTCAGATCACTTTGTGACCATGTTTTATGCAGCCTTGAATCTCCAAACGATGAAAATGACTTATGCTTCTGCGGGTCACGGATCCATGCTGCATTATTCCTCCAACAAAAAAGATGTATTCCAGTTAAAAACTGAAAACGGATTCCCTCTAAAATCTATTGAAGGCGATCAATACGATGAAAAAAGCATGGTTCTCTCTTCCGGCGATAAACTCATCTTTTTTACTGACGGCGTGACCGAGGTAATGAACTCGGAGCAAATCCTATACGGCCAGGAACGCCTAATTTCCCTCTTACATAAACATCACGATCTACCCCCAGAAGAATTGGTAAATAAAATCTTAACCGATTCAGAGCGATTCAGAGGAAACTATAAACGGTACGACGATTTTACCCTTATGGCGATTGAATATCTTTAAAATTGACCTCACATGATCCATTCTATACCACTCACATGTTTTTCAAGAACAGCATGAACCGCTTCGGGAAATAGCGATTCACTGACTCCATGACCAACGGTCGTCACATTCAATCCGCTTTCTTCAGCTTCCCAAAGAATGTGATAACCGGTTTCTCCGGTAAGATAAACATCAACCCCTAAAGAGACGGCAGTAGGGACTAGTGAATTTCCGCTGCCCGTGGAAATGGCTACCCGTTTAACCTTCCGCTTTGAATCCAGACGAACTCCCCCGAATACGGGCTTTTGAGGTAAACTCTGATTGACTCTCTTTTCGAATTCACTCCATGATAATTTTTTGCTGAATTCTGCAATCCACAAAGCCTGACGGACATCACGGACATTCTGGAGAGGATACAAATCATACGCCGGTTCTTCGTAAGGATGTGACGCATAAAGAGCATTGACAACGGCATTTTGCCTCTTCGCGGGAAGTATCATTTCCAAACGCTCTTCTTCCTCCCTCTCGAATACACCGGCCTCACCCACGAAAGGCCTGGTGTGCTCTGATCCTCTGAAGGTACCGAATCCTTTCAGTGTATACGAACAAAGATCGTATTCACCGATATGTCCTGCTCCGGCATTGGACAACGCTTCCCGCACCAGATCGGTATGTTCGGGAGTGACAAAAGTCACGATTTTTAACATGTCCGCCTGCGGTTTCGCTAACAGTGGTTCAGCGGATTTGCAGCCCAATTTTTCAGCCCAAAGTCCGGCCATTCCTTGTGGATGAAGATCGAAATTTGTATGTGCGGCATAGAGCGCCATGTCCTGCCGGATGATCTCACGAACAAGACGCTGTACCGGATTATGTTCAACTAGTTTCTTCAGCGGACGGTAGATGAGCGGATGATGAACCAACAGCACGCCGATTTTCTTCCGGACAGCCTCTTTCAAAACACCTGTAGAAACCTCCAGCGATAGCATAACACGGGCAACCTCCCTATCCGCATCGCCGATCTGCAAACCTACCGGATCGTCATCCAATGCCCATTCCAGCGGGATGACGCGCTCAATGATTTTTGTCAATTCGCCAAGTTTCATGGAGACCTGCCTTTATCATGTTAATTTAATCGGCTGCCATTCGGTATTGTTGTTGGAAAATTGATAAGGTAAGTTATTTAAATCGGGATACTCCGGTTCAATCGTATCCAGTTCTTTGATTCGTTCGAACCATTCCTTCTTGCGCAGCCCGGTCAGCCATTCCTCCCAGCTGGATTGAGGCATTGGTGAAATAACATAACCTCGGAGAGTAGGCCGCGATAAATAGGCTTTGAATATCTCCCGGCCTTCCGCCAATATTCCCACTTTGGTTGTGAAAGGACAATCCAGTGTTATTTCAAGATAGGTCGTTCTCGGAAGAAACAATCGTTCTTTGTTATGCAATAACAACCCACCGGCTGAATGAGGCCAGTGGCCTTTGTAAATATAAGCCTTTGAATCTGGATACCGATCCCGAAATTGCTTGATAAGGTAAGATGAAAAAGCTCGATCCTGTATCCGGCAGTTTTCCTCAAGTGAGAAAAATGATTGAGTTTCAGTTGTTCCTGTTCCTGAAGGATGAGTGACTCTGTAGGTAAGGGGTGGCAGCAGCACACACGGCAACGCCAAAAAAGATGAAACCACAACCGGCACCCAGGCCAAAAAATGAGCACCAATGACGATGCATGAAAAAAGAATAACCGAGAGCCAGGGAATCCAGCCTTGATGATGTTTTGCCTTGGCTGAACTCTTAGACCCGGCCTCGTCGAGGTAAAAGGCCAACCCCGCCGCAAGCCCGGTCAAGATGATGATTTCTACAAAAGAGAAAAACCGGTAGAGCGAGATGAAATTTTCCGTTTCTTCATTGAACGAAAACAAACCGAATTCAATAAAAATCAAACTGAGTACGAATGCGATAAAAAACGATAGCATTTATGTATCCAACAAAATATAGTACGCCATGGATATTCTTCTTCATTATAGTATCGTCTTTTTGAAATGAGAATGTAATCGTATCTAATTTATGATTTTGGCAGTAACAGTCCTTTACATTGTCTTTCCGGTACAAGAAAGGTGTCAAACGCTTCTTCGATTTCGCTCATGGTGGTTTCCTCGATTCGTTCCTGATAGTGGACACCATGTTCCACTGTGGCGGTGGTATTCCCAAATCCATACGTTTGGGCAATAGATATGACTTTTTCATTTGCGAATGCAAAATCGGAGCGCAGCATGCTTTTCGCTTTATTCACTTCACTTTGTTTCATGTCACCGCGAACCCGGCTTATTTCTTTGTGAATTTCAGTCTCTACCTGGCTTATTTTTGATGGTTCCGTCACCGCCTCAATAATAAATAATCCTGATTTGGCCAGATTCCAAAAAGCGCAGCTGATAGAGGAAACAATACCCAATTCATCATTCAACCGGCGGTAGAGTCTGGAAGAACGGCCTTCTCCAATGATGGTGGATAAAAGATCCAACGCGTATTCATGGGGTTTGCCGGTCAGATGGGGTGTGGGAAATCCCAATAGATAATAACTTTGCTTCACATCCCGATGCAGTTCCACTTCGGCCGGTTGATTGATAATTTGCCAACGATCCGGATCATCACCTTCTATGGATAAAGAGGGTTGTGTAACACTACTACTGGATTTTCTATTTTTTTCTATATAGTTTTCTAGCGGCTCGAGGGCTTCTTCATAAGTAACATCACCGGCAATGCAAAAGGTGATATTATCGAGTTGGTAGCGTTCGTGGTGGTACCGTTTGAAAGCGTCAAGGTCTATTGTTTGCAGGGATTCTTCTGTGCCAAGAACCTGCCGTTTGTATGGACACTTGGAAAATGCAGCTTGGGTGAATTCATCATAAATTTTGGCCCAAGGATTATCTTCATGCCGTTTGATTTCTTCATTGATAACCGAACGCTCCCGCTCAATTTCATCAACAGGAAACAATGGATTTAAGAGAGAATCAATAAGTACATCCAAAGCCTCTTTCCACCCGGCTTTCGGCAGCACGACATAATATCGAGTGACGTAGCGGCATTGTTGTACCCCCCCAGCGATGTGATAATACGATCCATGATCCCCACACCATGCTTTTCCGTCCCTTTGAAAAACATGTGTTCGTAAAAATGAGATATTCCGTAATGGGGATCGGGATCATCCACGGCGCCGGTTTTTACCCAGAAATCGACCGCCACTATCGGCGTGACCCGGACCTCTTTATGAACCAGCGTCCCTCCTTCTTTCAAACGAGTCATGTTATACGGTATAAGGGGATTGCCGTTTCTATAGTCCATAATTACCTTTTAGTTATAAACATTCAGCTTTTAATATATATTCCGTTCATCTGGCAATTGAGCACTTATTGCTTTCATGTTTTATACCCCAACGGGGTTCAAAATGAAAGCTTTGGTTCAACTGCTAATTGTGTGCTTACTGTATTTATGTTTTATACCCCAACGGGGTTAAAGATGAAAGCCAGGGTTAACAGCCCTGGGAAAATTTCCCCAACCATTACCCTGAAAGGGTAAAAGAAGACAGTCTCTCAGCCAATATTGTTGGCCCCTGTTTCAGCCACCAGGCAGCCCGCTTCATGGAGAGACGACCGGGTTTCGCCGCAATCGGCCCACCATCCCTCCAGAATATTGTAGGTCAACATACTTTGTCTTAGATACGCGTTATTGACATCCGTGATTTCCAATTCACCTCGGTCTGATGGAGATAAATGATCAATGATATCAAAAACCTGATTGTCATACATGTAGATTCCGATAACCGCTAAATTAGAATCGGGCTGTTTAGGTTTTTCCACAATATTTACGATCTGGTTATTTTCAATGGTGGGTACTCCGTATTGTTCCGGATGCTCCACTTCTTTTAATAAGATTTTCGCACCTTTATCTTGTTGTTTGAATTCGTCCACAAACGAGATGATATTTTTTTCAATGATGTTATCACCCAGCATAACTACAACTCGATCATTACCTACAAAATCACATGTCAATGAAATTGCCTCGGCAATGCCACCTTCTTTTGCTTGATAGGTGTAGTGCAGCCGTTTCAATCCAAATTCATGACCGTTGCCAAGCAGGGGCAGAAAGTCACCAGCATGGTTGCCGCCTGTAATGATCATGATGTCTTCAATCCCCGCTTGCACCAGCGTTTCAATTGGATAAAAAATCATCGGACGATCATAAACCGGCAATAAATGTTTATTGGTTACCCGGGTCATGGGTAACAAACGGGTTCCAAGGCCGCCTGCTGTGATTACACCTTTCATCGTTTAACTCTTTACCTGTTCTAATCGTTTTCCGTATTGTGATTTATAATAACTTTTAAAGTCTTCACCTTTAAGCTTTTTCCACCATTCCTTGTTTTTTTTGTACCAGGCTACTGTTCGAGCCAGACCGTCTTCCAATGAAACAACCGGTTTCCACCCGAGTTCTTTAATTTTTGAACTATCGAGAGCGTATCTTATATCATGCCCCGGCCTGTCTTCCACAAACCTAATCAAATCCTTATCTTTCTTCAACAATTCCAATATCTTTTCCGCGATCACGATGTTTTTCTCTTCGCAATATCCACCGATATTGTAAATCTCACCCGCCTGGCCTTTCTGCAAAACCAGATCGATGGCACGGCAATGATCCTCCACGTAAATCCATTCGCGGATTTGCTCCCCATTTCCATACACCGGCAACTGTTCATTCTCAATCGCATTGGTGATAAACAGGGATATCAGCTTTTCTGGATATTGAAAAGGTCCATAATTATTGGCTGAACGGGTAATAATAGTATTCAAACCATATGTAACATGGTAGGCATGGCACAACAAGTCCCCACCCCCCTTACTGGCGGAATAGGGGGAAGACGGGAAAAGTGGGCTTTCTTCCTTTTTTGAATCAAAAGGAGCGGGACCATAAACTTCATCCGTACTGATTTGTATATAACGGTCAACACCGAATTGCCGTGCCGATTCAAGCAGAGCGAAGGTACCGTAAATATCTGTTTTCAAAAAATCATCCGGACGGTTGATGGAACGGTCAACATGAGTTTCCGCCGCAAAATTAATGATAGCGTCAAATTTTTTCTGGGCTATGAGATTCCCGATTAACTGCCGGTCCGCAATATCACCTTGAAAAAACGTATAACGGCTGTCTCTTTCAACGGACTTTAAATTATCTAGATTTCCCGCATAAGTCAGTTTATCCAAGTTGATTACCTGAATATCCTCGTATGTATTGAGTAGATACTGAATAAAATTCGAACCAATAAATCCAGCACCACCGGTTATAAGGAAACGTTTCATAAGAATCCACTATCCTTTCCATTCTTGACTTCTAGAGACAGTGAAAGGCCTATCGTAAAATTAGCCCGCTGATCAATACAGCCGGGCTTTCTGAATAAATGATGTCCTAATTTTATGCTAGCACAATTTGAACATATGTAAAAGCGAAATAACATCTTTTATTCTCACCCAAATGATGACACATTTTTCTACATACACAAGCTTGCATTTGTTGAAATTAAACCAAAGATATATTCAATCGTAACGTACTTCACTCATCGGATTGCCGGCTTTTTATATACTTTCTCGTGAAAATTCAAAACAACGTATCAATGCTACCTTGACTTTTTTTGGCTAGTCAAATATATTTGACTTATAATGGAAATTTATGAACAAAGGACAATTGAGGTTTATAGGAAAAAGAATGGAGAAATTCCTTTTGAAAAATGGTTCAACAAGCTCGATAATAATACAAAAGTACGTATAGAAACCCGCCTGGATCGTTTACGCCTTGGAAATATGGGTGATAGTAAAGCATTGAGAGGTGGAATTTTTGAATTAAGGTTTAAATTTGGAAGGGGTTATAGGATTTACTACGGAAAAATAGGACGAAAAATTATAATACTATTGTTGGGAGGGATAAACATAGCCAGAAACAAGATATCCAACTGGCACAAGCCTATTGGCAAGAATATCAGGAGTCCAAATCATGAAACACTCAGTTCCTTATCGCGATCTGAAATTACAAAGGCTTCAAGATCCGGAATACGCAAAACTATATTTGGAAACATCCCTTGAAGATGCTAGGCAAGATGGGAATCATGAAGCATTTCTTCTTGCCCTGCGGGATGTAGTGGAAGCCCAAGGTGGGGTACCAGAAATCGCTCAACAAATGAATATGCCAAAACAAAGTCTTTACCATACTGTTTCAAAAGAAGGTAATCCAAGGTTGGAGACATTGAATCGTATTTTAAAAACTCTTGGCTTACGCCTGTCTATAGAAACAATACAATAAATTTATAATTCTCAACCAGCAACATTTCATTAGAGTAAAAAAAGATTATAACGCATAGCGCGCACGGCGGACATACACAATCCATTCCACAAAAAGAACCAATAAAGCGATTATCGCGAGAATCCGCCAGATTTCCTGATTGGTGTTAACCGCCTCCGAATCACCTTCGACAACCACCTCTTCTGTCTGCAGTGTTTGTGCTGGGGTGATATTCGTTTCTTCCGGCGACAACAAGTTTATAGAAAAGCGTTTTGAAACTTGATCACCAATGACGTATTCGTAAATCCCAGTCTGATGGGTTTCACTGAAAAATTGAGGAGCGTTATCAGTAAAAGTAAATGTTTTCAGCGGTTCGGAATCAGGCCCCTTTATGACAGCCGATTGCTCTAAGCTATCCGGAGGCTCCAATGTGAGGACATCACCGGTGCGCTTGATCAGCGAAGAAGCCCCAACATTTTCCATACACCAATTGTATACATTGGCAAAAAAGATAGGATAAGAGACACGCAGCGGCCAGTCCGAATCATAAATATCAAACGCCGTCACCACCCCCCGAATTTGGTTTTGCCGAAAAGTAACAATGAGCGGAGTTTCACGAGCCTCCGCTATCACTTCAGACCAACTTGGAATCCCGATATTTTTGCATTTACTGATTGTCAGATTATCCAAAGTCAAATAACGGGTCATGGGATGAAAACGGTCCCAATCGATAATCGCCGGAAGCTCGATTTCTTCCCCCGAACTCCACTCCGGCAAAGGTGGAATCGCATTGATAAAAATGTAATTCCCCTCCACTATGGAGGGAGGAGAGAAAGCGTCGAATAAAATCAAATCATAATCTCCTGGCCCGGTATATTCATTCGGTGTAACCACAGATACCTGGCTTCGGTGATCGACATTCAATACCCGTTGTAGAAAATAATTTCCTTCAGTAACAAGAAGAACCCGAATTTTCTTCTCTTTGGGAATAAGAATCCAGCCTTTATTATCCACATCCAAAGCATCATCACTGTCGAGAATTACTTCGATTTTTTCGGGGAAGGTTCCCGGATCTTCAAACACAATGCTCTCATGTGTTTCGGGAGCCAATGTCAGCTTGCGTGCATCCATCAGTTTGCGTTCAGTTTTGGACGATTCTTCATCACCAGTTGTATTGGAAGACGCCGAATCGGCGGCAGGAGTCGTGCCCTGGATATCATCCGCAGCATGTCCTACACCCCATAATTCAAGATATAGTTCTTTTTCTTCTTTACTGCTGTTGGAAATACCAACCAGAATTTGTGAGTTGTGTTCAATCCCTAAATCTTTTCGAACAACAAGATCTACGATTCCTGCGTTATTATCAGACTCACCGATTGGTACAAAACGTGTTTTTAATGTCGCCAAAGGCGAATCAGAAGGAATGGAGAATCGACCATCCGAAATAATGACCACTTCGGGATTGGGCTGCACTTCAGCGGCGGATCGTGCGATTTGTAGTGCCTCGTTGATTTGGGTTGGATCATCCGTGGGTTGAATGTTTTTAATGACACTTCGCAGAACGCCTTTATTTTGTTCAAATGTGGTCAATGGACGTGCACCGGCTGCGAAAGTGACCACCATCATTTGATCACCAACACTCATATCATCAACCAAATCAATGACTTTTTGTTTAGCCTCCTCCAAACGGGTAGGAGCAACGTCAGTCGCAGACATACCAGCCGAATGGTCAATGAGTACTATAAAACTTTGTCCTTGAAGACCGCCAAGATTCAATACCGGCCGGGCTACCGATAGAACCAGCAACGCAACAATAATTATTTGTAAAAACATCAATAAGTTGCGTTTGAGTTTTTGAAAGGGTGTATTGGCCTTGAGGTCTTCTAAAGTCCTGCGCCAGAGAAGCGTACTTGAAATTGGAGTGTTAATCCGCTTTAACTTCAATAAATACAGCAGGATAATAGCCGGAATAAAAATAGCGAAAATGAAACCGAAAGGTGTGATGAAATTCATTTTTCTTAATCCATTTTATTCGATTAATCCTAACCGGCGAAACGAATCGGTTAAAAGCCGTTCCACCGGAAGATCAGAAATAACCGGTAAATAATGAACGCCGTACTGCGTGGCAAAATGCTTGACCTGCGATTGAAAAGCTTTCAGCCGGCGTTCATACACCGAAAGCAGTTCTTCCGTCACGCTAATTTCCACATCCTCAGCCGTTTCAACATCGATTAAACGAAGTGCCCCCATCAAATCCGGATTTGTTTCCTGGGGTGAAAGAACCTGAAGAAGGTACAGATCATTATTGGCCTGCAAAAGATGTTTCAAACCTTGTTCATATCCTTTGGGATCGAGTAAATCGGAGAGAAGAACGACAACACCTCCCCGGTTTTGCTGCATGGCAAACCGGCGGCAGCCTTCTTCAAGAGATGTTTGACCAGTTAAAGGTAGTTTTTCCAAAAAGTCAATGATTCTCCAAATCTGATATTTCCCTCGCGTGGGCTGGAGCCAGCGGTAATAAGGTTCACAAAAACCGACCAGACAAACCCGGTCCAGTCCCGACAAGGCAATATAGGCCAGCGAAGCCGCAACCCGTTTGGCAAACCAGGCTTTGTTCGGATCACCATAATCCATCGATGCGCTGGTGTCGAGGACAACATATAGATATAAATCCTCTTCTTCATGGAATAATTTTGTGAACAGCCGGTCCAGCCGTCCGTATATATTCCAATCCAGGAAACGAAGATCGTCCCCTTTTGCATAATCACGGTAATCGGCAAACTCAATCGAAACACCACGCTTTTTTGATCGTCTCTCTCCCTTGAGTTTTCCTAAAAAGATTTTCTTGGATACCAGGCCCAACTGTTCTAAATGCTTCAGAAAGGATGCATCCAGAAGCGGTTTTGACGTTTGAGTTGACTCTTCTCTTTCCACCGTAAGTTCTGCCATGACAACCTCTTTGCCTATATCCCTTAGAATATTAATTCATCCGATGTCGAAGTTAAATGCTCCCAGCACAGCCATGTGATGGCTTCCAAATCATCCGTGGGTACAAATTGATAGCGGATATGATAGGGATAGTCTTCGCTTTTTCCGGTCTCATCCAACCGTGCAGAAGAAGGAGTCACAAACCGGCCTGTCATTCCCCGATGTATTTCCAATAAAGAAAGCGGATGTTGTAAAAAACCTATAACTCCACTGGATTTTTCTTCGTCCTTTTTTTGTGTCGCTATGAAGAATGGAGTTCCTACGACCCGATGTTCTTCCTGTTTGGGCGGCTCCCATAATTCATTCTGCAAAGTTTCTGTATTGGCTTGCGTATATTTTTCCGGATCTTGAGGAATATAAATGTGGCTGAGAGAAGAATCCGGTATTTGAAATCCTAAAGGAAACCTAATTTTCTTAATCCGCTCCATTTTATCTCCCTTGAAAAAACAAAAACAATTGAGTACAGGAAAAGTTGTGGAGATCAGATAACGTAGAGTCATTGTATTATTCGGATCGTTCCCCATGATTCCGGATAAACTCACGTCATGAAAATCATCTTCTCCTGATAAACGTTTCAAATAATAATTTGTTTTGAACTGGATACCGTTTTTTCCTTTGGCACCGAAGATATACTCACGTTCGCCGGATGGCTGTTTTACAAGAGTGCTTCCGGATTTTCTCCCCGGCTGCATGGTCCATGAAATACCACTTACTTTATCCTTGACTTGAAAACGGCCGCTTGGCATAAGGATTTTGACCTGTATGCACTGATTGTCCAGTTGGATCGATCCTTTTTCTGCATGTGTTTGTTGTTTAACCATTTTTACTTCTTTTACTAAAGGATAGTATCAAAAAAATCAATTGTCTAAATAAAAAAGGATGGGCAATAACTATGCTACCCATCCTTATATTCTAGCGTAAAAAAAGACTTATCGTGTTTCTCTATGCGGGGTATGTTTACCGCACCAGCGGCAATATTTTTTGAACTCCAACCGGTCCGGATGGGTTCTTTTGTTTTTGGTTGTTGAGTAATTTCGTCTTTTGCATTCCTGACATGCAAGAATAACCTGATCTCTCATGATCAACTCCTCATTTATTCAATAATCGAAGCGACAACGCCGGCACCTACCGTTCGGCC
>CAZXSQ010000052.1:0-12480 GCA_964643335.1 uncultured bacterium
ACTTGTAGGGCGGCATACCGGCCATTTTGACGATGCCTTGGGAATGATCAAACATCAGACCTCACTAAAAGGGCTCATTTTACTTTGTAACAATCGCAATTTCAAATTCCTCTTTTTTACCGATCCGGAATGTGAGTGATCTCCCGGTTCCATCCGGCATACAAAGTTGGGTGGTGTTCAAATTTTCCAGATAGGCTTCCATGATACGGAGCACTTTGGGAGGATAATTGGGTTTGGGAAGCAAAATCACTTCAACGGAATTTTCCTGTTCTTTCAAAATTCCATCCGAATGAGTCAGGGATCGAAATAGACTGTGGTCATCCCGGTAATTATCATACTCTCGCTTGAATGGTTCCAGCATGTTATAAAAGGTGTTCCGTGCCAGCAATTTCAAGGCATCCATTAAATATTTATTCCGTGTGTCCAAACGCACATAATCCTGCTCGATCAGAAACTCAAGCCGGGACATCTCTTTTTCGGTTGTTTTCATCTCCGCGGCAATGTCTTCCAATTGACTCGATAATGACTGAATTTCGTTTTGCCTTTTGGAATTGCTCTCGGGATTTTGATGCTCGAGAAGCAAGAGATTTTTGAGTTTTTCTTTGATCTCACGCCGGGTCACCTCCAGTGCCTTATAGGCGCCACTCTTCATTTCCTTGTCCTGCATATGATCCTGGAATTGTTTGTAGGCAATCACCGCGTAGCTGGTAATCTCTTTCATGCCAAAATGTTTGTCCAAATATTTGAAATCATTCTCTTGAATCCAACGGCGAAACATCAGAGCGATCATTTCCTGGGCCGGACGCTCCAAGTCATCCGTCAGGATTCCCAACTGGATCGATTTCCCTTTCGGATTGGTGGCTTTGACTTGAAATCGGCGCATTCGGGGATCTTTTTTCCAACTCTCTTCATAATAGTCGAAGGTATATTTTTGGAGATCGGCTGCATGATTCCGGCTTCGTTCCAGAATAAATGTTTGGGGTTGGGAATCCTTTTTCCAGTCGCCGGACTTGTAATTCTTTTCCCATGTGATCACGTGTAAATTCGGATCTTCGATCACTTCTTGAAACACTTCATGACTGTAGATTCCACGATCCACAATCACCGTGATGACTTGGTTTTCCTCCACTTGCAGGAGACCGCGCAAGTCCTGCACTCGCCGGAAAAACCGTTCGCGCAAATCGTTGTAATTATCCGTGGGTTTGAGATACACCGGATGACCTGTGGCCGTATGAATGAAATCCAGGTGAAGGGCTTTATCGGCCAATCGCACACTGGGACACCAACCCTTTAAGAGTTTCTGCATTCCCGTGTAGCGCTTCGTATGAGGGTCGTAATAAAAATCGCGGCTGGATGCGGCATCCACTTCCACCGCATTCAACCGCAAAATCTGCTGCACGACATCTTGGTGGGCTAATTGACTCAGATAGCTCCGTTGCTCATGCAACGAACGCGCGCACTTGCCTAACAACTTGGTTAAGTCGTCAAAATCCAACAACTTCGTCTGTTCGATATTGACGGCCCCCAATAGAATACTGGCCAGCCATTGCTTCAATAACCAACTGTTTTCTCCCATCCAAGCATCTAACCGCGTAAACAAACCGCTGAATAACAACACTCCTACATGATGACACAAGGCAATCACCTCCGAAACTACTGATTCTGATGGGGGAGACGTCTTGCGATTGTCACTTTCCGAGATAAACTCTTCCTCATTTGAGCCTGGGATTTCGCTGTTCGACGCCTTGTCGGCTTGTTCGGCGTCCGTCCATTCGCAAGACGTTTCCCGTTTCTTCTCTTTTATCTCAGTGATTAACTCCTGAAGTAAGGGACGAAGGGTCTCCCCTGTGAGTGAATGCCCAAACACATGTTCAATTTCGTGACGCATTCGTTGGCTGTAGTCATATTGAGTTTCCTCATAGATGGCAGGAAATCGCATCCGGACATAGTATTGGACCTCCTGGGTCAATTTCCGTTTGGCCTGTCGACCGGCAAAGGTTTTGGCGATTCGATCATTGTCTCCAGTTCGAATCACCTCTCCCCACCTTTTCATGGTTTTCCGATCCACACCAAATGCATCCTGCAAGGCGGATACTTTTAACTTGGCGTTGTACAATCGAGCCACAAGGAATTTATAGGAGATGTGCTCTCGATCATTCGGAACGACTTCCAGAAGATCGGCGCCATAATACACATGCAATTGGTTCGTTTGATGATTTCGAAATAACGTAAGTACCGGATTTTTCTTATCCGTTCCCAAGATTTGTTGTAAAGGATTTTGGTCGAAAATGGGATGGCCCTCTCTTGCTTCTAAGATTTGTAGCAAGAGTTTAGATAATAACAACTTCGTGTTTAACTGGGGGAATATGGGGGAATTCTATCTGCGAGTCTTACTCGCTTAGTTCTCCGCTTTTACTGAGGTCTGATCTCCACTTGTATTTACTTTTCGAATCCTGTGATTATAATAATCTGCTATATACAAATTTCCAACACTGTCTATAGCGATTCCTTCAGGAGTATTTAATTGTGCATTGGTGGCTGAGACACCATCCCCCGAATAACCTTGAGTACCATTCCCCGCGTAGGTTGTAATAATCCCATTGGTATCAACTTTTCGAATCCTATGATTCCTACTATCCGTTATATAAATATTCCCTACGCTATCTACACAAACATTCGATGGATCCTTAAACTGCGCATCAGTTGCAGGACCATTATCACCAGAATAACCCCATGTACCATTCCCTGCGATGGTTGAGATGTAATAAACCCCTTCATCCCCGAAATTATCCAGACTGGGTGCATCATTGACTTGATTGATTGTTACCGGCACCGTTTGAGTATTCGATACGTCAACACCATCACTTACCCGATAAGTAAAACTATCGGCTCCATTGGCATCGGCGTTTGGGGTATAGGTAAAGTTATTCTCAGATGTTATCGCGGCGTTACCTTTACTGCCTTGGCTTACTATCTCGAAAGTAAGATTCCAATCACTGCCGTCATTGCTGGAGCCATTCTCATCGCTTCCCACCAGCAAGCCTGATACCGCTGTGTCTTCATCAGTGCTCCATTCCTGGATTGTGGAGTCTACCCAATCATCATTCGCTATACTGTATAATGTTCCAGAACCAGTATTAGCGCCTGCATTATCATTCACTAAGCCAATGGTATCAAAACCTATATTTACAACTAATTTATTGAATTTGGGGTGTGTAAGATCAATTTTTCGATACATCCAATCGGAAATCTCGGATGCAGATAAAGCAGTGCTCCAGACCTGTACCTGATCCAGCTGCCCCACCAACTGTCCCGTAGGCCAACCGCCGTCATTTGCATACCCAATATAAATATCATGACCATTGGCATTTGCACTCCAGTCATCACTAATATTGGCGGAACTGTCCAATACCCCGTTGATATAAATCTCAGTCTGCCATCCTCTTTTCACCCCCGCCACATGGTACCATTGGTTGGTACTGATGGCCTGATTGGAATAATGATGAACTCCATAATCGAACCAAAAGTCTGCTTTTGCGTGCCCAAAATAAATATTTCCAAACCCTTTAACACTAAAACGTACATATAATCCCCCGGATTGGTACAGTTTCTCTATGATAGGGTGTTCGTGGCCCAGTTCATCAATTTTTACCCAGGCAGAGAAAGTGAAATTATTAGCCGAACTAAAATTGTAATCATCTTGAGAAGGAATTTGGACCTTGTCATATTGTCCATCATCGTCACCAAATGCAAGAGCATATTCGAATCCCGCTACTGGTGGTGTAATATTAAAAATATAGGCTGAACCGCTATTATTACCGTCGTCATCGCTATAAGGCGTCCCTACAATAATCGTGTCGTTACTGATGGAGACCGCATGCCCAAATTCATCATCCCAATCATCATCGGAAGCAGTGATTTTTTGCACCTGCCCCCAGTTATTCGTTCCACCTTGATTGCGGTGGAAGATATAAACTGACCCCCCAGGATCATCTCCGTGAGCCCCGACTGTGACTATGTCATCACTGATAGAAACCGCACCATAACCGAATTGATCAACTCCTACGCCGTCATCAGCAAGGAGTTTTTTCACCTGCCCCCAATTATCCGTCCCGTCTTGATCGCGTTGAAAAATATAAGCCGCCCCGCTGTCAGTACCGTTTTCATCATCTCCATATGCCCCGGCCACGAGCGTGTCACCACTAATAGAAAGAGCATAACCGCTAAAATAATCCCCCGCATCACCGTCTCCCGGTTTGATTTGTTTTACCCACTCCCATTGCTCTGGACCGTCTTGATTGCGGTAATAGATATCGACTGAACCGCTGTCAGCGCCGTTATCATCGTCATACCAGGCCCCAACCGCGATAGTATCACCACTGATCGCGACTGCATTACCGAACCGGTCATCATCCCCAGGATCGGACGCGTGGAGTTTTGCCACCTGCCCCCAATTCTCTGTTCCGCCTTGGTCACGCTTGTAAACATAGGCAGACCCACTATCATTTTTACCATTATCATCATCCAAATACGATCCAATCACAATCGTGTCACCGTCAATGGCTACTGTACCATAATAATCCCCGGCTGCGCGATCCTCCGCTATGAGTTTTTTCACCTGTCCCCATTGATTATCTCCATCTGCATTACGGTTGAAGACGTAAGCGGAACCTATCCCAGAATCATCAGCGTATGCTCCAACCACAGCCGTGTCACCACTAATGGAGACGGAATAACCGAAATGATCTCCCGCTGCAGCATCGGAAGCGGTGAGTTTTTTCACCTCTCCCCAATTATTTGTTCCGCCTTGATCGCGTTGAAAGATATAGGCAGAACCGGACTCTGCACCAGCGTCAGCGTTAAACATAGCCCCGGCTATGGCCGTATCACCACTAATGGAAACTGAATAACCGAACCAATCCCCCGCTACGGCATCACTGGCCAGTAGTTTTTTGCTTTGATTTGTGATTAACGGATCGATGGTAAGGGGGTGTATACTGCGTTTTGATCGTTTATGATGATGAGAATGTGGTTTTCCGCTCCTAATTCAAATCGTGAAGAAAGTACATGCCCATTTGCATCAAAAACATGCAGCTGATCGTAGCGTAAAATCGTGTTTCCGCGCGCATCGCGAAACAGAACCGCCTGCCCACCGGGGATGAGATGAGCTGTGAGAGATGAATCGCAGGTCATTTCCAACACTAAATCACCCTTGTACTCACTCCCCGCTTGCGGTGGAGAAAACAGTGTAAAGCCTGTTTTACTCCAAGTTCAGTGTTGACGTACCATTCGATCAAATCTCCCCACCGGTACTCAACGGTGTTTTCATTGGTCACGATTTGCGGATCACGAACCGAGGTGAGATTGTTTTCGTAGCCATAGCCGGTCAATTGAAGATGGAACTGACTTTTAGTATTTTGTAATTCAGCCGTCATGCCGCCTGCATCAAAACGTAAACCTAAATCTTGAGCACGATTGGGCGCATAATAGACCGTTTGCTCTGCGTTCTTTGAAAAATTATACTCTACCACACGAAGCTGATGCTGAATAGAAGCCTTTTCGGCGGGAGAAAGCGTTTGAGCCTTTACCCCATCGGCCAAGCCCATTACAAAAGCGATTACGAATAAAATCCAACGAATCCCATTCTTGACATAATGCAATAAATTCCCCATTTCGATGCCTCCTTCAAAAAAACACAAAGTATGATAGAAGAGTGATTCATGAGATTTCTAACATCAATAGAAAAGCAGAAATTAGAACAATAAGTAATGCTTCAAATTGCAAAATTGATACAAAAAGTATTGTTTACTATGGCTGAGAGTATGTCCTCGGTCTGTTCTTCTCCAGAATTAAGAGAGGTATGCGGGAATTCTGGGCAGACACATAGGTCTGCCCCTACATTTCGCATTGAATCCAATCTTATGTATTTGACTCTTCTATATACGCATTTGAACCGTCTTTATTAAACAAAAATCGCACAGCATTAGATCGAGATGGGGTAAATATATATAAAGTTTATATACTATATGATAAATCAGTCGTATGTCAAGAATAATTGTATCGCAAATTCGAAATTTTGGTTATATTTTTTCAGTAAAGGATTAAAAGGATTCAGTGCCGAAGTGTATGATTGGCGAAAAATCATTCAAAGACGGCTAACACCTTTCCTTTGCCACCCCACCATAATTTTTTCCGAATAATTCAAATCCCCGCTTTGGCTCCCGCATTTCCGTCAAATTTCACTTCTTGAATTTTATACGTTGGATCACTTAACTAAGCAATGCGTAATTATCTTGGATTATAAAACTTTGGTTGAAACCACGATGATTTTGGGTATACTGTTCAGAAATTTTCTTTTTTATGCAAGTTTCTGATTTTGTTACAGGCAAGTCATGAAGGTGGTTTTATTTATGAATATATCTTATGCGGAAAAGAAGTTAAATGCGGTTATCAAGGGTGCTCGCTCCATCTTGGAAAAGAAAAACTTCGCAGAATCCGCACAGGCTATATTTGATTATTGTAGAGAACTGACCGGTGCCCATTCCGGATATGTTGCCTTGCTGAGTGAGGATGGGCAAGAGAATGAAATTCTTTTCTTGGAGGCAGGTGGATTACCTTGTACAGTTAATCCAGAACTGCCGATGCCCATTCGCGGGCTTCGTGCTTATGCCTATAAGACCCACCAAGCGGTTTATGAAAACGATTTCATGAATAGCGAATGGGTGCAATATATGCCGGAGGGACATGTAGAACTGCGCAATGTCATGTTTTCTCCACTCAATATTGACGGGCAAACAGTTGGAATCATGGGGCTGGCAAATAAGGCTTCAGACTTCACAGACGAAGATGCTGAGATTGCCACTGTTTTTGGCGAACTGGCTGCCATCGCGTTGCAG
The DNA here is from genome assembly GCA_964643335.1 of uncultured bacterium. Classification (GTDB taxonomy): domain Bacteria; phylum Hinthialibacterota; class Hinthialibacteria; order Hinthialibacterales; family Hinthialibacteraceae; genus CAZXSQ01. Next base: position 6,897 of record CAZXSQ010000052.1, read on the forward strand.
AACAGCCGGTACATTGAACTTTTGAACGAGAAAACAGCATCCCTGGAAAAAGCACTGACCCGCGTAAAAACCCTGAGCGGACTCCTGCCAATCTGTGCGAGTTGCAAGAAAATCCGTGATGATCAAGGCTATTGGAACCAGATTGAATTATATATTAAAGAACATTCCATGGCAGAATTCAGTCATAGCATCTGTCCGGAATGCGCGAAAAAATTATATCCTGAATTTTATAACGAGAACGATGACTAACTCGCATCCACTTGCGGTTTGAGCGGTCCGCATGAACATGATTATCCACTTGACAAAAATTCCACCGGACCAGCGGATTCAAATGGACCATAGAATACCGGTGAACCGCTTACGGTAATCGGATACACTCTAAACTGATACGACTGCCCAAATTGCGGGCCATTTATGAAAGCAAGATTCGAGAGAGGTATAATCATTTTCTCATCCCACACAAATTCCGTGGCCGTGGCGCTGCCGTTTCGGCCCAGGAATGTCCAGTTTCCGTCTCCAACTTTTACATAGACATGGTAATCTGATACGTTATTAATATCTAATTCAGCCTGGCTTTCAAAGTTGTAGCGGATAACCAACTGCCGGTTATCCGGCGCATCCTGGTCTTGGCCATTGCTCAAATCTTCCAGAGTTAAAATGTTATCCGTTACGGTGACAAGGGGGAAATATTCTACCGGGCCGGCATTAACAAATGGTCCGTAAAATAAAGGCGTACCGCTGGCCGTGATTGCATAAACCCGAAATGTATACGTGTTTCCAAATTGCGGCCCAGCCAAGAACATTGGATTAAATATTGCACCGGCTCCACCAGCACTCCAATTCAATTGGGTGGCAACACTGTTACCGGGTCGGCCCAAGAATAAATAGCTTCCACCATTTATGCTGACATACACGTGGAAGTCGGCAATCTCATCAGAATCAGCTGAACCGGAGTCTAAATTCCAACTGACGGTTAATTGGCGATTAAATCTTGAATCATAATCCTGTCCGTTGCTCATATCCTCAGTTGTAGCCGGATTATCTTCAACGGTAATAGCTGGCTTTAATTCAACCGGACCGGCTGAATAATAAGGCCCATACGATTTTGGGATTCCGCTTTCGGTCAAGGCAAGCGCACGAAATTCATAGGAATGCCCAAGTAGTGGTCCTACACGAAAATCTGGATGAACCAATTGAGAACCAGCCTCCCATATTAATGCTTGAGCGGTACCGCTGTCCGTTCGTCCTAAGTAGACAAATTCACCTTCTCCATCCATGCGCACTTGAACATGAATGTCTTTGATATCACTAAGATCGGTATCGCTGGCCGGAGTGAGATCCGACCGAATCGCCAATATGGTATTGGGCATGGAGTCGTAATCTGTGCCGTTACATAAATCCACAGCCGTATTACCGTTGTCTGTGACCGTCAACAATTGCTGCCTGGGCGGCACGGGGGTTGGAGTTGGTGTGATGGTAAGTTCAGGCATCGTGGTTTTAGTCGGTGTCGGCGTCTCTGTGGCCGTTGGCGGCACGGGTGTAGCCGTTGGTGGTACCGGGGTATCTGTTGGCAACTCTGGAGTATCCGTCGGTGGTACCAGGGTTGCTGTAGGTGGCACGGGCGTATCGGTTGGCGGCACCAGAGTGGCTGTCGGAAGTACAGGCGTGACAGTTGGTGGTAGCGGTGTAGCCGTTGGCGGTACCGTCGGTGTAGGCATTTCTGTAACCACCATTAAATTCACCGTCTTTTCGGTCGCGTCACTCCCGTCATAGCCATAAACCGAAAACGTATAATCCCCCAAAGTCGATGTATCCAACCGGTAATCGGTAAATAGCATCCCTGAGAAGAAGGCCTGTGATCTCAATGAAGCCGGTGCATCTTCAGAAAGTGAAACTTGAATGGAATCGTTGTCTTCATCTTCGGCTATCACGGACATGGTCACTCTGTCCCCTTGCAGAACAATGAAAGTCTGCTGAGGATCGATTCTAACACTGGGAGCGTGATTGCCCGGCCTCGGGGTATTTGGTCGGTATTGCGGTATAGGTCGCTGTCGGAGGAATGGACGTAGCCGTGGGTGGCACCGGTGTGGCTGTCGGCGGGACGGGCGTGTCTGTAGGCGGTGCGAGCGTCGCAGTCGGCGGAACCGGCGTTGCTGTAGGTGGAATTGGCGTTGCTGTGGGGGGCGCTAATGTTGCCGTCGGCGTGACAGGCTTTGCTGTGGGTGGAACTTCAGTTGCTGTTGGCGGCAAAGGAGTGTCCGTCGGTGGCAGCGGTGTCGGACTATCGGTCGCGGTTGGGGTAGAGATTCGGTTGATGTTGATCGAAACCGTCGCAACATTCGAAATCCGGGCACCGTCACTCGACACAAACGTAAATGAATCCGCACCGGCGTAATATAGATCAGAACTATAAGTTAACGTTCCCGAATTTGAACTGAAATTCAGAATCGATCCATGAGCAGGATTTGAAATAATGCTAAATGAAATCGAACTCTCCAAATCACTGCCGGTTAAGGTTATATTTACGGATTGATTCTCATCGATGGTGAGGGATTGTGAGTTCGCTCGAGGCGGATCGTTGACCGGGCTGACCGTGATATTCACCGTTGCAACAGAGGAATCGAATTCTCCGTCGTTAACTTTGAAGGTAAACGAATCCGTTCCGGTATAATTGGAATCCGGGTTATAAGTGACATTGTCTGTGTTCGAGTTAAAACTGGTCAGCGAACCATGAGATGGATTAGAAACCTTGACATAAGAACAGGTATCCCCTTCTGGATCACTGCTTGAGAGCGAAATACTGACGGAATAGTCTTCACTGGTGGATACGCTCTGGGAATTGGCCGTCGGGGCCGAGTTGCAATAGGCCACCGTAATTGTGAATTGTTCCTCATACGTCCCCCCATTGCCGTCATCGGTTTTGATGCGTATGCTCAAGCTGTTTTTCGTTTCGTAATCCAGCACCACATTGGTTATCAGTTGATTCCCATTGATGGTAAACGATCCGTTGTCATCATCACCGCCGCCGGTCACGAGAGTATAGGTATGCGTATCACCGGCATCTCCATCGGTCGTAGACAAAGTCCCCACGACCGTACCGGCTGCAACATTGCGGGAAGTTTTATCTTCTTTTAAGTGGCGGACAAAAAGAACATTTTCACATATTTATGTAATTAAAATAATCAAAATATTGTAAATTGCATTAATGCATTACCGATAAAAGCTTTAGGGCAATCGATCCGGCAGCGGCTTCACCATCATATCCTTAAAATAAACCGTGCTGAAAAAATCATGGGATTGGAGGGCAAATGTCCCGCTGGATAAAATCCGTTTGGGGTATTCCTTCGGCGGCGCAGGAGGTTTCGGCTCGGTGTAATCAACGACGGTTTTACCGTTGATCTTGACCATGATATGTTTGCCACGAACAGCGATGTATAAAGTAAACCACTCGTTATCCTTCACCGGTGTTTTATGGATGTCTTTCACTTTGTATAAACTGCCGGTTTTTCTTTTTTTAAATGGCTGCGAATTGTTGATCTGGACTTCATATCCTTGCTTGGGCCAACCTTTTTTCTGCAGCTGTGTGTGGAAATAGATGCCTGAATTTGAAAGCGGTCTGGTCATCACCTCGGCCTTGAATTCAAAGTTTTTGAAATCATGATTCTTCACCGGCCCAATATAATACAAATGAGAACGTGAGCCGTGCGCTTTAATCTTTCCATCCTCAACAGTAAATGAGCCTGGATTTTCAGGTGCTTTCCAACCATCCAGGCTTTTTCCATCAAACAAGCTTACCCACTCATCACCATCGCATAAAACTTCAATGGGAATACTTATAAATAGTAACATACATAAGAAAGTTTTCATCGAACTTATCCTCGAAAATCGTGTGTTTTTTTCATGGTATTATCGAAATCAAATTAATGGAATGGTGAAATAATCTAAAAACCTTCAACAGCTGATTCTCCATGCATGATTGACATGTCTATCAATCAGGATTTGATTTGAAATGGATTTGTCTTTCTATAGAATTTAAAACGACCTCCATCCATCTCTCCAAAAAGGAAAAGGTGTGTTCCGGATTTTGTGAAGAACACACCTTTTCCTATTCCACAATTATCCAAATATCTATATTTCCCCTCGAACCGGTTTTGTGAATCACAATGCTTTTGTATAATCATTCCATCTGAAATTTAATACCAGAAGGAAGTTATGATGATTTCATTATCGAAACGAACAACTAAAATTGATTCATCAGGGATTCGAAAAGTCTTCGCCCTGGCGGCCAACATGAAAAATCCAGTCAATCTCTCCATCGGCCAACCACACTTCGATGTGCCGGAAGAGATCAAAGAGGTGGCCATTAACGCAATCCGTGCTGGGAAAAACAGTTATACCTTAACCGCCGGGCTGGATGAATTTCGTAATAAAATCAAGGAGCTTTACCTGGCTAGAGGGATCGATATTGGCGATGTAATGATCACCTCCGGCGTCTCCGGTGGTATCCTGCTTTCGTTCATGGCCGTCTTGGATGACGGGGATGAAATCATCGTTCCCGATCCATTCTTCGTCATGTACAAACACCTGGTCAATTTCATCGGAGCCAAGCCAGTGTATTTGGATACCTATCCCGATTTCCAACCGGACCCGGAAAAAATAGAAAGCCTGATCACTCCCAGAACCAAAGCAATTCTGGTGAACAGCCCCTGTAATCCAACCGGTGTGGTTTACCCGGATGACGTATTAAAAGCCATCGCGTCTATTGCCGAAAAACATGGATTGCTTCTCATCTCCGACGAGATTTATGAACCGTTTCTTTATGACAGCCAACCGAAATCCCCGGCTGAATTTTACCCATATACATTGATTCTTTCGGGATTTTCAAAATCGTCAGCCATGACCGGCTGGCGTTTGGGGTATGCGTACGGCCCCAAAGATGTCATTGCGGCTATGATCAACATTCAGATGTATTCCTTCGTATGCGCTCCCAGCTTTGCCCAACACGCCGGAATGGCAGCGTTGGATTTGGATCTCACAGGAGTTCGCGAAGATTACAAAAGAAAACGGGATCTCATCTACAACGGATTAAAAGAAAAATTTAACGTGGTATGCCCGGGTGGTGCTTTTTATATCTTCCCGCAAGCGCCAAACGGCAACGGCGACGAATTCGTGATGAAAGCGATCGACAACAATGTCCTGGTCGTACCCGGCAGCGTCTTTTCGGAGAAAAATTCACATTTCCGGATATCGTTCGCGGCGGAAGATGAAACCATTCAACGCGGGGTTGAAATATTGAATCAAATGGCTGAGGAATATCAATAATCTGCCCATCACGATTTCATCATTGCAAGGGTACAAACAACGTACCCTTGGCACCCGTGAAGAATATCACTAATCTTCCTATCACGGTTTCATGGATATGATCAGTTCATCATTTGGATTCACGATAAAAAAGAAGTCGGTTACCTTTTTGTTGGTGCGGTCAATTATTTTTCCCTCATAAAGCCCCTCACGAATGCGCGGTATCGTCAATGCTTCATTGTAACCATTCACAGTGAATGTGGACTCAACTGAAGGATTGATG
>CAZXSQ010000052.1:12490-18834 GCA_964643335.1 uncultured bacterium
CGAACAGCACCGTAACCTCTACGCGGAAAATCGGCTTGAGAGAGAACATAAGAGTACATGACAAACACCGATGCGATGGACGCAACCAATAAAACAGTTTTGTGAAATGAACGAATTCTGATATCGGGTATGTAAGTGAGCACCAACAACAAACAAGGCGCCGCCTCGATAGCAAACAAATCCCAGTCTTTTTTCATCCCCAAATCCGGATGCCACACTAACGTCCACATCGTAAAACAGATCGTGTATACAAATAGGAAAAGCCGTTCTCTTTTCATCGCACTGCCTATTCCTTCTGTGTATACCATCCATATGATGAAAGGCCAAAAAATCCAGGAACGCTGCACCCAGCCGTAAAGCCAACCGATAACATGCCCCCAATCAAAAAAAGCATAATAGCGGTACATGCCCTCATACGGAAACAAAGGCAACAAGTTCCATGCGGGAGACAACCCGGCAGCCTTATGCCCCAGCAAATATTGTGAGTAATTACGTACAAGAAACAAAAGCGGAATAAAAAGAACCAGCCGGACAACAACTGTTTTATAATCGCAATTTCGGTTAGCCAGCCAGGGCAATATCAACAATGAAGGCAATGCGATCAGCATGGCGAAATGAAGAGCAACCGCCAGTACATAAGCCCAAACCACCAATTCCATTCTTATCTCACCACGCAAATAGCCCACAGCATAAAAACCATATAAAAACATGGCCGGAAGCAGCAGAGGATAATACTCGGTATGCCCGCAGGCAAAAATGAAGAAACCAGACGAGAAAAACAACAACAATGGCCAAATAGGCGAGAGATCAAATAACCGGCGGCTGTGGCGCAACAACAACCATATAGATAAAGCACCGGCTATACAGGACAGAAAATTCATCACCTCCATGGGAGTGATAAACCATAGAGATACCATACGGTAAACCAGCTGGATAATGGCTTGAGAAAGCAATTCATTTTTAACCAGCCATTTCCCCCCTTCGGTGATTTTCGCAAGCAAAACACCGTCTCCGGCAAAATGCTGAGACCGGTGAATCCAAAAAAATGCAAAACATAGCACTGCCAATAGTTCTTCGATATGGATTACACGTGGTAAATAGGGAAAAATAGAAGAATGATTATATGGTTTATAGGTAGCAGTAGAATTCAACGATGATCTTCAGCCAAAGCGATATTTTTATCTGTTTTCTCAGGACGAATATCCACAATGCACTCAAACCAGTCAGCCCCATCCACTTTGAACGGCTCAAAGGCCAACGCCAGAATATAACTGTTTTCCGCCGTTGGGCGTTCAACCAGATAAATACTACCGCGGGGAGCCTGACCGATCATCAACGGGCTTGTGGCTGTATTCTCTTTTTGTTCGCATAAACAATTAATCAATGATGCTTGCGGCAATTTGATTTCTATCATGCAATCTTTCAGCGGAAGCGCTGGCTGTATGGAATCACAAACGTCTGTCCAATGTTTTTCCTCAGCTTCAGAATCACTGGATAACGCCGTCCAAACCGGCTTCCATTCAACACCGTTGATCATCGCCGGATGTACCGCCTGATCGTTCGTTTGCACTGGCAACAAGGATGAATGATGACGATACCACCGAGCGGTATTTTTATGAATCACTAAAACATTGGTGCCTTCAACATACGTTTTGATATGCAATCGGAAAGGTGTATCATTGCCCCTTGAATCCGTTGTTGCAATAGATTTCATTTGATCAACGGCCTTGTCAATTTCTTTAAGAGACTCGATTCCTTCCGTTTGCCGTCCAGTTGGAAAAACATAATTCTTGAAGCCGACATTCACTTTCAGCTCATGAGCATAGGTACTGCTGGCCTCTGCATCCACCGCCCAGCAGACTTTTCCTTCCGCATTGGTCATTCCCACCGCGTCGATTTGATTCCATCCTGGAATTGCAGCTGATTTTAGATAAACTTTTACCCGATTCGTCTTGAAATCAACATTACATGGAATTTCGGAAATTCTCATTTTTTCTGAGATTGAGCAAGCTTCATCCTGCCAGACCACTTTTTCAACTCCGGAAGAGTTAAAAACACTCACTTTATAGATAGCCCCCGGATTGTAAGATTCATAAACTCGAATCGAAGTTGGAACAATGGCTTCTTTATACACCAGCTGTATCCACTCATCCTGCCCATCGGGAGTGCGCGATCCCCATGCTGAAGCATAATCACCCACTTCGGGCGTATCGGGTTTACCGGCAGCCTGTTCAGGTCCCCAGTCCCTTTTTGTACCGGAAAGATATTCCCTTTGTTCTAAGTCAGGAATTCCTTGAGAACCGTCTAACATTGCCTCGATAACAGAGGGAGCATTGTTCATTTGAAGATTGCAGGCCAATATTTTCCCATTAAAATTGATTAAAAGATTGGACGTGGGCGGATCAGCTCCAATTTTTTGTAGCACTTTCCAGTCCTTATTCATGACCTGCGGCCAGGGGAGTTGCCAGACATGGGAAAAATCATAAACATCGTCTTCAAACGTATCCGTGCATATTCCAAGAACATTCAATCCTGAATCATGAAAACGATTATATAGAGCAAGTACTTCATTCATGATATGGGTGGTTTGCCACGATTCCGTGTCTTGAAACAAAATCAACGAAATCTCACCTTCAGGAGGATAAAGCGGCACCGCTATCCCCTCACAACTATAAACCTCCATGGCAGGGATTGTGTCACCGGCATTTAATGACTGGCTTTGGGCAAATACAATCCCGGAAATTGCAAACATCAGAAAAACACTGAACAGACGTATCTTTATGATTACCCCCTTGTTGCGCTATTAAAAAAAACCCGGTCTTATAAATAAAACGACAAACAACTATAAAAGTTTCATGCGAAATCATTTAGGATAGGGCAACCATTAAAGGTTCGGGCAACCATAAAGGATTACCCCTACATTCCAACCGTAGGGGTAGACCTATGTGTCTACCCTACCCTACCCTCTCTATCTGTCACAATACAATAGTAACACAATTCCATCTTTTACGCCAAAAATTATACATCAATTTGCACCATATGGCGGGCCGATGATTTTTGTCACTTTAATCTTCAAAGGACTCTTATTGGCCTCCACATGTAATCCCCGAACCAATTCACCCCCTATTCGTATGTTCTCTTCATCCTGGATTTCGACAGAATACAACCTGTCCGGATCAACCACATACCACTCGGGGAACTCATTCAATCGGGGATAATTGACCGGCATATTGAAATGCTTCTTATGTCTGGGAATATCGAAATGTAGACGCCCACTCCATGGCCGATCGGTCTCGAGTGTCAGGTATAAAACATCTCCTTCTAACACCGCACCGAGGCGAACATCAGTTCGCCAGGGTTCTACCCAGGTGCCCTGCGATTTCATGAGTGCATACATCAACGCCGTGCGAACGTAGTTTCCATCTCCGTACCAATCCTCAATGATTCCATCGCTGCGCTGGCGGTCTAAAAAGCGGGCGACGCATTCATCCAGCACGTTGAAAGTTCGTTCATTCGGCAGCCGGTTCAAAAAGGTAATTGCACTTTCAATGGCATCCGAATAAGCGTTTGAACCGTAGTTGCGCCCGCTGCCTTCAGGATCATCCAGATAAGTCGGCGTTTCTGTCACCGCCTTTAAAGCGCGTTGTGTCGCATCTAAAAACCGTTGCTCTTCAGTTATAAGATAAGTGGTATACACCGCATTGAATAGATAGCCCCAACAATGGGCATGACGTTCATCCTTCACTTCAAGGGTGCTCGGTTGAATACTTGAATACCACACACCGTCTTCGCTCAATCCATGATCCAGCAACGTATGGATAAATTGTGATAACGGTTCTTTGAATTCATGATACTTGGGATGCTGGTTCATTTTCAAAAACATGACCAATTCCGAAAGTCCCCCGGCGATTTCATTTCCGTGATCGCTGAAACGGAACAAATCGGAAGCCGGTTTGTGATTTTCAAGATCCCAATGATGCGCTGGGATTCCATTCGATTTGGGAATGACTTCCTTAAAATAAAAATCACCGATGCGGATTGCCTGATCGATATATTTATTATCATGCGTTTCATAAGCAAGCCGTGACAATGCTTGCAGAAACTCCCCATTGACTTCAGCACTCAGAGATGGGATTCGGCCAAACTCAGTATCATACGGAGCATGTTCGATCATGTCATCGACAATCCCTCTCATGCGGTCATACCAGGCATGATGTCCAAGCAGTTCGGATAAAGGCAGCAACCCATCTTTCACATATTCGCACGAACCGAAAATGATTCGGTCCAAATTCTTATCTTCACTGACAAAGCCTCCGCCAGGCGCCACATTGTCAGATAGCATCCCCACACGGGTTGAATACCGAACCTCGTTCCGCAGAATCCCATACATTTGCTCGTCAAAGACGGACTTATCAGTGTAATAGGCAGCCATAATGAGAAATGGATACAGATCAGCCCCTGAATCCTGAACATACCAGGCATTTTGTCCCCCTCGGCGGGGAAGAAGACCTGTTACCGGATCAAGGCGTTTCAAATAAGCTCCTACAACGCGCTTGCTGCGAACCAGTGCCTCATGTGCCTGTTCACCATTGATGAGAGCCTTATCAAATGCATCGCCGAAAACCACATTTACCGTTATCAGCAGGAAGAATATACATGTATAAATTTTCATTGTTTTCATCATAATGTTTTCACCTCAAAACTCGCCATTCAAGAATACCACCTGAAAAATCGGATTGGAGTTGAACCTTGATTCGCAAACCGGACGTTTTAACAGCAGGGAAAGTAACTTTATTGAACTGATCCAATTCTGTATGATAATTGGATGCTCCTTGAACCGGTTTCCATGAACCATTGTCTTTCACAAGTAGCTTCCAGGATTCCGGCACTCTGCACTTCCCTTCACTGTTCTCGTCATCAAACCAATATACTTCGACACCTGTGACAGAAGAAGGTTTAGGGAATTCGTATTGCACCCATTCCTTAGTTCCTTTATGATCCCACCAGGTAAAACGCCGAATGGATTTGTCATGTGAACTTTCAGGTATCTCACCGTCATAAAGCGCAATAAAACTATCTTTGCTGTTGACGTGTGAAGATGAAATTTCACTTGTATTCAACAACGTTTTCCGTGGAGCCAATGTTGGATCTTGCGGAATCCAAACCTTCATCATTCCCGGTTCACGGTTATCCCAGGCATAATAAGGTATCGCTGTGAATGACACCGTTTCTGCTTCAGGCAAAGGCCGGTACAGAGAATCAAAATCATGGTATTCCCGCTGGACAAGCGCATCTCCTTCAATCACCGTAACTCCACCAAGCAGGTTTCGCCGGTGTTTCGCTTTTAGTTTTGCATCCCGTGGAATAGCCATAAACCATACATCCTCACTATTATCAACTTCTTCCAAACAATATACCAACGGCCCTCGTTGCAATGCGATTTTCCCACGATTATTTTCCACCCGGGGATTGGCTTCCATCCGCTTGATTTCCATCGGCAATTTTAAATCGATGGTGTCCCCATTTTTCCACTCGCGTGAAATAACGGCATATCCCTTTTCTAATGCATAATTCACAGGCCTTCCATTAAGACGGAGACGATAGTCATCACACCAGCCTGGGATACGGATGTTGATATTGAATTCAGTTTCAGTTTCCGGTTCAACCTCGATTCGTATATCCTCATCCCACGGATAACGTGTCTTTTGATGTAAATTGACTTTCGCTTCATTGATAGAAATTTCAGTCCGGCTGTCAATATACAGATTAACATAAATGGCGTCATCCGATTTGGCATAAATATACCCGCCCACAGTTGGCATGAACCGCACAACATTACTGGGGCAGCAGGCGCAGCGGAACCAATGCTGGCGGTGTTGTTTGCTTTCTCCCTCTTTGCCTCCGCTTGTCTCGAAATGCTCCACTCCACGGCTGGCCAATGGATTGATATAGAAAAACTTGTCACCGTCCAGCGATACACCTGAAAGCAGCCCGTTATAAAGCACCCTTTCAAATATATCGGCATAACGCGCATCCGCATACAACCGGTTTAACCGGTGGCTGAAAAAAGCCAGCGCTATTGAAGCACAGGTTTCAGCATAAGCCTCTTCATTAGGCAAATCGTATCCAGCCGAGAATCCTTCACCATGCCCTGAAACACCAATCCCACCGGTGATATACATTTTCCGTTTGACGATATCCTGCCAGATACGTTCCATGGCGTCGATATAACTGCGGTCACCCGTCTCCGCCACCAGATCGGCCACCCCGCTGAACAGGTACATCGCACGCACCGCATGGCCTACCACTTCGCCTTGTTCGCGAACCGGCAAGTGATCTTGAAG
>CAZXSQ010000052.1:18844-19802 GCA_964643335.1 uncultured bacterium
GTTGTTTCCCGTAGAGTTTTCTATCATGAGCATGACCGCGTTCATCGATAAAAAATTGAGCAAGGTTCAAATACTTCTGCTCGCCAGTCAAACGATACAGTTTAATCAGGGCCAGTTCGATTTCCTCATGACCAGGAACATCCCGCCTTTTATCCTCACCAAATTTTGAATCGATCAGATCAGCAAATCGAAGGCCAACGTCAAGCAGATCACGCTCCCCCGTTGCCTGATAATGGGCGGCCGCCGCTTCAAACAAATGACCGGCGCAGTATAGTTCATGTTTAACTCTCAAATCCGTCCAGCGATTTTCAGACTCGGCTAAAGTATAAAAGGTATTCAAGTAACCGTTATCCTGTTGAGCGCTGGTGATTTTCATCACCAACTCATCGATTTCCTTTTTCAATTTAAGATAAGGATGATAGGCGTAAATATAAGCCGCACCTTCCAACACTTTATACACATCCGAATCATTGAAGTAGATTCCCTCAAAGTTCCCTTCCATCAAACCACCGGCTTTGGCGAAATTGCTGATCCGCCCGGTCTTATCACACCACTCCAGGCAATGCGGCAAGGTGACTTCACGGGTTGTTTCAAGTCTCGGTGCCCAGAAATCATCTTCAATATCCACCTCAGTAAATGGGACTGTGCTAAGATTGTGAATTATCTTCTCTTCGGATTGCACCCCCGAAGAGATCAAAAATGCCAATATTACAATAAACCATTTCGTATAATTCATGGATCAACCTCCCCAAAAAATTTAAATAAAAAAGCGATCAGAATAATTCATATTCATACGTCCATTTTGTGCACCTGGCAATGACAAATACCTAATCGCATTTATACTAGCTAGAAGAAATGAAGATGTCCAGTATAACGTAATAGGTTAGACATATAGGTATAACCTTATCATGTTGTAGGGGCAAACCTGTGTGTTTGCCCGTGGTTGGAACATATCATG
>CAZXSQ010000053.1:0-7876 GCA_964643335.1 uncultured bacterium
GACAATAGTGATGTTATTTTCCTCGACGCCATGCCGGCGAAGGGCATCCAAAGCCCCCTCCAAAAGCCGTTCAGTGATAAAACTGTTAAAGCGGGAAACAATGATTCCAAAAGTTTTTCCCTGGCCTAATAATTGTCCTTCAATTGTTTTTGCCATGATGTCCCTCTAGAGTTGATGTCCCATCTTGTTTTTCTTGGTTTCCAGATAATACAAATTGAACTCACATTCACCGACGCGAATAGGAATTTGTTCAACGATTTCCAGTCCATAGCCGGACAATCCGGTGATTTTCTTTGGATTGTTTGTCATCAACCGCATTTTCCGGACCCCCAAATCGACCAGAATTTGCTCACCAAGACCATAATCTCTTTCGTCGGCTTTCAGCCCAAGTTTCAAGTTGGCGTCTACCGTATCATGTCCTTGATCCTGGAGAACATAAGCTTTCAGTTTATTGACAAGTCCAATTCCGCGTCCTTCCTGAGGCATATAAAGCAATACGCCTTGCCCCTCTTCCTCTATTTTTGACAAAGCATAATGAAGTTGGGGACCGCAGTCACACCGTAAAGAGCCGAGTAAGTCCCCGGTCAGGCATTGTGAATGCACCCGAACTAAAATAGGTTCTGTTGGAGTAATATCCCCTTTAACCAATGCAAGGTATTTTTTATCGTCCACTCTGCTGACGTAAAGGTGGATATCGAAAGTCCCAAATTGTGTAGGGAGCTTGGTCACCAATACTTTTTCAACCAGGCTTTCCGTCCGATTGCGGTAGGCAATGAGATCCTCAATTGTGATAATGCCGATCCCATGCTGCTGTGAAAATTTTTCGAGTGAAGGCATCCTGGACATGCTGCCGTCTTCATCCAGCATCTCACACAAAACACCTGCGGATTCGTATCCGGCCATTTTCATAAGATCCACCACGGCCTCTGTATGGCCGGAACGCCTCAACACCCCGCCGGGTTTCGAGATAATCGGTGAAATATGTCCAGGCCGTGCAAAATCCTCGGGCTGGGCTTGAGGATCGGCTAATTTTTGAATGGTTATCGCCCGGTCATGAGCCGAAATGCCGGTCGTTGTTCCATGAATCGCGTCCACGGTAACTGTAAAATCCGTATTATGAAGAGCAGTATTGTCAGTCGTCATGGGTGCCAGGCGAAGCCGTTCAGCCCGCTCTTTTTCCATAGCGACACACAACAGACCTCGGGCTTGTGTGACGATGAAATTCACATCCTCTTTACTGATGTTTTGCGCTGGAGTGATAAGATCGCCTTCGTTTTCGCGATTTTCATCGTCAACGACTATCAACATTTTGCCTTCTTTAAGCTGAGCAATAGCTTCTTCAATACTAAGTATCATGGTGTTGTTATCCTTGATGGTTTACAAGCGCTTCGCTGGTATAACCATATTGTTGCAGTTTTTCCAAAGTTAACCCAGAGCCGTTTTTTCCTTCGCCGAATGCCAGCAGCCGCTCCACATAGCGGGCGAGAATATCCACCTCCAGATTAACAGCCGCTCCTGCCTGTTTAACCTTAAAAACCGTATTCTGAATCGTAAAAGGAACCAGTGCTATGGTTGCGTATTCTCCCTCCAAACCAGCCACGGTCAGACTTACACCATCAACACTAATGGATCCTTTTTCAGCAATGAAAGGGCCGAGATTGGCGGGAAATTGAACGACCAGGCGTGAAAACTGGCTCTGTTCTTCTAGTGTATCTATCCAGCCTACTCCGTCAACGTGGCCGGATACGATGTGGCCGCCTAGCCGGTCTGTGGGCCGCAACGCCGGTTCGAGATTAACCGGTTCACTGGATTGGGCGTAATGGAAAGCGGTACGGCTAAGCGTTTCCGAGGAGATATCGGCTTTGAAGGTATTTCCTTCGATTGTGGAAACAGTCAGACAGACACCATTGACACAAATGCTGTCTCCCAACGCTGCATCCGCACAAATTTTAGGGGCGGTGATTTGGATAATCGCCGTGCCACCCTGAATTTGAATAGTATTTAGCGTACCGATTTCCTGTATGATTCCAGTAAACATTAGTGCTGTTTAAAGCCCCCAATTCAGAATACCCCGTATCAGTGTATCAGGTCCGAGCATATGCCTTTCTACACGTTCAACACGTTTCGCATCTTTCATTGTACCCACGCCTTGCCCCATATAGAATGTCGGCGAATCTGTTCCTCCAATCAAAACCGGAGCGATATAAATCGCGGCCTCGTTCACCAGGCTCCTTTCTAGAAAAGAGGTGTGAACATGGCCTCCTCCTTCCACAAGCACACTCAACACATTTTCTTGCGCCAGAATCTCCAGAATTTCTCTTAAATCCAGTTGATGCTCATTTCCTTTCACACGGTCAACCCGTACCCCCAGCGTCTCCAGCCGTTCTTTTTGTTCTTCAGGCATTAGATTGGAAGCGAATAGGTGCACCGGCGCTTCATTCAGCGTGTCCAATAATTGACAGGGAATGGGAATACGGCCGCGCGGGTCCAAAATCACCCGGGTAGAGGGAATCAATTCATTCTCATGCGGGATAGACAATCGAGCTGTCAGAAGCGGATCGTCTGCCAGTACCGTGCCGATCCCGGCTATAATGGCATCCACCTCGGCCCTTAATTCATGCACATGGGCACGCGCTTCTTTGCCAGTGATCCATTTGGAATGCCCTCGATGGGTGGCCAATTTTCCATCGAGTGACGTGGCCGCTTTTAAAATAACCCATGGCAAATTTCTCTCATGCCGATGAAAGAAATACCGGTTTTCATATCGGGCTTCTTCTTCAAGCAAACCGATATGGACTAGAATACCTTCTTTTCTTAAGCGATCGATTCCCTTCCCGGAAACCTGAGGAAATGGATCACGTGCCGCTACTACCACGCGTTTAATCCCCGCTTCGAGAATAGCGTCCGTGCATGGAGGCGTCACCCCAGTATGGCAGCACGGTTCGAGTGTGACGTACATGGTTGCACCGAGGGGGGATTTGATGCAGTTTTTCAGTGCTTCACGTTCGGCATGGGGTAATCCTCGACGGAGGTGAAATCCTTCACCGATGACCTGTGGGATATCTTCCGGTGAATCACTTTCAGGTAAGACAACGACACACCCCACCCGGGGATTTGGAGATACGGTAAAACGGCCTTTGTGCGCAAGTTTGATTGCTCGGCGCATAAAGACCGCATCATACTCAAAGAGTGTATTTGAAAATGAATCGCTCAATGAGACAATTGACCGACACCTTGCAGTCCCATACGGTCTGCGAAATCAATGGCGTCTTCCAGAATCTCTTCTATTCTTCGCCCGTCTTGTACTTCGATGACGAACGGCCCACGAAATTCCATCTGCCTTAAACCGGTAATGATATCTTCCCAGGGTATATGTCCACGGCCTGGGGAAAGATGGTCATCAACACGCCCACGATTGTCACTGGCGTGGACAGAAAATATTTTTTCTCCGAAATGAGAAAGTACCGAGGGTAAATGCCCTCCCGCATAGGCATGGCCAATATCCAGACACATCCCCACATGCGATAGGTTGAGTGAACTGATACGTTCATACATTTCCAACGGATTACTGCCAAATAATGGAGACGGCAGATTTTCAATGGCAATACGAACGTCTCTATCTTCGGCATAACCGCTTAAATCCCGAAGGGTTTCACACAACGATTCCCATCTTTCATGTCCCTGACTTTTGTCTCCTTCGATGCTGGAAGGGTGAAAAGTAAGGATGGAAGCCCCCAACAACATTGCGGAATCCAATGCTTTTTGGCAAGCAAGAATGGTTTCTTCTCTTTCGGATTCGTCGGGATTGGATAAGTCCCCAACCTGGCTCGGTGCGTGCAGGGAGACTCCTCGAAATCTTAAATTTCGAATCGCCATCCCGGCTTGTTGTACAACTTCAGGATCGCTAATATTTAGATGTCTTTTTGCGGCATATATTTCTACCGATTCAATTCCGTAATCTTGGAGAAGCGAAAGTTTTCCAAGAAAGGTAGAAGGCAGCCAAGAAAATGATGATATAGAAAGGTACATAAACAACCTCGTTGCACCCTTAAGGGTACCTCAACCAACCATAGGTTATACTTTGACTTACGTCTTTTGAAAAAGTTTATCGGCACGAATTATTCAATGTCAACCCCGAAGGATAAATTTTTCAGGATTGGCAATATTCACGTATTTGTGTCATACTTTAATCGTTGTTTCTATAAAGTATAGCACCAGGGAGTAAAAACCAAAAACCATGTGTTATGTTTGTTTATTTGTTACACTAAAAATTCCCGATAATATTGCTTTAACGGCTCTCCACACACTTAGGGAACGTATGGAGATCAAATCCTTACAGACTTTAAAGCGTTCAGAATTCTGGGAGATCGGCTTTTCTGGACTTTCTTCCCAGCAGGTTGAACAAATTGTTGAACAGTGGGCGCGAAAAACCGCCCTGTTTGCCAATCCAAACAAACACCGTTATACCATTCAAGTTATGGAAAAAGGATTAGATGAAACGCCTTCTCCTGACTATGATCTGCAGATGGATTCGGCGGTGCTTGTCTGTGATAAAATCGACGGGAAAGCAGAATCTACACTTGAGGCTCTAAATACATTGGCCGATGAGACGGGAAAACCCACATCTCTCCGGCGGGGAATTTGGTGGGATCTGGATTTCCAAGGCCTCTCGCACGAAGAGATCCAACAAACCACTGAAAACATTGCGGTTACTAAATACCGTATGGAGGGACTGTTAGCGAATCCGCATTATCAGTCCTATCATACATTTTACAGCAGGAAGTCATGATTCTTTGTTGGTGAAAAAAGGTAACGCCGCCGTCTCACCGGCCTTCTCAAAACCGGTAATCCGCCGCGGCGTGCGGTACAACGAAAAATTCATGGGTGTAGAAGAGAATTCATTCGATAAACTTACTGACGGCGCATCCATTATAAGTGTGCCTCCGGATAGATACCACCGCGGTTTGGCTGTTCTTGAAACCGCCTTTCCCGATATGGAAAGGGCTTTTTTTTACTCCATTACCATGAAAGACCCCTGGTATCAGCCCAAATATTCACTCGCGGTAGTAAAAAACCATCGTTATCTTTCCTATCTGCAAATTTTCGATCGTACAATTCTTTTTCAGAATCAAGCATTCCGATTTGGGGGAATAGGCAGCGTAGGTACTAGACCGGATTGCCGGGGGAGGGGTTACGCAGGCGCTTTACTGGATTATGCACTGCGGATCATGAAAGAGGATAAAATGAAAGGTTCTCTGCTCTATACCGTTATACAGCCTTATTATGAACGGTTCGGCTGGCAGGTGCTGCCGATGAAAGAACAACAGATTTCGGTTGATTCGCTGCAGCATTTTATTCCGCACACGATTTGTTTTCGCCGATTACTAGATGAAGATTATCCAATTCTACATTCAATTCATACAGAACGGCAGAAGTTCTTATCCGGTTTGTTGACTAGAAACCTGGATTATTGGCGTTCCCGGCTGGCATGGATGAACCATGTTCCGGCCATTGTTACCGAGAATGGAAAAATTGTTGCTTATTTTTACTCGGCAAAATTCAACCTCGACAAACCCGTTTTGACCATCACTGAGTATGGTTATACCGATTCGGATGATTCCCTGCTCGCTCTTCTTTTTGGGGTGATGGCGATCAAAGCGCGGGAAAATCGCTGCTCACTGATTCAAGGATTTTTTCGCCAGGATAGGGTAATACAAGAATTTCTTGATTCTCGAGACTTGATAAAACGGGAAAATCCATATAACTACATGATGTGGAATGATGTTTCGGGCACGAACTGGCCAATTTTAAGGCAGGCGGCATTGTCAAATCAGTTTTTATATTGGCAGACTGATGCGTTTTGATGATAGCTGATGAAATGAAAGTTGAACTGAATAATCCTTCCCCACTTCGTTCTTTTCAGAGATCATTGTTCATGGTGTTTCTGGTCTTTATTTTCGAACGTGTGAGACTGGATCACCGCAAGGGTACAAACGATGTCTTGGCACCCGTATATACAAATTAAAAGGAACTAACGTGCATCAATGTTGCGGAATAACATAAACGCGGGCTGGAACATTCACAGTAATCGAATTTCCATTCGATTTCATATAATGGATAGGGATTAAGTGGTTCCGGTAGCGGAATATCGCATTGAATAATAGTATGATCGATCTTCATTGTTATTTTGTTTTCTTTTTGGTCACAATCTCTCACCGTGAAAGTCACTTCGTGGGGGTGATCCAAAAACATTTCTTCAATCTGGATATATATACCGATTGATTTTCTCTCATCTGGCACATGCAAATAGATATACCCATGTTGGCTCATTTTATTTCTGTGAACCAATCCCAGTCCCGTATTCGGTTGAATTTCACCGGTTTGAAATTCCGATGGTGTCCAAGTCAGATATTTTTGTTTGTAGGCTTCGATATGCTCCTGAGTAATTTGTAAATCCGAATAGAGTTGAAACGGTTCAGCAATTTCATTCTCATCTTGTTTGAAATCAATTTCAACAATGAATTTTTGTTTTTTTAATTGTTTCAGCAAACCTGTCGCGATTATGTTTGTAAGCCAGGGGGTGGGATGAAAGTCATTGGGTTTCAACCATCCCCTCTCCTTATCCAATTTATACTTGTCCGGGAGAAAAAGAACTGGATAGGGAATGTCTTGTTTTTCTGAAATTTGTTTTAAAAATACAGGATTCACATCAATCGAAAAGATAAAAATCGGTATGCCGTATTGCTTACCGCATTCATGTATGAGTTCGAGGTTTCGTTCGTAACGGCTGAGAATGAATGGCATTGGATAGTTGATGAGTTTTCCTAATGTTGTAAAAGGAGTTCGTTCCGGAGTTTGTGGGCTGTAGGATTCGGACAGGACTCCCGGTGGAACAACACCGTTTGCGTCCAGCACATCGTTCGCCATGATTTCCCAAATAATATAATCAGGATCGATTCGGTGGATATGATGTTTCAAGAAATTTGCTTCACATTGAGTGTTCCATCCTGGGATCGCCGCCGTAATGACTTCATATTTCCCTACCTCAGTTTTCGAGTCAACCAACTGCTGCAACTGGCTGCCGATCCGGTCTTCTTCTTTGAGAAACCAACCGAACAACCATGAATCACCCAGCAGGAGAATCCTTTTTACTCCCTCCGTCTTTTCAGTTATTTTCGGCCCTCTTAATCCTAGAGCATTGATTTCATAGGGCTCTTCATCAGAACTCCATAACGTTCCCTGCTTAAACAGTGGATTTAAGGTATAACCGATGAAATTCTTGCGATGAGGATACAAAACAAAATCCAGGTCATTCTCGTTGAGCAATTCTTTTTGTATAGCCTGCTTGTTCATTAACTGGGCTTTCAATAGGTTAATTTCACGAAAACGGTAAAAAAGGTAGCCACCTAGAAAAACAGAAAGCGCGAAGAATGTAGAGCATAAAACTAGAAGTAGAAGGGAAATTTTTTTATAAGTCACAACTTTATTGTACATTGTC
Source organism: uncultured bacterium (assembly GCA_964643335.1). Classification (GTDB taxonomy): domain Bacteria; phylum Hinthialibacterota; class Hinthialibacteria; order Hinthialibacterales; family Hinthialibacteraceae; genus CAZXSQ01. The sequence continues at coordinate 7,499 of CAZXSQ010000053.1, forward strand.
TGAATCCCCGTTAATTATCTTATCTTAAGATTGTATCTGGTATTAAAAGAGATGGTATCATAAAAAAATTGTTAATAGAAATTTCCAATTTACAAAAATTTTTCTCAATAAATTTTCAATCTTTGGCGTTGTATGAAATGTACTGTTTAACAGTCATCAACATTTTTATCGGGAGGGAATTATGATGAAACATCTAAGAGCCTTCAGTAAGACAGCAGTTTTAGTTGGGATGTTGTGGTTTTGTGTGGCATCCAATGCTTCGTGGATTTTTCCGGTGGAGGAGCGCCATCTTGTCAACAACGCCGAATTGATCTTCAGGGGCGTTGTGACTAATGTCGAGTATAAAGACTCGGATAAAATCTCCGAAGACTATGTTCA
>CAZXSQ010000053.1:7886-8604 GCA_964643335.1 uncultured bacterium
CACATTTCAAGTTGATGAAGTCCTAAAAGGACGAACGCAGGAAGAAAACGAGATCACACTTCGTTTTCAAGGCGGAGAAGCGGAAGACGGCCGCATTTTGATGGTTGACGGCGTCCCTCTTTTCGACATTGGGGATGATAACATCCTTTTTGTCCGAAGAAACGGGCGGAACATTTGCCCGCTTGTTGGCTGGCAGCAGGGACGTTATCGCATTATCGATAACGCATTGTATTCAGACGATGGCAAAGAAATCTATCTGGCTGAAAAGCTAAAAGAATCCTCTAAATTCAACGTTTTTGATGTACTTGATTACTCTTCATTTATACAGGAACTGCAAGCTCAGGATTCACCAGCTATTCAACAGATCTGGGCATCTCTCAGCGGCAATACCCGCCAAGCCATCCAGCAGTTGAACAGTTCAGACAAAGTGCCTCATTATCTGAAAAACATGATAATCAGAGACCTGAACAGAATTTTAAATCAACGAACGTTTTTTACTTCTTCTCTTTTATCCGGTATCCAACTCCGGACTGAAACCGAAAGCCTTTTGGATAGAACGCGTGACCAATTATCTGAAGCCGAAATTTACCGGCTGAATCGCCTGGCGATGGAAGACCTGTTCCCAGCATCCCTGCTCAAGATAGTGAAGACAATCATTGTCCCCGGTGAGCGGCAGATTCTGGATGCTGTCGTGAACAACACCATCGGTGGCCTTACC
>CAZXSQ010000053.1:8614-10725 GCA_964643335.1 uncultured bacterium
AAAAGGGAAATTATCCAGGATGATGGAGAAGAGGGGGAAACCTTTCTTCCTATCGAAGGTGAGCGAGCCACTCCCCAGGAATTCATGACCTACATTCAGGAATTAGTCAACACATATCATACTCAGCAGGAATTGGACGAACTATCGCCGGTTGCCAGTGTTTCAATCGAAGATCAAATTTTGACCCCTATGTTCAGCCCGGTACCGGTTTCAGATGTTATCTCACAAATGCCAAATAGTGCATTGACTGAAGAAGATGTCCGCGAAATGGAATTGCTGCAGAATAATGGCGGCAATCCCGTCATTAAGCAGCAGTAAAACTCATTTTTTTTCAATGAAATGTCTTATCAAAAAAATGAAAGGGAAAACATCATGAATAAAAAAATAATACTTCATATATCCATTCTTGTTTTTAACAGTTTATTGACTACAACGGGATTTTGCTATGAACTGAATACAGTTCTTGGAGCGGAAATTAAATGGGCGGGAAGCGATGCGCGTATGCGTGCCAGTGAAGTTTCCTTTCCATCCGGCAATAACTATCGAGATGCCTTAGGCGACATATTTGATGACATCAACGATAAGAATCCAAGTAATTTTGAATTTAATTTAACTTATGACGACTCGAATGTTTGTCGAGGCAATTCACAAAATGAAACCTGGTTTTCATCAAGTTATTTGGATGACGATACAGCCGGTGTTTGTTGGTGGTGGGCCTTAGGAACTATGGTTGAAGCCGATGTGATTTTTAATGCGAATTTGGATTGGACATCGGGCACAAATAAAAATGTTCTGCGGCCTTATGGCGGTAACCGCTTTTCGTTCAGGTCTGTGGCTTTTCATGAATTTGGTCATGCTTTGGGACTAGCCCATGAGAATGATGAATACAACATCATGGGGGATTGTGAAACCCATATTCATGCCAATCATGATACGGCAACCGCGTACATGGGAGAAGATGCTCATGACGGCATGGTCGATCTTTATGGCGCAAGGTCCTCTGACAGGGAAGACCTCGGTGTTGTTCACTGGCGATGGACAGGCCGATGGGGTGAGTATAGTACTCACGACCGGACCCGGATTTTTGATGAATACGGAAATGAACTGGATAAGGTTTCAGGAGAGGATGAACCACGATATTGGGTTGAACACGGTCAGACTATTCAAGTTGAATTTACTTTTGAAAATAATGGCAGCAGCACCCAAGAGGGTATCGATGTTGGTATTTATGTTTCGCGGAATGATTATATCACCACCGAAGACGAACGAATCGGTGGGGGCAGCGGAATGAAAATGGCAAGAAATATTGTGTATACAAAAACGTATACGGTTACTTTGCCTGACGATCTTGAAAGCGAAGGCGAATATCACATCGGCGCCATCGTAGACGAGGAAGATAAGATCAATGAAGTATGGGAATCAAATAATGCCACGTATACCGGTATCAAGGTAAGAGCCTATACACCTGATCCCTCACCCACATTCATCATTACTCAAAAGCCATTATTTACTCCAACAGAAACACCGTTTCCTGAAATAACGCATCTACCTTTCAGAACTTCTACACCAACACCGTATATGAATAGAACGATGATTCCGATTTTCACCTCCACACCAACTCCTACTCCCACTGGAATTGTAACGATTCCTACGCCGATCATACTGGGAAGTGTTATCGTCACAGACGATTTAAATTCAACTGAAGATTTAAGCAACCAGGAGCTGCACGGTCAGACCACAGACCCAAGACTCGTGATTCAATGGAACCTTCCCAGCGAGAATCCATCTGACTTTCACGTCTATGTGGAACGCGAAGGAGATGAAAGACCTGTGTTCCTCGGCCGAACCGGTGAGAATCAAAGTCACTTCGTCTGGAGCCAAAACTCACGCTACATTAATTCTCAATTCAGTGATGGACCACAAGATGGAGAGCAATACCAATTCATCGTTTATGCTATCACTCCCGAGGGGCCAAGCCGAGTGGACGGACCTTACTCAACATCGGGTCCTGTCAAGTTTTTGGCTGAAACTCCCACGCCGGTGCCGACAGCTACTTCGACACAAGCTCCGGGCGGTAGAACACCTGTTCCTGTTGTTACGCCCGTCGTCAC
>CAZXSQ010000053.1:10735-11964 GCA_964643335.1 uncultured bacterium
AATCGTGACGGATGATGTGAATTCATTTAATGATTTGAGCAATGGAACCGATATCGATCAGCAAAGTCAGCGTGAATTGGTTGTGCAGTGGAACTATGATACAAGAGATATCACTGACATTCATCTTTATGTCAAAGTTGACGGTGGAAATATGGATTACCTTGGACGTACAGGCAGTGGAGCGCCTTCATATTTTAGATGGTATCCAAACGCCCCGAAGTTGAATACTGCATTTAGTGATGGTCCTCAGGACGGGCATTCATATCAGTTCACTGTGATCTTTATCGGCGAAACCGGGCCGGTTCGGGTTATCAGGCGCCTGACACATGCCGGTCCTGTTCAGTTCATGGTAGAACAAGAATCTCCGCTTGTTTTCCAAAAATGGTCTTTTGATGGTAATGCTTGGAAAACAACTTTAATTGCACAACCTGAACAGACAGGGTTGCGTGTTTGTTTGACTTATCGAGCTGGAGAGTCGAGCTATACCAACTACATCATTCTGGTGGACAATCTTGAAATATCTATTGAGATTCAACATGAACCAGCCAGTGATGTTGTCGTTGAAGCGAAACTCCAGCAGCTAACCACTGCCGGTGACTGGATCGATGTGGCGAATAGTGAAGTTGCAACATCGCCTGGTGGTTGATATTGCTTGCATTTTTAAATCCTAACAGGCGGGTATGGAGGAAAACTCCCTAACCGCCTGTTTTGTTTTTATCGTTTGTTATATTATTTTTCAACACAATTGCCTTCCCCTTGTCTCACACATATCGTTATATAAAGTCGAATGAAAAGGAAGTTGTGATTTTTCTTTATGTATTTCACTGCTTCTATAATTGTGAACCACATTGGTAAAAGACAAAAGTTCAAAGATCAGAAGCGAAAAAGTTATTTAGTTTTTATAAAAATCGTCATTTTTAGATTTTAAACCAACATGAATTGGAGGAAGGAAGTTGTTTTTCAATAAATTTTAGAGAAGGCAGGTGAAATAAATGAACATGAAACGTATTGTTGTATTTTTAATTTTTTGGAGTCTTTCTTCGTTTGCGTTAGCGCAGTATCAACAGGTGACTTTGTTGGATGAAGAGTTTGATGGATTACTGCCGGGAATGTTCTCCTCCGGGGTGATTGGTGCACATGCCGAATATCACTATTTGACAGAAACGGCTCCCAAGGAAAACTGGGTGGTGTCTTGTTTTCGGCCTAATTCTGAATCACAGCGATCCTGA
>CAZXSQ010000053.1:11974-19643 GCA_964643335.1 uncultured bacterium
CATAATTGTAACCGGTAGTGAATTTTGGGGGGGATTATACTGTCAAAGTCGACTTTACGCCAGATTCTGACGAAAAACAAAGCGGTTTAGCTTTCCGCTATCAAAACGACCGGTGTTATTACTTTTTGGGAATTCATAAAGGCAAGGCGATTTTGAAACGTGTCAATCACGCGGTGGCATTTCACAAGCCGGATGAAAAACTATTGGCTGAAGCCGACTGGGTTTTTTCACCGAAAAAATTTATTACTACAACGGTTGAATTGAACGACGAAACAATTCGTGCCACGTTGGATGGAGACGTTGTTTTGGAAGCCAGCGACGGAACATTCTCAACGGGCAAAGTCGCATTGACCTCAGATTCACCCACACGGTACAGCCGTGTACATGTCACGACAACTGAGGATGAGTTTAAACGGATTAAGCAAGCTGTTTCAAAAAAAGAGAATGAAGAAAAACGGCTGCAGGAAAGCAATCCCAAACCTGTTGTATACAAGAAAATGTCCATGAGCGATTATGGAGTCGGTCGCAATTTACGGTTTGGTGATTTGAACGGAGATGGAGAAATCGATGTGTTATTCGGCCAGGTTCTTCATCACGGCCCGAAAGACCGTAACAGCGAATTGAGTTGTTTGACCGCCACAACATTGGATGGGAAGATTTTTTGGCAAATCGGAAAACCTGATCCATGGAAAAATCATTTAACCAATGATGTTGGTTTTCAAATCCATGACCTGAATAATGACGGCAAGAACGAAGTGATTTACTGCATGAATCAAGAGATCATTGTTGCGGAAGGCACGACCGGCAAAACGCTTTATAGTTCACCAACACCAAAAATACCGCCGGGCGATCATGGTGATCATAATATTTTCCCTCGGATTTTAGGCGATTGTCTCTATTTTTGTGATTTGAGCGGCACTGGACATGACGGTGACATCATCATCAAAGACCGGTACCGCTATTTATGGGCTTTAAATGATCAACTGAAAATAATGTGGAAAGGCTCATGCAATACAGGGCATTATCCCTATGCCTATGATGTGGATGACGATGGGAAAGACGAGTTAATGATGGGTTATACCTTGTTTGACGATAACGGAGAACAGATGTGGAGCCTGGACGATACCGTGCATGATCATGCGGATGGCGTTGCTATTCTTCCTTTCAAACCGGGAGCGAACCCCTGGCTGATGTGCGCCGCCAGTGATGAAGGGATGTTCTTTACGGATATGGAAGGGAATATTGTAAAGCACCATTATTTTGGACACGTCCAAAATCCGGCGGTTGCAAATTTACGTGATGACCTCCCCTGTCTGGAAACGGTTTCCATCAATTTTTGGGGAAATCAGGGCATCATTCATTTTTTTGATGCGGAAGGGGAACTTTATCATGATTTCGAACCGGTTCAACATGGGAGCATGTGCCTGCCAGTCAATTGGACAGGATCGACCGAAGAGTTTTTTGTCTTGTCTCCCAACGTGACTGAAGGTGGAATGTATGACGGCTGGGGCTGGCGAGCGGTCAATTTTCCTGCGGATGGCCATCCTGATCTGTGTTATGCAGTAATGGATATTACTGGCGACTGCCGGGATGAAATTGTGGTTTGGGATACCCCATGAACTTTGGGTTTATACACAAGACGATAATCCAAAGCAGGGTCAATTATATCAACCTGTACGCAATCCTCTGTATAATTATTCGAACTATCAGGCAACGGTATCTATGATGAAAGAAAATTCACTATCTTCAAATGAGCTAAATTCTAGAGATGCTTCTGAAAATTCTGAAGACCTGACTATCACCATTATTTACGATAACTATCTTTTTAATAAAGGGCTTGAAACCAATTGGGGGTTTTCCTGCCTGGTAGAAGGAACAGAGAAAACCATTCTCTTTGACACAGGTACTAAGGGGCCGATGCTGCTGAGAAACATGGGGAAATTGGAATTGATCCCAAGGACATCGATATTGTGATGCTTTCCCATATCCATAGAGACCATGTAGGTGGATTGCCTACTTTTTTAGAGAAAAATTCTGATGTGACTGTTTATCAACCAGTGTCATTTCCTGAAAGCATTAAAGAAGATACAAGAAGGCTGGGAGCAAAGGTGATTGAAGTACAAGAACCTCTGCAAATTTGCAAAAATGCTTATTCGACTGGAGAACTCGGTGGAGCAATAAAAGAACAGTCTCTGGCAATTAAAACCTCCAAGGGTCTCGTAGTCATTACCGGCTGTGCTCATCCTGGAATTGTCAACATCCTACAAGAAGCGAAACAGGAATTTAAAGACGATGTGTATTTAGCAGTCGGAGGATTTCACCTGGTTAGAATGAATATAAAACAGCTAACAGGAATTATTAATGATTTCAAAGAAGAAGGAATTCAAAAGACTGCACCTTCTCATTGTTCAGGAGACCTTGCTCGAGAACAATTCAAGAAAGCTTATAAAGAGGATTATATTCAGTCGGGGGCTGGTAAAAAGATTAAAATGGATGGTGCTTTTAGAATCATCGAGGGAAAATAATCTTTTTAAGGTACATCCTTTTAATGTCTTACAAAAAAATACTGCTTTTAATTACTAATTTCTGCGTTGGTATTTGCCTCACACATGGGGAACAAATACCTGCTTTTCCAGGGGCGGAGGGATACGGTGCAGCCTCTGTGGGTGGACGAGGGGGAGAAATTATTGAAGTCACCAACCTGAACGACTCCGGTCCAGGAAGTTTTCGTGCTGCTGTATCGGCATCGAGTAGACGCATTGCCGTCTTTCGTGTGGCAGGCACGATAGAAGTTAAATCACGCATTGACATTCAGTATCCTTATTTAACTATCGCTGGCCAAACAGCTCTTGGAGATGGGATTTTATTGAAGGGAACAGACGAAGGCGGCGGCCAAATGCTTCGTATTCGAACCCATGATGTTATTATCCGATATCTGCGAATTCGCAGCGGCGCTCATGGGAAACCTGGACGGGGACAAATCAATGTGTCCCTGTCTCCAATTCCAGCCAATGGCAATCGTTATGGAGATATCTACAATATTGTGCTGGATCATTTGTCTCTTAGCTGGTCGCTGAATGAAAATATTTCCATTCACCGTAATGTCCCTGAAGACGATTCGACAGTTTGGGAAACCTATCCAACTATTTCAGATATAAGTGTCCAACACTGTTTGACCGCTGAAGGGCTTTATCCCCATAGCACGGGTATTCAGACCGGGGGAGAACGTATTGCCCGAAATGGGAAATCTGTTTATAACGGCGGGATGGGTGTTTCACGCCTTAGTATTCACCGAAATGTTTTTGCCAACACCAGCCACCGGAATCCTGGATTAGGGTGCAAGAGTGCCAGAGTCATCAATAATGTTATGTATAATTGGAACAGTAAATGTGCAGAGACTCACGATGCTATCACTGTGGACTGGGTTGGAAATTATTTCAAACCTGGCCCATTATCCGATCCAAAACGGCTTATTGTACATAATCATTTTTTTAAAGGATTTCCACAATATCCATTCGATCCTCCTTCTATATATATGAAAGGCAACATGAACTCTGCTCATCCACATCAAGATGATTGGGATATGTACACAATTCATTATGCAGAAACCAAGATACCCAATCGATTTTACCGCCCGACTTCAATGAATGAAGCGCTTATTCCTGTAACCATTTTATCAACCCCCAAAATCTTTCCTTCGCTCTTAAATGATGCAGGTGCCAATGTCAGACTCGATCATTTAGGAGAATGGATTACAAACCAAGATAAAGTGGATCAGCGAATTATTAAGGATGTCATCAATGGAACCGGCGAGGGAATTCTGTATGAAGGCAACCGGGTACATTACAGCGATCCGCAGCAAGTAGGCGGCTATCCCGACATGCATGATGCCCAACCATATAAAGATACGGATCATGACGGAATGCCGGATGCCTGGGAGGAACAATATCAATTCACCGTTAATGATCCGTCAGACAATCATGATGATCCCGATGGGGATGGCTATACGAACATCGAAGAATTTTTGAATGGGACGGATCCTCTAAATGGAATCTAAAGGTGTGGTGGTTTAAACCCTCGGTATCATCCCTACGGGATATCAGTAGATTATTATTTTGTTTGGGTAGTTCTAGCGTCCTCGCTGGTGTCGTTCTATTATGGCAAGACGCAGGCGGGGACACCTGCTTTACCCGTAGATTTTTTAGGGGCAAAATATGCGTGAATGGATTTATTCCAAGTGGGGAGGAATTTCAATGAAGCGATCAGGTTTCACTTTGATTGAATTGCTGATTGTTGTGGCGATTATCGGTATTCTGGCGGCGATTGCTGTGCCTAATTTTCTCAATGCTCAGGCCAGGGCAAAAATATCCCGCTCCTATGCGGACATTCGTGCTTTGGCGACTGCGCTAGAGACGTTGCGGTTGGAAAGAAACGTGCTGCTTGTCGATTTTTGGGATGATGATACCGATATTGGTCAGGAGCGGATAAAGAATGATTTCAACGGTGTTGGCGGAACTCATAATCAGCGCGGAGGGACGACCGGTGTTTTAACCCCGCTGACTACCCCTGTTGCCTATATGTCATCGATTCCACAGGATCCTTTCGCGACCAAGGGAGAAGGATTTAATGATTCGACCAGCACGCTAATTGCTGCAGATCAACTCCCGCCCATTACCTATTTGTACTTCGACAACGACCCTGAGCTCCCCGAACGAACCGAATGCGGTGCACTTGTTTTCTGCAATAACGATTTTCTTGGCATTCCAGGTCTTAAGGAAGGTGAATATGTTTTCGTGGCTTATGGTCCCGACGCACGCCGGAACAATCCGCCGGGTTACGGCTATCCTTATGCCTCGACCAATGGATTGAAAAGCCTTGGCGATATCTGGATCCGCAGCGGCGGTGTGACCAACGAGCAGTTTTGATCAGATACGGCCATCATTCAGACAGAATATCAACCCACCGGTTTTCGATCGACGATTGCATCACGGCATCGAGTACCTGCTGGCATCTCAAGCCATCATAAAAACTGGGGGTGATTTCCTTCCCGTCCACTATGGCCTGCAGCAAGTCATGAATTTCATGGATGAAGGTATGCTCCCAACCGATAATATGTCCGGGAGGCCACCAGGCGTTTAAGTAAGGGTGGGTGGACTCGGTTACGACTATGGTACGAAATCCCTGTTCATCCCCCTCATCGCGCCGGGAGTAATACTCGAGTTCATTGAGACGTTCAAGATTGAAGTTGAATGCTCCCTCACTGCCGAACACTTCCAGCCTCAAAAAATTCTTGCGGCCGGTGGCGAAACGTGAGGCCATAAACGAACCTAGCGCGCCTTCGCGAAAACGGGTGATGAAGTACATCGCGTCATCGGCGGTAACAGTCCCATGTCCCGAACCATTCGCCAAGCGGCGTTCCTTGATGAAAATTTCCTGTGCAGCGGAAACCGACTCGAACTCGCCTACTAGCCACCGCGCGAGATCAACGATATGGGCGTTCATATCCCCATGTGCGCCGGAACCTGCTTCTTTGGAATCATGCCGCCAGATTATAGGAAAGGCGGGATCAACAAGCCAGTCCTGATAATACACGGCGTTGAAATGATAAATTTTTCCGATCTTCCCTTCCTCGATCAACCGGCGGGCCAGGACCAGTGCTGGGACACGGCGATAATTGAATGCTACCATATGCCGCACGTTCGATTCGAGTGCAGCATCCAGCATTCGGCGGGCTTCATCCGCATTCCGGGCGATTGGTTTTTCACACAGAATATGCTTCCCCGCTTTGGCCGCGGCAACCGCAATCGATTCGTGTGTCGCGTTCGAGGTGCAAATATCGATCAGATCGATATCGTCCCGTTCGACCAGCTGCTCCCATGAAGTTTCTACACTATCCCATCCATATTGCTTCGCTAAGGTTTCTGCCGGTTTAGACTCAACATCGCAAATCGCTCTCATTGACCGGCGAACCGGCAAATCGTAACAATGTTCGACATCGAGCCAGGCGTTGCTGTGCGCTTTCCCCATAAACCCGGCACCAACCAATCCCACTTTCACCTCTTGTGCCATGTTGATCCTCCCAAATTGTGTTTCAATCCCAAGTTTACAGTATGTTTGATCGATCATAAATGAAAGGTATGGGAAATACAAGCGATTCCTTGGGCTGAATCGAAGAACCTCTTCTTTTGCGAGAAGTATTTCCACCAAGTTTTTGCATCACTGAAATTTCAATACTGCCTAAAATTTTTTCATTTTGGTATTGACTTATTTTAACTTTCCGTTTAATATATTAACCGATCAGTTTTTATCATAATATCCTGAAGGTGAAAATCGATGCCGAAACAACAGTTGGAACCGCTGTCCGAAGGTGAATGGAAGGTCATGCGGATTGTATGGGAAAAAGGTAAATGTGACGCACGGGATGTGTATCAACAGGCTGAAAAGGATTACGGGTGGGCCATGAGCACGTCCAAAACGTTTCTGCGACGGGCGGTAAAAAAGGGGTATTTGCAAACCACCCGCGTCGGAAACAGTTTTTTGTACCGCCCCACGCATTCCTCGTTCGAACCGCTGCGCCTGGCTGTCGATAATCTACTTGGGTATGCAATGAACGAAACCGTCGGGCCGCTGGTGGCTTATTTGGTAAAGAAAAGCAAACTCTCCGATGAGGATGTGGAGGAACTGCGGGCATTGATCGAGCAGCATGACCGCAAGAAAAGGAGGAAATGATGGATGGTATTGATGCACTCAATCGCTATGCCGAAGTGTGGGCGCGGTATATGGGGAGAAGCCTGATCGATGTCTCTCTGGTTTTACTGATCGTTGGGATTTTGTGTTTTGCATCCGGAAAAAGGCATCGGCTCAATTCGGCTATTGCCTCTTTCTATTGGTTCTGCTGAAATTTTTGTTCCCTTCGAGATTCAAGTTCCTTCTTGGTACCCCACATTCGCGAATGGCAATTCAGCGAGGCCTATGATTCCATTAATATCACAGATGGAGTCGGGATTGAGTGAAAAATTGGGAGCACTGCCAACACAATCAAACCCTCATAACACAATATCTTCTCCTCAGAAAACCGATACCTCCACAACTACCCTTGAAACTCCTACAGAAAGCAAAGGCACTGGTACTACCCCTTCATGGTTTTTAGTACTTATGTTTTGTTGGGGATTCGCCGTCGTTGTCTTGTTAGGCCGGTTCCTATTGATGCAATGGAAAGTAAGGAGGTTAATTGCAAACTCAGCTGAATTGCAACCGGAAGCCTTACCGATGGATGTGTCACATTTGAAAGCAGTAATGCGGCTCAAAAAAGAGATAAGCATTTACGTAAATCCCACCGTTTCACTGACAGCAACATTTGGCTTGTGGCATCCATGTTTGATTGTTCCGTTCGATTTCACCCAACATTTCACGCCAAATCAAATCCACTGGATTTTGTTGCACGAATTCGCTCACATCTGCCGGAAGGATTTATGGGTGTCGTCCATTCAAAGAATGTTCCAGATCACCTTCTTTTTCCATCCCGCCGTATGGATTGCAAACCGTTGGATCAATAAATTGCGGGAATACGCCTGTGACGACATGGCCCTGGCGGCTTACAGCGGCTGCAGGCGTGAGTGCAGCGAAGGCTTGTTGACATTAGTGAGGAAGTTTCAAAACAAACCAAACT
>CAZXSQ010000054.1:0-19567 GCA_964643335.1 uncultured bacterium
TTATCGAAAATTTAAAGCAGTACAGCAAAAAACTAAGTCCGGTGGTATTCAAATTGGAATCATATTTGGAGCATAGGCCAATGTTTGACAATAAAGAAGTAAAGAAGAGGCGATTGAATATGAATCAAAAAACTTAAATCGTTCAAAATGGATGAAGATACTTACGATAAGTTATTAGAAAATCCCGTAACCAATTTAACCCTACAAAAAGCATGAAAGCGAAAATAGAATTATCCGATATATATCCAGTTAATACCATCTTGGAGTGATTGCATGACAGAGAATGAAACATACCAGTCAAAAGATTTTATTCGGGAAACCATTGACAAGGATTTAGAAACAGGCCGGTTTGACCGGGTTCATACACGTTTCCCGCCAGAACCGAATGGTTATCTTCATATCGGCCATGCGAAGGCGATTTGCATTTCCTATGGAATTGCCGAAGACTACGGCGGCAAATACAACCTTCGCTTCGATGACACCAATCCAACAAAGGAAAAAACGGAGTTTACCAAAGCAATTCAGGATGACGTTCGCTGGCTTGGATTTGACTGGGAAGACCGGCTTTTCTATGCCTCGGATTATTTTGACCAGCTGTATGAATGGGCTAAGAAGCTGATCAAAAAAGGCAAGGCTTATGTCTGCGACTTGAACGAAGACGAGATTCGTGAATACCGCGGCACAGCCGATTTCGGTAAAGGCGGAACGCGGGAAACACCTCCAGGCAAAAACAGTCCCTACCGTGACCGTTCAATCGATGTAAACCTGGACCTGCTCGAGCGGATGAAAAAAGGCGAGTTCCCAGATGGCAGCAAAACTTTGCGCGCGAAGATCGATATGGCTCACCCAAACCTGAATATGCGCGACCCGGTAATGTACCGCATTCTTCATGCAACGCATTATCGCACGGGCGATAAATGGTGTATTTATCCGACTTACGATTGGACGCACGGCCAATCCGACTCGATTGAAGGGGTAACTCACTCAATTTGTGATGTAGGATTCGAAAACCACAGGCCACTTTATAATTGGTTTCTCGAAGAACTTGAGGTGTTTCATCCCCGACAAATCGAATTCGGCCGCCTGAACTTGACGTATACGATTTTGAGTAAACGTTATTTACGCCAACTGGTGGAAGAAGGGTATGTATCCGGCTGGGACGATCCGCGCCTGCCAACACTTTGCGGAATGCGAAGGCGCGGTTATACACCCGAAGCCATTCGTGAATTTTGCAGACGAATCGGCATCAGCAAGAGCGAAGGCATCGTGGAGATTCAAAACCTTGAACATTGCGTGCGTGAACATCTCAATAAAACGGCGACTCGAGTGATGGCTGTCATCAATCCGATTAAAGTGGTGATCACCAACTATCCCGAAGACCAGGAAGAAGAATTGGAAGCCATTAACAATCCTGAAGATCCGTCTGCTGGGACGCGAAAAGTGCCTTTTTCACGTGAACTCTATATCGAACGCGATGATTTTATGGAAAATCCCCCAAGAAAATTTTTCCGCCTTACGCCCGGAAGAGAAGTTCGTTTGCGCTATGCATTCTTTATTACATGCCAGGATGTGATTAAAAATGAAAACGGTGACATTGTGGAGTTGCACTGCACCTATGATCCGGAAACACGCGGCGGCAACGCGCCTGACGGCCGAAAAGTAAAAGCGACTCTCCATTGGGTTTCCGCTAAACATGCGCCGAAAGCCGAAGTGCGGTTATATGATTACCTGTTTACCCGCGAAAATCCGTATGAGGTTGAAGAAGGCAATACGTGGAAAGATAACCTGAATCCCGATTCTTTAAAAATTCTCTCAGAATGTTATATTGAACCCAGTCTTGCCAATGCCGAAGTAGGATATAGTTGTCAATTCGAACGGTTGGGGTATTTTTGCGTTGACCCGGATAGCGCACAGGATGATCTTGTTTTCAATCGCACCGCCACTTTAAAAGATACCTGGAAAAAGGTTCAAGCAAAGCAAAAGTAATGAACTAAACTTACTGGGTTCCTCCACCTGACCGGATAACCAGTTCTCCATTGGAGCTCAATCCATTCGATGAATCATAAGGCACGCCCCATGTCGAAGAGGGCATATCGCCATCCGGCCCAAATCCAAGAATCACCCATTCATTAGTCCGTAGCGGACGCACGCCATGCAGATTGTTTTGGTTTTGAAGTGGGTTGTAAAGTGGAACGTAAAATCCCCCTATACCAGCATCCAACACTTCCAGATCGCCGTAAATATAACTTCTGAAATTCACATTGTTCCCACCGTGCACATCGACTCCGAACTGTTCGATAAATGGATCATTGGGTATGGATGACATGTATGATACCGGTGTGGTCAATGGAGCGAAAACATCTCTTCCAGTTCGTTCCAGCTGATTCGATTTAAAACCGGCACCATTGAACACATCGTGGATTCTTTGTGTAGCCCATTCATAATCGTCATCCCACAAATCCACCAGCATGACATTCTTATCCATCCGCAACATCTCGACAGCGGTGCCGAGATTCTTCATATCTGCATAACTGCGTGCCACCTTTGCACGAACCTGTGCATTCAGGAAATTCGGAACCGCAATAGCGGCAAGAATACCGATAATGGCCACAACGATCAATAATTCAATCAAGGTGAAAGCCGTTGTCTTTTTCATATAATAAATTCCCCATATAATCATGTTGTAGCATAAAGTGAATGTGTGATTGTATTTTAGTATAAAATGGAAGCGAACGCCAATAAAAAAAATTCCATCCCGTAGGGGCTGGCCTTGCGCCTGCCCCTGGCCTTGTGCCTGCCCTGGCCTTGCGCCTGCCCAATGGGTATCGCCTCCATGGAAGGTTGGGCACCTACAAGAGGTGCCCGTACATTTTTTGAATTTTTTAACATTTCTTATGGATGTATCCTGGCCAATCCAGATTCAGACAAATAATTTACCATCAATGCCTGTCAATATTTCAATCCCACCATGCTAAAATGAAAACACAATTTTGATCATGTAAACTCTGTGAAACCTGTCTATGAACCGTACATTAATTCTCGATACCAATCCTTTTCACTCGATCAATTTCGAAGAGTCTCATCCCGTTTTAACTCCGAATGTGTACGCAGCCAGGGCATTGGGGATTCCTTACCAATCGTTGTATGGACAAGCCAAAAATATCCTCATGGAAAATGCTCTCGGTGTGGCTTCTGAATTATCGGCTTATCGTCTTATTCAACATGCTGTTCGTGCAGAATTCGGCGATGCCGATGTTCATGGGATGGCTAAGTTCTTTCTTCCATCGATTCGCGCATTTTTCAAAGCGGGGATTGATCCGGAAGTGGTCAAGGATAGTCAAACCGTCCGTGTAAAGCAGATCGCCCAAGTCGCCGTTTCTTATCGCAAACAGTTGCGTGAAAGCAATCTTGTGGATACTTCAGAAGTGCTGTGGATAGCATCCAGATATGCTGCTTCCGCTCAACAAAAAGTAGGTGTTTATGGTTTTCCACGTTTATGCAAGGATGAACTGGCTTTTATTGATGCCATTGCGGGGGATGGCAGCGTTGTTGTCTTACCTTACAATAATCACCCCGCATTTCATGAAAATGAAACCGCTGCACATTATCTTGAGAAGCAGGGATGGAAGGTAATAAAAAAGTCTTCGTCTGCAGTGAGCCTTGGAGAAAAAATCTCTGAAACGTTTATCGGTGTTCATAACTCTCCGGTTCCGATTCAAGCCTATAAATACCCACATCTAGAAGCCGAAGTTCGCGGAATTCTTACACAGGTCAAGTTACTTTTGAGTGAAGGCGTTTCTCCCGATTCCATCGTCATTATTACAAACAATATGGCGGACTATGGCGCCGCTATTCAATCAGTTTCATGGGAATATGAAATACCAATACGTTTTCAATTTGATATAACGCTCAATGAAACTCGTTTCGGGGCGTGGATTTTACTGGTGTTTGAATCAATCCGAAAGCAACTTCCTTTCGAAGAAACCGCCCGTTTGTTGATGCATCCTCTTGGCCCTGGTCTGGCGAATAAAACATGGAGTGAATCCCGCCAAAGGCGCTCGTCCGGATTGGAAGCCTGGCAACTATCCGGTTTGAAATTGGATAAACTGGAGTGGCCGCAACAGGATTTCGAAAAAAATTATGAACAACGCTTACGGGAGCTGTTGGAAGTCTTCCGTTTACGCCAAAGAACGGCCTTATGGGCACGCGAAGCCATCGCTTTTTATACTTTTCTGGATGCACTCAATGAGTTGAGTTTATCTCAGAATCGTGTCACTACTCTCGACTCATTTATCGATACGATACAAGTAACATTATTATTGCTCACCGTCCCTTCATCGCCAGGACGTGGGGGGGTGGAACTGCATCAGCCGCAGTCTCTATATGGAGCAAAATATTCGTATGTGTTCCTAGCCGGTGCATCTGAAGGCATACTTCCAGCCCCGATACAGGAAGACCTGGTTCTTGATTTTCACGATCGGGAACATTTAAACCAAAAAGGGATTGAAATGGAGAGCGCAGTCGATGCCATGTTGCAGGAAACGTTGTCCATCTGGTCGCTTTTGCAAATAGTGACAAAATCAATTACCATCAGTTATCCAAAACTGATTGGAAGAAAAGAAACATTACCCAGTAAGATTTTCGAATCACTCGGATGTACACCATATTCCTCACCTGTTCTTCCGGTTGCAAGTTTCGAAGAAATACGCAAATACCGGTTCACAGACCAAAAAGATTTGGAGGATCCTTGCTTTCCTTATACTCAACATGCCTGGAATATTGAACTGAGTCGCGGAAAAAGCAGTTCGTATGACGAATACGACGGTAAGGCTGGCATCTCAATAAATCCGGAAGAACGGGAATTCAGCGCATCTCAGTTAATTTCACTAGGCCAATGCCCATTCAAATGGTATGCGCAACATATCCTCCAGTTGAAAGAAGAAGAGGAAGCCGAGGATGAACTCAATCCAACTCTAAAAGGGAATCTCTGTCATCTCGCCCTGCAATACGCTGCAGAAAAAGCCAAGGATTCAGACGATCCACGAGTATGTATGCTTGAATCTTTAGAGGAATCTTTGAGAAAAGCCGAAGAGGAGCTGCATTTACCGTTTTTATACGCCTGGGACGCACAGCGGGAGGAAATATTAACCTTACTGAAGCATGCAGTAGAAAGTGAAAATTTCTTTCCGGACGATAGTGATATTTTAGCAACTGAAGAGCGTTTTGAAGGAAATTGGTATGGATTAAAAGTCCGAGGCATAATCGACCGGATAGATCGCGTTCCTGAAGGACTCATATTGATCGATTATAAAACCAGTTCAACCACTCCGCCCGGAGCCAAAAATGAAGAAGGCAAAACAAAGTTGGATATTCAATTGCCTCTTTATGCACAAGCAGCCTCACCTAATCTTTTCCCAGAGGAAAATGTTGTAGATGCTTATTACTATTCACTCCCCAAAGGCAAAAAAATGAAAACGAAAACTGAAGAATCCAAACTTCAGGAATTTGTTGAATCCATAAAAACGATTCTCCTAGAGGGGTATTATCCCGTTTGTCCTGATTTGGATGGTAATTCATGCCGGTATTGTCCCTTTGATTTTGTGTGCCGCAAGGGAGTGCGTTTAAGCCGTAAAAGGGTAGAAGTATGAGTCTGACCCCTGAACAAAAAGCAGCCGTTGAAGCGGATGGCAGCGTTGTTGTTACCGCCGGTGCAGGAACTGGTAAAACACATATGTTGGCCGAACGCTATGTTTACCACCTGGCGCATGATCATCTATCACCGCTTCAAATCGTGGCGGTTACGTTTACAGAGAAAGCAGCGGATGAATTGCGTATGCGAATCCGCCGCCTGATTCATGAACGAAAGCCACAGCATTTCGATATCATATCCAAACTGGAAGCGGCCCAAATCAGCACCATTCATTCTTTGGCTTCTCGAATTTGCCGGGAACATTTTGAAAAGGCCAATGTTCCACCTGATTTTCGAATTCTTGAGGAAATCGAGAATAAGTTATGGATAACCGGAATCATCGGCGAAGCGATGCATAGGATACCGTCCGCCATTTATGAACATATCCCTTATACATTATTAAGAAAAGCACTTATCACTCTCCTTGAGGATCCCATTGCGGCTGAACGCGCCTTGGCAACGGACAACCTGAATTGGCCTGATTTGGCCGATGAAATACGTCGGGAAGCCATTCGTGAATTATTGAGCAGTGATCTCTGGCAGACATGCATGAAGACCTTACGTTCCGTCGCCGGTCAAGAAAAGGATAAACTTGAACTGTGCCGGCAGGATGTGTTAAAAGCAATGGCAGCAATTGAATCCAGCCAAAATATTGACGATTCTTTCCATGTCCTAGACCAGATCAATCTTCAAGGCGGGAGTAAAAAGAAGTGGAATCCCGATGAATTTGATAGAACAAAAGCGGTTTTAAAAGACCTGCGTGACTGTATACGCGGCAAATTGAAAGAAGGTATGATCAATCTGCAGTTGAGCACTGTCGATGATGAACTTTGTGTCAAGTTAGATTACTTGAAGCAGGCTTATCAATCTGTCTATGGCTATGTTTCTTCCGCAAAGTGGGGCAACCGCGTGCTGGACTTTCCCGATCTGGAAGTTCACGCCCTACAAGCGTTATCGGATGAAGGCGTTCGCGATTATTACAAACGAAGATGGAAAGCTTTTTTGATCGATGAATTCCAAGATACCAACCCAGTTCAGGCTGAATTATTGGAACAATTGAGCGGCGGTGCGGTTTTGACCATCGTCGGTGATAAAAAACAATCCATATATGGATTCAGGCGGGCGGATGTCAGTGTATTTCAGAAATTTTCTGACAAAATTATATTGAATGGGGGAAAGGGAGTTGAACTAGACATCAGTTTTCGCACTCACAGAAATCTGATCGAGAACATTAACAATCTTTTTACTCCGGTTTTGGACAAATTTGGACGAAATCTTCAAGCACGCAGAACCATGGCTCCACCCGAACCTCACATACATGGTTTTACCATTCAAGCGGAAGAAAAAATCAATAAACCCTATCTGCAGCAGGCTGAAGCGTATCAAATATCCCGATTTCTGAAACAGTTGATCGACAAACAAACATGTGTGTTTGACAAAGAAACCGGTTCTTTGAGAACTATAAGTTATGGAGATATCGCCGTCTTATCACGTACCTGGCAGCCGCTCGATGTCTATTGTGAAACCCTTGAAGCCGAAGGACTGAGAACCGTACATGCAGGAGGCGGCAACTTATTAGAAACTCGGGAAGCAAAAGACGCCTGGGCCATGCTGCGCTTTTTGGCGGATCCGAATGAGGATCTATCTTTGGTAGCCGTGTTAAGAAGTCCGTGGTTCGCTGTAAGCGACAAAATACTTTTCCTTTTTGCTCAGGAACATAAACAAAATCGAAGATGGTGGACTGCCCTCAAAGATAAAACTTTTCCGGAACTGGAAAGATGCACCAATATCTTGAACGAGTTATTGAAAAAACGCAATCAGGAACCTCCTAGCCGGTTGTTGCAGCTGGCGAATCGCCTTACCGGATATACGGCCATACTTGCTAATCTCCCCGGTGCCGAACGCCGGGATGCGGATTGGAGAGGATTTTTTGAATTGGTTCAAAAATTGGAAAGAGGAAATAACGATGTTTTTACTGTTATCCGGCATTTGAAATATCTTTCGGCTGCCGGAGTCGAATTACCCCGGCTGCCATTGGAAGCGGATAACGCCATCTCGCTGATGACTGTTCATGCGGCGAAAGGATTGGAATGGCCTGTGGTTGTCATACCTGACTTGGCGCGTGAATCAATGAATATCTACCCACCCTTGTATTTTGATCCCGATCTGGGTATTGGACTAAAGTGGGAAGATCAGAAGGGAGAAGCACAAGAACCTGTCCTGTTCAAAGTGTTGAAATATCAACAAAAACAGCGTGAATTGGCTGAATCCAAGCGGCTGCTCTATGTAGCGATTACCCGGGCACGAGACTTTCTTGTAATGACCTCCACCCATGAAACCGGTGGGAGTATCGATATATTATTACCTGGTCTGCAAAATGCAGGTGTCGAAATTACGCAAGTTCCTTTCAATCCTGAAGATGCAATACCACCGGAACCCCCACAACCTCCCCCTTTGCAAGAACCACCCAATCTGCTTCTTGAAAAAACCGGTACTGGGCTTTTTGAATTACCGGCGACAGCCTTGACCGAATATGCACAATGTCCTAAACGCTTTCATTTCCATTTTTTTGAAGGCCATCCCGGAGTGGGTGAACACGCGTCGCCCGCCAGACGTATTGGAACCTTGACTCACCTGGCGCTTGAATATGGAATACGGGAGGCTGATAAATTACAGCCGTTTGATCTCGCCTCCAAACCTGAAGAAATCGCTGAAGCGATCTGGCTGGCCAAACGCTTTGATGAATGCGATGAATACAAAAATATCAGAAAATTAGCCAAAGGCCGGGAACGTCCGATGATGTTAAGAGAAGGCAGTTTGGTTATCAATGGAGTTGCCGATCTGTTAAGTCACGATTTTGTGCTCGATTTCAAGACAGACCGGCAAATGAATCCGCAGCATCACCGGTTTCAACTGTGGGTATATGCCAAGGCGTTAAAGGTCAAAACAGCCCACATTGCCTATTTGCGGCATGACTGCCTGTATACATTCAGTGAACAAGACTTAGACGAGTGTGAAAAAGAGGGACAACTACTACTAAAACGTATTATGGAGGATTACACGGCCAATCCATCTCTGGAAAACTGTCATTGGTGTCCTTATGCTGAAATTTGTGAAAGTTGCTATAAATTATGATATAATATAATGAGAATTGAAAATTTTGTGGTATAGTAAAGAATATCCTAGAAAATAAAAGAGGGTAATCATGTATAAAAAACGGTACTTGTTCAATATATTTATTGTGATCTTCTTATTTATGTTTTCATGGATGAGTGTATCTGAATGTGAGGCACAGAGTTTATTAAAGCGTTTAAAAAAGCAAAAACCGACACTGCATAAACAGCATTCTACGGGAGGATTGACGAAACGACTTTCGAAGCAAAAACCAACTTTGAATAAAAATCGGTCTCCTAGTTTATCAAAGCGGCTTAAAAAACAGGTGGATCGTAAACGATCGAAACAAAATAATACTCCGAGTTTGTCTAAAAGGCTCTCTGAGCAAAAACCCAGTCTTGCTGAGCAGCAGCAATCATCAAAAGGATTGACCGACAGGCTGTCAAAGCAAAAACCTTCGTTACATGATCGCATATCAAATCAAAAACCGCGATTATTCAATCGTCTGCGAAATCAACGTCCTCCTTTGTATGACCGGTTATCCAAGCAAAAACCGAGTCTTTACAATAGATTGTCCAAGCAAGATGCTAAATTGTTTGAGCAACTTTCGAAAAAAAATCCAGAATTATATAACCGGCTTGCGAATCAAGACCCGGCTTTATTCAACAAGTTATCTCAGCAGGAACCGGTATTGTATAACCGGCTTGTGCAACAAATTAATCCACCTAAACAAACTCAGGATGAGAAAACCGCTGGTGAAAAACAGCCATCAACAGAACCGCCAAGAGATAGAGGCCCCTCGCGAAGCGAAATATACCGCCAATCCTTTGAACCAGAAAATTACAGGGAGCGGTATGAGAGTGAAAATTATCGAAGAATGCGGTCTCCATTTGGATTCCCCAATAGTAGAAGAAGTGGCTATCGGTATAGTTATGGTGACAAAGACAGGAGAATAAGTGACGAAAAGTTTGATGCCTATAAAGAAAAAATAAAACAGGAACTTGATCGTCTCAAAGAACAACAAGCTGCTTTGCCTAAACCGTCGCGTTCAACCCAAACTCAGGCTTGGAGAGTACCTATGCCTCAATGGATGCAAAATGCCATGTTGGCGCCTAGAGCCAGATTGACAGGTACATCCTCTGGCTCCGACACACAAACTGAAACCCCGAATATCGATTTGGAACCCAAAGAAGAGATCGCTAAGCAAAATTCGAAAATCGATCCACAAACTCCAAATCGCGCGAAGCCCAAATCCGATACTGAAGAGACGCAACCTTCAACTCAACTTCGAGAAGAGAATAAATACCAAAGCAATCGTTCTCCACAAGTTCCGGAACAAGCAAGTGTTAAAAATGAAACAAAGAATACAAAGATTGAACTAAAAAAACCTTCTGAACTCCTGTTCTCCACAGGGGATTCTTACTTTAAACAAAGACGTTATGATCAGGCTTGGAGATTTTACAACAACGCCGCAGAGGTGACGCCCAACAATCAAGCAATTGAAGTTCGAAAAGCTTTATGCCTTCTCGCTAAAGAAGAATACTCCAAAGCCGGGCAAATACTATTCAAAACTGCCGGTGTTGAACCGAATATCGAAAGCCTGGCGGCAGTTATCAGAAAAATATTTCCCAATTCAAAAGAATTTCAACATCAATTATTCCAGCTGGAAAGAGAAGCTCAAAAAAATGGAGATACATATACCACGTATCTCCATCGGGTTTTATCGAATTTAAAACATTGAAGCCGTTTCTGAGCAATTATTTTACAAATAATCGCAGGATGTAGTTTCCGGCGTACTCATCGAGTTGTATGGGAACAAAGATTCTGTTGCTGGGTATCGAGTTCCCCTGAAACAAAAAGACGTGCGGCTTCTTCTACAGCATCTTCAGCTGTAAAGATAATTTGAATCCCCTGGGATGATAAATCCGCGACCAGCCTTCTGCCCGCTCCACGGCAAATTAAAAATCCGCAATCTGATAGCCCTTGAATGACATCCTCATGTCCTTTGTGGGAAGCAGGAGTTTGGTGCTTTTCCACATGTTCTCCTTTTGCATGAGCGGTAAAAGTGTTTACCCTTTCTTCCACTTTATGAGGTTCTTCATTGGTGGATTCAAAAATTACAAAATATTGGCAGCGCCCGGTATGGGATGCTATTTGTTTTCCATCATCTGAAGCAATGGCAAATCTCATATCTTTTACTCCTCGTTTTTTATATGAAGTGTTATTGATTTCTGCCTTGTTTAAATTTTTTCTTTCTTTGACCCCGTCCTTGGAAACGTTTACCCGCTCCTCGTCCTTTGTAACCGGGGCCGGATTTTTCACTTGTTTCCGACCTTACAAAATGAAGACTTTGGCAGGCGGGGCATGAATCAGGACGTCCCGTTCCAAATGGTTCTTCCCACTGGTGGTCACAGTCTAAACACATGAAAACCCGTGTGTCACCAATTTGAACTACACCGCCTTCGACTCGAAGAGCTTTTCCGTTCACAAGCGCATCCGCCACTTTTACTCTGGCTGTTTGAAGAATTCGGCCAAAGGTGGCTCTGGAAATGCCCATGATTTTGGCGGCTTCTTCATGGTACAGCCCTTGTAAATCGGCTAAACGCAGTGATTCGAATTCATCCAACGTCAAAACCATTTCGTCTAAATTACGTAATGGTATACCTTTTGGCTTAAAGTAAACCTCGCCGTGAATGGGTGAGATAAAACGGTAATTTTTTGGACGAACCATTTATATTTCCTTTTGTTATGAGTATATGATCAAAAAAAATAGAGTCAACTCTTTACATACATGAGACCTTAGATTGTATGAATCCCTTGAACGTTCCGCCTGTGAAGCAAAGATACATATTCATACTTTTGGCGAAAGGATTTGATCATGAATTTTAACATAAATGAGATCTTCATAGAAATAAGCTCAAAAATTCAAGAAATTCTTACCTATGATTATGGTATATGGGAAGTGATCGGTTTTTTGGGGATCGTAGCCTTCGGTTCCCGTTTTATTGTTCAATGGATTGTGTCTGAAATCCGCAAAGAAAGTGTGATCCCCGTTTCGTTTTGGTATTTAAGCTTAATCGGCAGTTTGCTTCAACTCAGCTACGCGATACATATAGCCAATCCCATTTTTATTTTGAGCTATTTACCCAATAGTTTGATTTATATGCGGAATCTGTATTTCATCTATAAAAAACGTGAACTGGACAATTTGAACGAATAGATATTGATCTTATCAAATAGTCCTGGCTTAGGTTAGACACAGAGGTCTAACCCTGCATTTGTAAGGGCAAACCCGTGTGTTTGCCCAACGTTGGTTAACTCGCCGCATCCCTATTGAGATTCTTCATTCTCATCGAATTGCACCCGATAAACACTCATGGTTTCCAATTCAATATCCTGAAAAAATTTGTAGGGGACATTGGTTCCAACAACAGCATAAAAGCTCGCCCCCCGGAAATTCATCGTCCTGATCGGAATGATTCCTGGATACACAACTTTTTCAACCGGTTCCTGCTTATCGGGTAATTCCAGAAAATCTTCCCGCTCTTCAAAAACACCTTCTTTCCCAATAAAAACAAAGCCTATGATGTTAATTTTGGGCCAGAATAATATATCCCCTTCTTCGGGATAAGCCTCTCCACCATGGACTTGTCTAAAACCGGCACGGTCTGCGTAGAATTTCCAACCCCAGTGGGCTAAATACCAGGTATTGTAGTCTTCTGATACCCATTTTTCCTTGGCATAATCGGCAAAATCCCGGTAAGTATTTGCGTATTCATAATCCGCGCTGTTAACAAGAATGCTCATCACTCCCTGCAGGCAAATTAAGACAATCAGCCAAATTCGCTGCACTCGTATAGAGGGCCTTGGTTCTCTTTCCAGATAGCGAAATAAAATCAGAGTAAGTGGAATCAAAGTGTATAACTGGTGCCGCACAGCCTGGAAGGAAATGAGAATGATGCTGAAAAGAATGGGGGCGCATAGCCAGGCGAAAAGAAATAAAGAATCCGCGGCCTCTTCATCATTTTGGTTTTTAAGGTAGTAAATCCCTCTGCGCAGCCCTTCATATAACGCAATGTAAAGCAGTACACCGCCGGTGACCGACCAAAAAACATATTCCCCACTGGCTCCGCCTTCAAAATAAAATTGCGGTGCCCACCAGGAGGCGACAGCGACAAGACCCCCCCCGCCTACGACATACATATCTTTGCGTTGAATCCCGTCACGGAGTAATACCGGCAAGAGATAGATGGCACTCCCTAAAATGAGTAAAGCACTGTAAAACTTTTCACGCCAGGGAAAGCCGTGTTCGGCGCGGCGTTGAATCGTCAAATAAACGACATGCATTTCTCCGTACATGATTTGATTATGAATGCACCATGCTGCCAGCAAAGCCAGAATCGGCCATACCCAAAGCATGAGTCCATATTTCTTTTTGAAAAAAGGGTAAAGCGCCATAACCGGCAACAAAATTATCGAAGAATACTTGGTCAGCACCGCTATTCCCGCCAGGAAAGCCCCCCAGAATAAATACCGGCGATCATCACGGTCAGTACCGTAAATAAAAAGAGCCAAAGCTGCTGCCCCCAAGCCTGCCGCAGGAACATCGCGCATCACGTTACCGGAAACAACAATAGCCGGACTGAACAAGACGAACAGCAAGGGGAAAAGACTTCCTTTTGTAAAACGTTCGCTTAAATAGATCATTGAGCCGGCCAGCATGAATAAGAAAAGCATCATGCCCAAATGAAGCACTATTTCAGAATAATCGGAAATTGCTGCGAAAGGGGCGAGATAATAACTGAGAAAAGGAGGATTGGTGGTACTTTCCCACATCGGTTGATTGTAACCGAACCAATTGATCTCACCGTAAAAAGGATCGTATGGTTTTTCAAGAATTTTTTGTGCAACAGTTAAAACAACCGTGTCATCAATATGATAGGGTTTATTGAGGAAAGGAACCGATATTGCGAGAACAACTAAAACAGCGGGAATAATATGGCGTTTGTTCATCTTTTCCCCCTCCAAAATATACAGCTGTGAAGCCTCTTAAACTCGAAATTGACTTATTCTAATCGTTTATTGATAAAATAAGGAGGTTCTTCACGCCGATGCAAAAATGTCAACATTTCTGCTACTAAACCAAGAAAAATAGACTGAAAACCCATCAAGGCAAGAATGATACTGACGGCCAAAGCGATTCCACCCGCTTCCAGTGTGCCGAACCAGATCAGAATGAGACTGATAAGAAAAGCCAATGCCCCGAACAATTCTATTGTGACTCCGATTCGGCCAAAAAGATGAGAGGGGCGCTGAACATATCGGGTGAAGAACATAACCGTTCCGAAATCCAGTAATCCCCGAATAACACGCTCGCTGCCGTATTTGCTCTTGCCGGCTCGTCTGGGGTGATGAGTCACAGGGATTTCAGCGATTTTGAAGCCGTACCAACCAGCCATAACAGGAACAAACCGGTGTAACTCACCATATAGTCTAACTTGATCGATCACTTCCCGCCTGTAACATTTCAATCCGCAGTTGAAATCATGCAATGGAATTCCACTGGTTCTTGAGACAACATAGTTAAATATTTTGGAAAATAACCGTTTCGATAAAGAATCATGCCGGTTTTTTTTCCAGCCGGAAACCAAATCATAACCTTCTCCAAGTTTTTCCAGCAGGCGGGGGATTTCAGTAGGATCATCCTGCAGGTCTGCATCGATGGTGACAATAATTTGGCCTTGTGCTGATTTAAAACCGGCGGCAAGGGCTGGTGATTTCCCATAATTACAGCGAAAGCGAAGCGCACGAACACGTGAATCTTTTTCATGCAATTCTCGCATCACTTCAAAAGAACCGTCAGTACTGCCGTCATCGATAAATAGGATTTCAAAACTTTCACCGATCGAATTGAGCGTTTCACAAATTTTATCATAGATCGGCCGAAGTGTTTCACGTTCATCTTTGACGGGAATGACGATTGTCAGATCGGGATTAACTTTATCGTTAATGGATTGCACCCTTTCTTGCCTTTTTCTGGTAAGAATAACCGGTTACTTGTTTGGTAAGCAGTCAATTTCTATGTAAACGAATTATAACAAAGCACCCGTTGCCAAAAAGGGGGATGTCACACCTTCCTGCAGGATAAAAGTTGTAAATGAATATCGAAGATAGAAAGGAGAGTAACTTGTGGAGAGTGTCAGTTTGAAATCGGGTAGAAAAACATGAAAAAAAACATCGTGTATGGAAAAAACGTAATCCAATCTCAGGACAACATCTGGTCTTCGCCGCCGCGGTTGATAATGATCTCGCCGTCTTCTTCCAATTTGCGGATAATCGCCACGATTTTCTGTTGGGCCTCTTCCACCTGCTTCACCCGCACCGGCCCCATAAATTCCATGTCCTCACGGATATTATCCGCTGCACGGGAGGACACATTGTTGAAAATTTTCGTTTTAACCTCTTCATTGGCGCCTTTCAATGCCACCGCCAGTTCTTTCATGTCCACTTGTTTCAATACTTGCTGAACGGCTCGATCATCAAGCAGAATAATATCGTCGAAGGTGAACATCAATTTCTTGATTTCTACAGCTAGTTCTTGATTCTCTTCTTCCAGTGTTTCCAGAATTGACTTTTCGGTAGCGCGATCCACTCGATTCAGTAGTTCTGCCAATGCTTCGATACCTCCGGCCGCTGAAAATTCCTGGGAAAGCACCGTCGCGATCTTACGTTCCAATATACGTTCCACTTCCGATATAATTTCAGGGGTGGTTTGTTCCATCAGCGCGATACGCAAAGCCACTTCTGTTTGCATTTCAGGAGATAAAGCGGACATAATTACGGCAGATTGATCATATTCTAAGTGGGCGAGGATTAGTGCCACGGTTTGGGGGTGCTCGCTTTGAATGAAGTTCAGCAAGTGGTTGGGATCGACTTTCTTGAGGAAGTCGAACGGGGTGCCTTGTAGCATCCCTTGAAGGCGTTCAATCACCTCCATGGCTTTTCCCGGTCCCAACGCTTTTTCCAGAATATCCCGAGCGGTAGAAATTCCACCGGAGGAAATATACTGCTTGGCCATGGCTGTATGATAGAATTCTTCAATGACTTGTGCGGTTAATTCTTGTGGGACGGTGCCAAGGTTAGCCACTTCGAGCGTTATTTGTTCGATTTCCTCATCGGCCAGGCAGCGATACACATCGGCGGCAATATCGGGACCAAGCGTTACCATGAGTATGGCTGCTTTTTTCTTTCCAGTGAGTTTGGCTTTTTCTTTCGCGCCGCGTACCATTGAACTAACTCAAAAGAGGAGGTTTCAACTAAACGAGGATGTATTGAAAAAAACGCTTTATGAAGATGTTGATGGAAACACAGAATTTCATGATGTGATTCCAAAATAAATTTCTTTAAAACTTCATGTTTAAAGCCATTATAGCATAAATTTAATGAATAAAAACCAAAAAAATTTAATCTAAAATGTTTTTACAGTTTATTCATTTTTGACATATCTCCCGCGGTCGACTTTCAGAAGATTATTATTCAGAATTTGTTTTTTCAATTCAAGATAGAGAACTCGGCGAGGATCTTTGGCTTTGCTTTTATAACCGTTCTCACGTATGGCTGCCAGGATTTCATCGATTTTCATCGGAGTTGAGCCGACCACCTCTATAATATGATCCCCAAGAGATTTCTTTTTGCCGCTGGGTTTGCGTCCCCGTGGACGGCTGACTGTTGGTTTTGTCTCCTCAGGTTCTGATACAGGCTCAATTTTACTCTCCTCAGATTCAATCATTTTCGTTAATGCTTCATAATGACGTCTGGCTTCATTTAACCGTTCTTCTTCCATCCGTCTAGCTTTTGTTCTTGCAAGATCAAGTAACTCATCAAGAGAATAAGTCTGCAAGATTGTTTCTAAATTCGGTTTAGCAGCCATGCTTATTCACTTCCTTTCTCCCCAAAAATGGCTTTAGACTTACATTATACTGAAAGCAACTAGTATACTTTTATTTTTTATCATAAATTCCATAGAATGACAATGTGTATGTAATCATTAATTATCATTGTATACACGTCCGTATCAAATTTGTAATTGTTTAGCTATTTAAATTCATTAAACAAATCTGTCGATACGGCCAGGCTGGCCCCTTACCGGCCTCCTTTGGCAACGTGTAAAGTCATAATTATACTTAAGGACGAGGTGTTTAGCAAATGGGACTTCATATTGGCATCGATGGTTCTTGCATAACTTCGCAAAAAGCAGGGATAGGATTTTATACCGCCCGGCTATTGCGGGCCTTGGGCGAGATCCCTGGAAATGAACGATATACGATTTTCTCCAACAAAGAGTTTCCCGGTCTAAAATTGCCGGACCGGTTTGAAATTGATATCACACCATTGCGCAGCACAACGCTTTGGGCGCAATCCATGTTGTGGTCTCGTTTGCATAAAAAGCCGGTAGATGTTTTTCACAGCGGATCGATTGGCATTCCGTTATTCTACCGGGGAAAGACCGTAATTACGGTCCACGATCTCTCTTATCTGCAGTTCCCCAAACAAAAAGACCGAATGACAAGAATTTTATGGGGAACGATCGGACCAAGGCTGATCCGCAAGGCCTCGCATATTTTGACAGACACCGAATTTATCAAGAAGGATGTTGCTAACTATTTCGGTATCTCCGAATCGAAAATCACATCTACACACCTGGCCGCCGATCCCTTGTTTTCCCCTATCGAAGACTCGGGCCAGATCAATGGATTCCGCCGGTCCAAGGGCTTGGAACGAGGGTACATACTTTTTGTGGGAACATTGGAACCCCGCAAAAACATCCCCTTTCTTTTACGCTGTTTCGCCAACTGCGTGAAACAAGGGAACATCGATGGTGATCTGGTTATCATTGGGAAAAAAGGCTGGTTCTATAACGACATTTTCGAAATAGAACGTGAACTGAACCTACGGGACCGGATACGATTTCTGGGCTATCTTGAAGATTCGGAAGAATTGCGAAGGTATTATTGTGGCTGCCGCTTTTTTGTGTTCCCCTCTTTGTTTGAAGGGTTTGGATTGCCTCCACTGGAAGCGATGAGTTGTGACGCTCCCGTGATTACATCGACACGGGGTTCGTTGCCCGAAGTGGTTAACGGCGCCGGACTCCTATTGGATCCAGATGACGCTCCGGCTTGGGAATCCGCCATGACACAATGGTGGAACGCACCGGATCTCTCGGAATGGAAAAAGAAAGCCAAACAACGGGCAATGGAATTTTCCTGGCAAAAAACCGCCGAACAAACTCTCGAAGTCTATAGAAACTTGATGCAAGCTTAAACGGCCATGAACGTCATACTGGATTATCTAGAATTATACAAGTGCTTCTTCTCAAACCGTTTTGTAGATGACCCACGGAATAAGAACAAACAAACTGTGTGGAGAGATCAAGATTGGATTGATGATCACATTGTTAAGCTCGATGTCTTCTTACATGGAAACTGGCTTGACTTTATTTCAATAAAAAACTTATGCATGGGATTGATCCTGCGTTCAGAGTTTGATAACGTTCTTTTGATTAAAATACTTTATTGGAACCCTTTATAACAAGATAATCAAAGATGAAAACGTTCTATCGCTTAATTGACACATTCGGAATCGGATTGATCTTTTTGTTACTCTGCCTGTTCTTCGCATGGCAGTCTGACATTTTTTTTACGAGAAATAATTTTTCTAATATACTCATACAATCCTCAGTCAACATCATTATTGCAACCGGGATGACCTTTGTTATATGTGCCGCTGAGATTGATCTATCCGTTGGCTCCCTCCTTGCTTTTTGCGGTATGGTAACCGCGTATTCTCTGAAATTAATGGTTGATCTGCAGTCGATTTTGAATTTTCCAATGCATATGCTTGGAATCGGAATGATGCCTTTCCCTGAATTATTCCCCGGGTATTTACTCTGGTGGCTGATCCTTGGAAGTGCATGTTTGCTTATCATACTCGTTTCCGGAGCGTTGGCCGGGAGCATATCCGGTTTCATCGTGTTTCGTTTTGGCATTCCCAGTTTTATTGTCACCCTTGGATTTATGATGATTTATCGCGGATTGGCCCGCTATCTAACCAATGCTGCTCCAATTACTGGAATGCCGATCCAATTCATGGTTATCGGTTCGGGAGTATGGTTTGAGTTTTTAGGTTTCAGAGTGACATATTCATTGGTGATTGCTCTTTTTGTCGTTGTTGTCGGAGCGGTGCTTTTGGCTAAAACCCGTTTTGGGCGTTACGTTCTGGCCGTTGGAGGAAACGCACAGGCCAGTTATCTCAGCGGAGTGCCGGTGGGATTGATTCGTTTCGGTGTATTTGTATTTGCAGGAATTTGCGTTTCTATTGCCTCGATCGTGCAAACGTCCAGGCTGTTTATCGGTGACCCGAATGCGGGCGAAGGCTATGAACTGAATGCCATCGCTGCAGTCATCATTGGCGGAACCAGCCTGTTTGGTGGAAAAGGCTCCGTTATTGGTACCTGCTTCGGTGCGCTAATAATCGGTGTTCTGCGCAACGGTCTTGATTTAATGAACGTGACGGATCATATCAAGCAGATCGTGATAGGTTCTATGATTATTTTTGCCGTGCTTCTCGATTATTATCGCAGAAGATTGTATCGTTACAGTTAGAATGGCAGCGAAAAATTCCATATCGGCATTCCCACGATATGATTTATTATCGCTGGTAAAAATTATTGGCAGATTAAATCAAATGGGAGGATGATCGTGAAAC
>CAZXSQ010000055.1:0-16791 GCA_964643335.1 uncultured bacterium
TTTTCAGGGAAAAGATTTTCTATTCAAAAAGAAGACAACACATTACATAATCACAATTCATTTCAAGGCTTCTATTCTTTCCTGAATACTTAAAATATCCGTGATGCGAACACCGAAGTTCTCGTCAATAATGACCACTTCGCCTTTTGCAAATAATTTGTCGTTGACCAGGATATCCACGGGCTCACCCGCCATGCGGTCCAATTCCACAACAGAACCGGAGCCCATTTCCAGTACCTCTTTAATTTTCCGCCGTGCTCTTCCCAACTCGACTTTGACTTGAAGAGGAATATCCAGAATCAATTCAAGATTGGAAGTATCCACGGAGGGCACTGGGGCGGTGTAATCCATTTCCGCCGCATGAGAAGGAGCGAATTGAGCCGGTGCAGATAAAACCTGGGGGGTTTTCGCAGATGAACTATATTCTTTGGGGGCTTCTTCTTCACCTTCTTCGGTTTGGACTCCAGTTGACGATGCGGAACTGATCGAATGGAGCAAATTCCTGGGAATGATTTGATAAAGAGGACCCGACACCGTCCCGGAAGAAACTTTGTATTCGATTTGTAACAAACGTTCGGGTGATTCGGGCATCAATTCACCGATATCAGACGGACGTGTAGTCACCTCTGGTGAATCGATCGTGATTTCACCGCCTATTTGCTGTGATAATTGTGTGTTTGTCGAGCTGAATACATTTTGAATGGCTTCACTAAAAGCGCTTTCTTCCAGATCACCAAATTCACTTTCAGCCCCGCCGCCTGTCATCTGGGCAGCCAATTTCAGTGCGTTGTCGATGGCCATAATGACAACGCTCTTCCCTTTGACCATTCCTTTTAAGTTCAATTCAGTAACGACATAATCACCACGGACTTCAGCAGTAATGGAAATGGGATCAGTCTCTTTGAAACCGGTTACATTGACAGTAACATCTTCACCCATCAAAGTGGTGAGCACATCCGAACCAGCGTCTTTTACCAGAGCGCTATATTTTTTAAGCGTATCCTCTTCCTCCGCGCTAATTTGGGACGTTTCGGGAGGAGTTTCCCCTTTTAGCAGGGCATCAATTTCTTCCTGACTTAAGGCTTCAGCACACATGATCGTACCTTGTCTTCCATTTTAAACGTCATCGGGTCCGGTAATGATTCTGGTAATTTTTACCGAATTATGCCCACGGCTTATACCGGGTTTAGCAAAGTAACGATATTCATTCCCTATTTGCACAACAAATTCGTCATTTTTCCTGGAATTTAGTTGAAGTACATCCCCTTCCTGGAGATCCAGCAGCTCTTTTAGCGATATCATTGTGGAACCAACATAGCCCACAATGGGGAGATCCACCCGTCTCAACCGGTCTAATAGCAGTTCGGCGTCCTCTTCGGAGAGTTCCTTCTTTTCAGCCGCATACCAGGAGGTACTGGATAACTCATTCGCAATGGGTTCCAATGTCGGATAAGGAATACAAAACGAGAGCGTTCCGGATATTTCCTGCATGGTCACTTCAAAAGTCATCAGAATGACCATTTCGGAAGGATAATACAGCTGCATTAAAAGCTGAGGATTGGTTTCCGACTGCTCAAGGGATAAATTCAGTGGAATCACGGAAGCCCATGCTTCATGCAGCATATCAAAAGCTCTGTAAAGAACTTTTTCAATAATCGTCTGTTCGATTTCGGTTAGTTCACGATTCTTTTTAAAAACATTTCCCCGGCCGCCCATCAAACGATCCACCACAGGAAATGAAAGCGTGGGGGATAGTTCCATCAAAGCTTTGCCTTCGAGCGGGTCCATATTGATGATGCAGATATAGGTGGGGTTGGGTATTGAACGGATAAATTCTTCGTAGGATATCTGGTCAACTGAAACCAGTTTTACTTCGATGATGGTTCTGAGAAAAGCGGACAGTGAGATAGAAAATACCCGCGCAAAATGATCATGCAAATTATGCATAGTCCGAATTTGATCTTTGGAGAAACGGTCGGGATGGTTAAAATCATAAACTTTAACTTCCCGCGCCTTGCCTTCCTCCTCGATTTCTGCTTCGGAAGGACCTTCGCCGGTGGCAAAAGCCGAAAGCAAAGCATCAATTTCAGATTGAGAAAGAATATCCGCCATTTTAAACAGTTCCGCTTTTGTAGTTCAAACCAGAGTTTATTTTCAATTACATCTGTTTTTATAAGTCAGGAAACCACCCATTGAGTGATATATACACCTTTGATATCAGCTTTTTGCAATACAAAATTATTCAATTCTTGCTGAATTTCAACTCTAATTTTTTCCCGGCCTTCAGTACTTTTTATATCATTCCTGGTCTTGGTTTTCAGGATTTCATTAATGATATCAAGAATCATGGATTTTTTTGTTTTTTTACTCTCCGTTTCTATTCCAATCTCTTCCAGAGCTTCCCGTTCGCTAAATTCTTTTCGCTGTTTGATTTCAATTGTGATAGAACAGGTTAAGATGTTTTCGCTGTCAGGAGGAGCCAGATTGACAGTAAACGGTTCCTCAAAACTATACATATAACCCACTTCTTCGAATTTTTGAGGTAAAGGATTGTCTGCATCCGATCCCTTAAGCATATTCATCCAGAAAAAAACAACAGCGCCGAGAAGTACAACAAAGCCGATTATAATAAACGGCATTTTACTTTTTGGCTTCTGCTCCTCAGGGACTTCGCCTTTCGCTTGTTCAGCTGCGTCACCCATTTTATAACACTCCTTAAGGTAGAGATCACAACTCCAGTATATCAGACATATTATAGATGGTTAAAAAATTCCTTGTCAAGCAGTTTTTTCCGTCTTTATTGTATCACCAAAATGGGTAAACTGAAAATAGACCTGTGTTATTTTTTCATTATACGTCCATCACACCTTCCTTTAAAACAAGTATACTTAACATTTATCAATGATAACCGGTTTCATGAATCAACCGTTTTTCAATATATAAGCGGCTGAATATAATACTTCGATTGTATTGTCAAGCAATTATCATGCCTTAAATAAAGCAAGAGATCGCTTGACCAATAACAGGCCGTTTGGATAGAATACAAGTCGTTTCTAAAGAAAGGACTGCTTATGCTGTCAAAACAACTTCTTTCCCTGATCGTGGGTATTCCACTTATTGTGGGATGCTCCAGTTCCCAGCAAATTGCCATGGAACCGGCGAAAA
Source organism: uncultured bacterium (assembly GCA_964643335.1). GTDB lineage: Bacteria > Hinthialibacterota > Hinthialibacteria > Hinthialibacterales > Hinthialibacteraceae > CAZXSQ01. The sequence goes on from CAZXSQ010000055.1 coordinate 3,166, forward strand.
TTTTAAGTCGAGATGTTTTTACATGTAAAGGACTGACCGAGAACAAAAGGTGGGTGGGCGTGACAGATGAATTTCTGCCCGATAAAGATGAAAAAGTCGTTGTCGTTGCCCGTATGGCTCCTGAAGAAAAACATACTATTGTCACTTATGAATTGACTAATCCTTTAGGTGCGGTGGTTATCACTGACACCAAAAGGTATCCCAAAGAGGAAGTTCTTGGATTTTTTTATGATATGACTCGCTTGCTTAAATTGGGAGGCGAGGGAGAATGGAGAGCCACGGTTTATTCCGACGGTGTTCCTTTTGGACAGGCTATATTTTATATAGGAGAAAAAATCGAGGAAGAGGGGGAAGGCGGACCCAGATATGTTACCGTTGGAGAAGAATCGTTGACGGAAGAGGGAGAAACAGAGTCTCCTCCCGGCAGTGAAGCCGATCGGTATGGTTCATATATTCGCGAGGTGACACCGGAACTGTCTCTACCGGCAACGGAAGGCAATTCCCCGGCCAATCAGGCGATAGAACCGGCGACTTGATTATATTACATCTCACGCCTTCATATTAGATAATATGGAAATTTATTCCCAAGAAATTCAAGAGGAACGTGATATTATCGCCGCTCGGGATCGTGCACGAGTTATATGCGAGGAACTTGGCTTTGGAGTTACTCAACAACTCCAAATAGCAACCTCCGTGTTTGAACTGGGTAAAAATATTCTTGAACATGGGGGGGGCGGAACCATTACCTATTCAATCTTGACCGATGGCGACTCCCTCTCACTGCAAGTGGAAGGACAGGATAAAGGTCCCGGATTAACCGATGAACAGATCGATGAAATTTTAAAACCCGGTTCCACCTCTTCAACTGCATTAAGAGGGATTGCTGCCATGAAACGGTTGATGGACGATTTTGAAATCGAGTCCGAACCCGGCAAAGGCACCACTACCCGTTTAATCAAGAAAAAAGCTCAAACCAAGAAAGGGCTTGCCCAAAATCTGGTCAGTTTTCTACAACAAAAGTTTTCATCCCGCAAAAAACCGAGTTTATCTGAAGAATTGCGGATTCAAAACTTGAATCTGGTTCAAACCTTGTCTTTGTTCGAGGAAAAAAATCAGGAACTTGAAGCAACAAACAAAGAACTGCTGGATTTAAAAAGACAACTGGAGGAGTCGAATTCCGAACTTCAGGAAAGAACAACAGAACTGCAGGAGGCACTGCTGTCATTGGGAGACCGCACGACTGAATTGGAAGCTCAAAACCGCCGTTTTTCTGCACTCATGCAGCAAATGTCGGAAGGGATCGTCATTACAGACCGTTCCGGAGTGGTTACTACCGCCAACGGCAAATTTTGTTCTTTATTCAACCTTGAATATAAAAATATTGATAATATGCCTAAATCAAAATGGTATACTTTATTAGGACAATACTACACCGCTTCTCAAGAAGAATGGAATAAAATAAGTACTTCTCTCGACGATACCCCCAAATCCTCAGTCATTTTCAACCTTCAGAATATCGGCCCCCAAAAAGAGCAAAAAACCTGCCGCACAACTCCTATTATGGATAGCGATGAAAAACTTCTCGGACGGCTTTGGATATTTGAATAACCTAACTCCGGCATCCTGCCGGTAGTTATGAGAATCCCGCAGGAAACAGCCGGATTACAGATGTTCTTTAACAAGATGGTTTAATTTACCTATTATCCTCTCGGCTCCATCTGGAGGGACCAGTTTACGGGCCTCGGTGTTTATCTTATCGATAAGGGATTCATTTTGCTGAAGTTCATTAATCTCTTCTTTGATTTGATCAATCTGCTTTAAAGAACATACCAGAACTGCACCATGGTTTTCAAAGTGACGGCAGAATTTTTGTTCCCCCTCGGTTCGCGGGAGGAGAAAAACCGTCTTTCCCAAAGCCAAACATTCATATAAATGCAAAGCGGGAAAAGCCAAAACAATAGACGCCTCACTCAATGCTTTTAAACGTGATTCGATGGAATCATCACCGGATTGTAATTCCAAATCAGGCCATTGTTCTTTTATCTGCTCCAACACGGAAGGAGATACATTCGAATGGAACAAACATACGCCGGTTAAATCATCTATCTCTTTCAAAACAGTTTGTATCTCTTCCAAAGCGGCATTATCGGATATAGCAAATAATACTTTGTTTTTTGTTTCTGCCGATGCATTATTTGCGGCTTTCGTGTAACTATCCGGCAAAGGCACACAATCTTCGCCGTGTATACATTTACCTAATGCGCTGGGTGGGCAGGATATTTCATCAAAATCCGGTGTGTCGATAAATCCCGGCAACAAAACCACATCCACTTCAAATAAAGTTTCTTCAAAATGATCTGAGTAAAGAATTACAGTGCTCTGCTGGCAAAAATTTCTGATAAAATCCGCTGTAAGCAAATTGATACAATCGGCGATGACTATGTCCGGTCTTTTCTCTTCCACAATTGTCTTGAGTATGGATAAAGAATCATCTGAAACTGAATCGATCCAATTCATTTCACGTTCGTGTATCTCTTCAAGAAATTTCCCTCTATTCGGACATGCAATAGATACAGACGCCGAATTTAGTCTCTGAAATGCCTCAGCAAGCCCCAGAAAACGAATCAAGCGCCCAATCAAATCGGGGGAATCTGTATCAATCCAAAAAAGTATGCTTTGACTATCTGTTTCCAATTCTCCATCAGTCTCCTTCAAGACAACTTCATTAACCTCTTTTTGGGTTGGGGAGGTGTTTTGAATCTTATGCCCAGTAAAAATACGCTTCCAGAATTCAACCATATCGGTATCCTGTAACAAATCAGAAATGATCTCCAAACAAACGTTTTTTATTCACATCATGAAAATATACGGTATTAAGCGATCAGGACAAGGATGTCCGCACTCCATAATATAGTACAGACGATGCGGACAAGATGTCCGCGCTCTCTTTTTGCTGCTGCATCTTACAGGAATTAATTTCACACAAAAAGGTGTTATATTATAAAACCAACAATCAAATTAATTGGTTAGTCCCTAGAGCTATCCCTGGGAACAAATTGTATAAATCCAAAATTATGATCGATTAAAAGAAATAGCCCTGAAAGGACACAAGATGATAGCCAGATAGCCAGCGGGCAAAACGCCCCTGGAATATAGATTACGTTACAAACACAAGCCCTGAAAGGGCGCAAGAATTCTTAACTTGGTCTATCCCCTACATAAGGTAAGGGCATTCCTTTGTCCTTGTAGTAAATTGTCCGGTATCGAGATAAAAAGATTTTATTGAAATGGTACAAATTACATGAAAATCCAAAGACCGATTGGGACATATGATTTACTGCCGGATGAGTCTGTCATCTGGTCGAATATCGAAGACCGGATTCGGCATTTGTTCCATTGCTATAACTATCAAGAAATTCGTACCCCTATTTTTGAATACACGGAGTTATTCCAGCGAGGCGTGGGTGAAGCCAGTGACATTGTCTCGAAAGAGATGTACACCTTCACCGATCGTGGAGACCGAAGCCTGACATTGCGGCCTGAAGGCACCGCTTCAGTGGTCCGCGCTTATTTGGAGAACAACTTGGCTCAAAAAATGCCTGGAGTGGCAAAACTCTGGTACCTGGCTCCCATGTTTCGGTATGAGAGAAAGCAAAGGGGACGATTCAGGCAGCACGTCCAATATGGCTGTGAAGTCTTTGGTGCTCCAGGCCCGGATATCGACTTGGAAATTCTGGTGATGTTGCACCGGTTCTATTCAAGTTTGGGATTAACTGAACTAGACTTGCACATCAACAGCGTCGGCAGCGCCGAATGCCGCCAGAGACATCGCGAACATTTTGTCGGCTATATGAAATCCTATCTGGAAGAAATGTGCCCCGACTGTAAAACGCGGTTTGAAATCAATCCGCTTCGGATGTTCGACTGCAAAAATGATCATTGCCAAAAAATACTTGCCGATGCGCCGATTTTGCTTGATTACCTCTCCGATGAATGCAAGCAGCACTTTGATGAGTTATGCGAAGGATTAAAACGCTTTTCCATCCCATACCAAATCAATTCACGGCTGGTGCGGGGCTTGGATTATTACACCAAGACCGCATTCGAAATGATCTATGCACCTTTAGGTTCACAGGGTGTCCTCGTCGGCGGCGGCCGGTACGATGCATTAACCGAGTATTTGGGTGGTCAACCTACGCCGGGGATTGGATTCGGAGCCGGTATGGAACGGCTGATCTTGATCTTGAAAGAAACGAAAAAAGAACTGCCCGGCCGCGTTCCACTGGACTTATTTGTTGTCATTATGGGTGAAAAAGCCGAGAAAAAAACGGCGCCCTTACTGGACAAAATCCGCCAGGCAGGTTTCCGCTGCGACCGCGATTACACCGGAAAAAGCCTGCGTAAACAAATGCAGCTGGCCGATAAAATGAACTCACGTTTTGTTGCGGTTATTGGCGATGACGAAGTGAATAATAATACCTTGGTCATAAAGAATCTCTCCAAAGGAACGCAGGAGAATATTCCCTGGAGTGACACCTTGGACGAACTTAAAAGTTATTTGGCACAGAAACAATAGTATCGGCTCAAAAATAAAACATTTCATCTTTGAAATTAGAAAATCATGTACTATCGATCGATCTTTACTCGTTCCATCTTGCTCTTTTCATTTTTGGTTGTATTTCTATGGCATCTCGATGCCGCTGAGCAGTCATCACCAATTCTCATAAATCCCAAAGACTCCAGAATGGCCGAGCTCTATATCGCTTTTCTGGATAGAGATATCAAAGAAGCGCTCAAACAATTCAATCCTCAAAAAGGACTGCTTGAAATTGGTAATCCTCAAGAAACCACTGCAGAAACAATAGAATTGAATCCCCTGGCGTATGATAAAAGGAGAAGTCTGGCAAACAATCCGAATTATTTGATCTCTTACCGGCAATCGAGACTTACCGCCTCGCTGGCAGGCGGCATGGCATACGCTTATTCATTTAAAAAATCAGACTATTATAAAGACCCCCAAATTTTGAACCATATTAAAGCCATTTTTAATACATTCGGTGCAAATCAGGCGGAAACCGGTGAATTTGTATTCACCCCCATCCATTACTGCAGTGTATGGGGAACTCACGAAATGGCATGGCGGTTGGAGCCTCTTATTTGCGCTTATGATATTATCCAATCGGATTTATCACCCGAAGAACGGGGAAAATTTAAATCCATCCTCGATAAAGGCATGGAATTTCTATTGAAAAACGAGCAAAGTTCAATGACCAACCGCGGGATGGTTTGGTGCGGCGTCATGAGTCTCTGCTACCGCTTCACAGGGGAGGAAAAATATTACCGGGAAGCCCAGCGTGTATTTCACTGGGTCAAGAGAATTTTCGCCGGCAGCGGTGAGATTCGTGAAGGGCCGGGACCGGATTTAGGCTATTCCACCATCTCCCTGCAATATCTATTCCTTTACCGGTTGATGACAGGCAATGAGGAACTGGATGATCTGCTTACCCGCAGCCTTAAATGGTATACGCGTCTTTTCACCTTCCATGCGGTTCCTTTAGAAGGGATGTCCACGCGGCAATGGTTAACAGAAGGCTCACGCGTGGCCAGGATTCTAGGCGCTCTCACATTTTATGCGGATCAAAATCCTGAATTTGCTCAGATAGCCACCCGCTATCTGGAGGCGTTTATCGACTCACCGGGTGGATTCTCTTTAGATCATGGTGGAGGGTATTTTTTACGGGGCGCCGAATATCATAAACGTCCAGACGACTTAAAAGATATTCCCTATGAACCTTATGAACAACTCTATAAAAGCGATCATGCCCTCTATTTTTTGATTGGAAGAAATTATCAAACCGCTGTCACGTTAAGAGGCCGGAAACCTCTGAAAGGTCTACAAACCTGGTCATATAAAGGCCAGAAGCCCATTATTTTCCCCTCGAAGGCCATTCAATCCAAAGTGGTTGGATTCGGTTATGACTCAAGCCTGATGGATGTTTCTTGGGAGCAAAAACCTGCTTATAACCTGACCTCATTAGATGATGGAATACAGGTATTGTCTTATTCCCAAGGTGAACTCATTACGGCTTACATTTTTTCAAACGATACGACAACAGTCATTTTCCGAAGCAAATCCGGCGGAGGCCGGGTTGAACTGGCTCATCACCTTCCGTCATGCGCCGAAATCGATCAACCCCGGCAAAAAATAATCACCTTCCGTGATTCCAATGCCCAAATCTTGCTTCCCAATATCACACCATCCGCCCAGGTTATACTGGAAACACTAAGAATTTATTTTGAGTTTGAAACTGAATTCTGCTGGTATACACTGGGGGGGCCGCAATCCTCTGTGACGCTGATACCCGTCCAAGAGGGTCTTATTCTGGCTCAAATCGCTGAAATGGATTTAAAAAAATCCATCATCGTTAATCTTTCACAGGAACCATTTACCAAAGAAACCACCTTTCCCGGCACTTCGATTCAAATCCCGCCGCTTTTCCCCTACGGTGCGAGCATATTGGAATAAATAAACCTATCCAAATATATTTGAAATTCGTAACGCCGGCATCTTGCCGGCCTTTCTGACCATGCCCACAGTGCGGCGGCGTTACGCAAGAGATTTTCTCTCACAATTTGCGCGTTAGAATCTAAGCATCTCATAAAATAATTCATTTTTATAAAATAAGTGTTGACACTCATTTTTTATTTCCATATAATTGCCTCTAATGTTCGCTTTATACATCATGTGCAGGGAGAAATTAATCATCATGAAAAATCAGGCACCCGGGTTATTTTTTGTCGCTCTCATGGTTTTGCTGCTTATGGGGGCGGATTCAATTTTCGCACAAGACCAATTCATCAATTGCCGCAAGTTTGATTCAAGCATTGTGATTACCATCGACGGCGATCCCTCGGACTGGCCGCTCGATGCTTATGGCGATCCGGCTGTATTGCCGGATATCGACCCGGCTGAGCAGTTTTCAAGCGATGCGACCACAAACGCTATCGAAGGAGCCCCCCTTCAAACAGGTGACCACTTTGAATTTGATCCCAACAAAGTACTGGTCAATGCCGAAGGGAATTTTCAGGCCGTGGAAAACGACTTTGATGCTCAGACATATATTGGATGGGATGACACCGGATTTTACCTGCTGAACATCGCTACCGATAGCCAAATTGGATGGTTCCACGGAGAAAGCGCCGATCGGGACTTGGGAAACCGTCCAGCCTTTACCAACGATGGAATCGAAATATGGTTTGACAACGACAACAACCGCGAGCCGCCGAACATAAATGATGTCCAAGATTCCGAAAATGATTTGCAAACCGCTTTCAACATTGATGCGGAGATCATCAGAGAGGAATTCGACCAGGAACCGATAATGGATAATGGGCTGCCACTGGAATTCGCCATCTTCCGTTCTGCGTTGAACACGGATGATGACGCTGAGGCAGAAATCATCGAGCAGATTGAACGTGCAGTTCAGCTGGATGACAATCCTCCTGAACAACATGAAGGCTACGTACAGGAAATCAAATTCCCATGGGGAGTTTTCCCCTCCTTCCAACCGGACGAACCGATTGGATTCAACATCAACTGGATCGATTGGGATGATGCCACATTCCACCTGATGCGCTGGCACCAGGCCAATGAATCGCAAGTGGAATTTTTCCGCGAAATGCGCTTCACGGACAACAACCCCCTCGGCGGCGTCGCCATCCGCGAATGGCCGGTTTATTGATCAAAAGAACGGGAAGCTGACTTCTTGTCCGCTTTTACTTAAGTTCAACCAACGGCAGGGGCGGTTCGCAAACCGCCCCTGCTTTTGTGGGAATTTGTAGATCCAGTAGGCTTGAGCAAAGCGACTCCCCCCTCAACCGTTCTTTTCCTTCTCTTTAAATATATTTTTATCTTCATAATAATTGCCTGGTTGGAATCTTCACTTTTTCATATAAAAACTCCGGTGCTATATCAGCCTCCTGACTTAGGTCTACATTTCCTTCTGTCCCGTCTGAAAAGCGGATATGAATGGTAAATTCGTATTCGTATTTTGCTTCCATCACTTTCGGTATCATGCTTCTACTCCAATGGCGCGATCTTCTTTCCTGGATAGCCTGATTGAATAATAGGCTTGTGCTCCTAATGGACAAGGGCTGACCGCTAGCGGTCTTGCCCTTGCCACTCCTCACGTGAATGTTTAAATCTTTCCCGCTCAAAACATATTCACCTTTCATCAAAAATGATTTAGTATGATTATTGGTGTGGAATATCAAACGAATTTTGAACGAAACATAAATAATATGGCTCTGAAAAACATTATCTTTTTTATATTGATTTTGATGATGGCTCCTTTTTGCTGGGGCGATTTGAGTGATGGTACGGTTCAGTTTGTGGACATTACTGAGCAGGCGAATGTCCACTTTCAGCAGGTGTCCGGGCATCCGAGGCACAAGAAACTGATTGTTGAAGCCAAAGGGGGTGGGCTGGCGCTTCTCGATTACAACAATGACGGCTGGCTGGATATCTATTTGGTGAACGGCAGAACATTTGAAAAAATGGAAGGGCCGCCTCCAAAAGACCATCTGTTCAAAAACAACGGCGATGGCACTTTTACCGATGTCACGGAAGAAGCGGGCGTTGGCGACACCGAATGGGGAATGGGATGCGCGGCAGCAGATTATGACAACGATGGTGATATTGACCTCTATGTCACCAATTACGGTCCCAACCGGCTTTTTCGCAATGATGGACAGGGGCATTTCACCGATGTGATCCATGAGGCGGGATGCCAATCTCTGCTATACAGCACCGGTGCGGCCTTCGCAGACTATGATCTCGATGGGGATGTTGACCTGGTTGTTGCCGATTACCTTGACCTCGATTCACTTGATAATGTTCCACCGGAAGAGCGCACAGCGGAATGGCGCGGTTTCCAGGTTTACCCCGGTCCCAGAGCCTATACGCCGCAAGGTCTCTCCCTATTTCATAACCGGGGCGACGGTACATTCGAGAATGTCACCGATTCATCCAGCATTGGCGCTGCCTTACCGGCCTACAGTTTCACCTGCGTTTGGGCTGATGTGAATAACGACCGCTACCCGGATTTTTACGTCGCTAACGATTCCATGCCTAGTTACCTCTTCATAAACAATGGCAATGGAACATTTGAGGAAAACGGCCTCATGGCCGGTGTGGCTTATAGTGAAGATGGAACAGAAATGGCTTCCATGGGGGTGTCCTGGGGGGATCCCAATGGTGATTACCAATGGGATTTATTAGGTACCAATTTTTCAGAAGAACCGTTCACGCTGTGGATCGGAAATGGTGACGGCTTTTTTGAAGACTACACCTATCCTTCCGGTTTAGGACATAAAACCTTCTCCTCTTTGGGATGGGGAACGGAATGGATCGATGTGGACAACGATGGAGATGAAGACATGTTCTTTTGCAACGGTCATGTCTATCCGGAAGCGGATCATCCTGAAGTGGATACGACATTTGCACAATACCCTCTCCTTTTTGAAAACAAGGGAAAACTCACTTTTGTACAAGTTGAAAAAGGACTTGGGAGCGATTTTTATACACAACGCATCAGCCGGGGCTGTGTTTGCGGTGATATTGATAACGATGGCGACCTGGATTTGGTCATCAACAACTTAGGCGGTACTCCCACCTTACTCCGCAATGATGGCGGCAACAAAAACAATTGGCTCCAACTTAAATTGGAAGGCACTCAATCCAACCGCTCAGCAATCGGGGCTATCGCCAAATTAAGAGCAAGACATATTCGCGGTATGAAAGCCGTAACCAGTGGTTCCAGCTTTCTTTCTCAAGACAGCATGGTTCTCCACTTCGGACTTGAGAAGCAAGAAAAAGCAGACCTAATCGAAATTCAGTGGCCTTCGGGAATAGTTACCAAGTTGGAAAATATTAAAGCCAATCAACGTTTAACCATAAAGGAAGAATCAAAGGACTCTTCACAATGAGAAGCCCAACAATTTTTCTATTATACAGTATCGTTTTAACCAGGGTGGCTTTCGCAGCCGGTGACTGGATCGGTGATTTTGATTTTCCTAAAGAACCGGTAATTCAAGACGCTGCCGCCTCTCAACAAGAACAAATCCTTTTCGAAGAATTACAACACAATCCAGATAATCAGGAAACGCTGCTTACACTGGCTGACCTTTACCATGATACACAATATTATCCCCAAGCCATTGCAGTTTTGGAACGCCTTATCGAATTACATCCCAAATGCAGCCAGACCCACTATTTGCTTGGAAAAATATTCGGCTATCAAAAAACCGATCCGGACAGGTCAATCGAAGAACTAGAAAAAGCGATTTCGCTCAAACCGGATTCGATCAAGTATCATGATGAAGCGGCGAAGGTATATTACCGCTTGCAGCGATTCCCCCCCGCCATGGAACACCTTGAGAAAATCCTCGTACTTGATCCCAACAACAAGGATGCACTCTATCGCAAAGCGGTCATTTTATATACACGTGGTGAAGTCAAAGAGGCCGAAAGGATTACAGACCAACTGCCGAATCATGAACATGCGCGCATATTAAAAGCCGTCATTGTCCAGCAGCGCAACGATGACGCCAAACCGCTGTATGAATCAATCATAAAGGATCATCCAGACAATCTGCGCGCACGCTATGAATATGGAAAAATTCTGATGAAAGAGAGAAAGTATGAGAAAGCGCGTCAGCTATTCGAAAAAATAATCGATGAAGAACCGTTCTATCAACACGCCATCTTTCAACTCGTCAGAATTTATTCGATGATGAAAGAAAAAGAGAAAGCGGCATTGGCCAAGCAAAGCCTGGATACGATCAACCAAATCGGCCGCAATAAGCGCAATTATTACCGCAGTTATCTGCGCCACCATCCCGACACGGCGAAAACACATTTCGCTATGGGATTGATTTATCTAGAAATCGGCCGGGGTAATTTAGCGGCTGATGAATTTCAACGTGTGTTGGAGTTGGATTCAGAGAATGAAGAAGCCCCGTTCTATCTGGCCCAGATTTATATGTCCAGCGGCGAGTTCGAAAAAGCGATTACCTATCTAGAAAAATGCCTGCAAGTCCGTGAAGAAAAAGCCCCCATTCATTCGCTCATGAGCCAATGCTACCTCGAATTAAACAACGCCAAACAAGCCTTCCAACACCTCGAAACCGCCCTAAAATTGAATCCTAATGATCCGCTGGCTAATCACATTAAGGCTCTATGGGAACGCGGAAGTAAACATTAGCAGTTTGTTTGAATAGCCAAAAGCACACACATGCAACGTCTATTATATCTAAACAGCGACCATCCATGGCGGGCCACGTGCTTTTTACTCAACAGCAACCGATCACATTCAGTTACCCCCCAAAAGAAGCCTTTGCTCCCTGCCCTACTTCGCCCGCTTGAAAAGTTCTTTAACGTTTTTGGCTTATGGCTTTTTTTATGCACTGGCCTATGAGGTCATAGTTGCCTTGGTGGGCTTCACGGGAGGCTTGAATCCATTGTTCCCGTTCCAGGCACGTCAAATCCAGATTATGCCCTGCCTGCTTTGCCAGTTGCTGGAGATAAAATAGCTGTGAGCGTCCATTTCCTTCGCGGAAAGGATGAACATAGTTCAGGTCGCCAATGATTCTGCCTGTGCTCCAGGCAAATTCTGTAGGTGATAGTCCCTGAAAATATCCCGCTTTGATAATCCGCCGATGTATATCTGCCATGCCAGTTTCAATGTATTTGCGGAACTGGAATTGCTGCGAGCCTTTGGAAATTTCCACCGTACGGATTTGTCCCGCCCATTCATAAATATCCTGCAATAAATGGTGGTGAATAGCTTTCAGATGATCCAGATCAAAATCACCTGTTGGGATAGGCTCGCCAATCCGTTGCAGCACCAAAAGCCGCTCTGCTTCCTCTAATTCAGAGGCAGTGCAGATTCCCAATTTATTCTTCAGAACGAGATAGTCAGGAGGATAACAATAGCCGGTATCGATCATTCATCTGCATGGAGAGCCGGAACGTTGAGGCGGCTAAGAATATATTTCCGGCATTCTTCATCAGACATGCCTTGCTGCTCGAACATCTCAAACATTGCAATTTCTTCCGCAGACAGAGGATTACCCTCGATCTCCTGAAGGTGTATGCCCTCAAGCAGCTTTTGCCGTGTGGCAGTTTTATGCTCTATGCATATTTTTCTGGTTCTGTTCATAATCAAAATTATAGCGGTTTTGCCCAAAAATTTCCAGCATAGGACGTGCTTCATGCAGAATTCTGCAAAATAATGTTTTTTCGCTTTGCTGTTCATGTTAAAGGGGCCTTAACTCCGCGCCGTCAAGGGTACTCATTCGGACGGCTTTGGCAGTCTCTTCTACTATATCCGAAAGAATGCTATAAAAATCAGGATAATTTAAGTCAATAACTCTGCCGGTCACTGGATCGCGGATCCTCCACAATCTCACCACTATGCCATATACCATTAATACTATCCCTGCGATATTTACCGCTGGCATCGTAGTATTTTTTTGTAGCATCCACGAGGTTGACCATTACCCCTGGCTTGTCCAGTTCGAGTTCGTCCGCAATAAGCCCATCCGGAGTGATCAACCGGCTTTGCCAACTGTGAGGTGCGCAAGAGTTGTTCATTGAAATAAACATATTATTTGTTGCTGCCCGTGTTTGTGCTGTGGGTGGCATAATTTTTGGGTGAATGGCACCTTCTTTCTGGCGGGCATTGTGAAAAGAATGAAACATCATCCGCACATCGAGCAAATGATACTGGCGAAATAGTTCAGGAAAACGAATGTCGTAACAAATCAAAAGCCCGCAACGAACACCGTTCACATCAAACGTGACGAAATGATCTCCCGGCGAGTAATGTTTAAGATCGCCTCCGGTGCAAAACCGCTTATCATACCGGTCTATGATTTCTCCATTGGAATCGATCACATAAAGTGAATTATGCGGTTTGTGATCGCCGGTTAACCGATGGGCGCTTCCCAATACAACCCACAAATCCAACTCATCCGCAAGCGCCAAAATCGATTCAAGTTCCTGCCGCTGTTGTTCCCAATCAAATCCCTCCATCGAATCCCGATCGACACCTGCGTAGCCTGAAAGCGCCACTTCGGAGAAATGAACGATATCCGCATTCTGTTCCGCCGATTGGCGCATTTGTTTTCGAATCCATTCGGCATTAGCGGAAATATCGCCGGAGACGGGGAATTGGCATGTGGCTACACGAACTTTACCTTCAGGCAGTTCTTCCTCCTGAACTTCAGTTATTCGGTCATCTGTTTGTTTATGATCAATGGTTTGACAACTGGGGAGAAAAAAGATTATCGATAGGATAGTCAGAACATTCCATACAGCAGTTTTGTGCATCGTATTCATAATACTATTAGTAAAAACACCTTTCCTATTGAGTTTCCTCGTTAGTTCTTACAGTTTGAATATAATCCGCTACTGAAGCAACCGTATCAATCCAAATGCCATTCCCTTCATCTTTTGTGTATTGGCACAATTTCTCCAAACTTGAAATGCGCATTGTCTGAAAACCGCTTTCCCCGATTTCGTGCCCCGCCAGGATAAGCCACCGGCCTTCTGCTTTGGCGGTG
>CAZXSQ010000055.1:16801-19549 GCA_964643335.1 uncultured bacterium
TTCGAAGGATTTACCGTCGCTTTCACAACCGAGAATTTGTGCAAAATCACAGAACCAGGGATCGGTTGCCCTTTCGTCCAACCAACCGCGTCCCGTCAAAAATTTTTCAGCAACAAGCGGCACATAACTGTATAATTCTTTACCCCGGCCCACAAATTTTTGCCCACAAGGATAAGCAAAACTGACCGCTTTTACACCGAGTTTATCGAAAATCAACTCATTCGCCCGATTCATCTCTTGGGCGATTTTGGCGAGAGTATATTCTTCAAGCGCATTATCCCGGGAAAATGCATAATTCCCTGTGCAAGGATGCGTCATTGTATGATTACCGATCTCATGTCCATCCTTAACGGCGGCTTTCCATGCATTAATCCTTTTTACAAAATTTTTGGGGGAGATATAAAATGTCGCCTTTACATCATATTTGTTTAACAATGGTATACCCGCATCAACCTGGCTGAGGCGGGCATCATCAAAAGTTAGACTAACAGCACATTGCTTTCCTTCTGGCCAGGGAAACGACTTTGTGTTTTTTTTACGCTCAGGAATTTCATATTGAGCTATAACAACACTGCAAATGAAGAATAAAAACATTCCGAAAATGAATCGTAATTTTTTGTAATTCATGGCTTGTAATCTCCACAGCTTTAAATTAGGTCATTATCATTTATCTACATTAGCTTAATTTTATTATTGCATGGTTTTGGGTGAGAATACACCTATATGTCATGGGAATACGTAAGGAACAATATCAAGAAGGGTTGGAAGATTCACTTAACACACAATAAAAAACTTTTTACTTTATATAATATAAAAAAACAATCAGATTCATCAATAGAGAATAAAATCATCCACGCTGGTAAAATAGGTAATGGTGCGATATTCCGCGCTTACCGGCATACGGTTACCGAATCCGAAAATAGTTTCCGGCATAGCCATTGATTGAGTTCTCTTCACCCAATTTTGATATTCATCCAACTCATCATAGGAATAAAACATATGTGTAGCCAACGTACCGTTCTCGTCGTAAGTCCATTGTTCGAGCGGATTCATACGATCATCATACTGAACGATGATATGGGTCAAAAGTTGTAAATTTTCATCGTAATGCCAACTTTCTACGCGATTGTCTTCCATTTGATAAACAGACTTACTTTCAAGATCACCATTTTCATCATAGAGATAAATTTCAGAATTTACATCACTTAATTGATGAATCTCCTGCTTGGCAACAAGGTTATCCGCACCGTCATACTGTTCAATGACTACCATATTTCCGGTGTAAGAAAGAATCCATCTTTCAGTCACATTCTCAGCTGCGTCCCGATGGATTTCTTCCGCTAAATATCCATCACCATTGTAACTGAATGTTACGGTTTCCATCAGTTCGCCTTGTGCGTCATAGGTTTCTGTACGAATGGTTCGTCCTTGATCATCCTGATAATAATAGGTTTTTTCATTTAATCCGCCTCCAATATCATATATTTCCTTTTCAGTTTGATATCCTGCTGAATTAAAACGATAGATCGTTGTCAATTTGCGTGGCCCTTCAACAAAGCCCCCAGCAATCGGGTTTAAGGTAACATTTGCAACTTCGGTTATAAGTTCTTGAACCGGTCCTAATAAAGAATAACTTTCCCGATCATCAATCTGCTGCCGGAGAAACCGGACACCGGCTTGGTTTTCTTGCGCACATACATAAATACAAGCAGCGAAATAACCCAAAAAGGCAAAAACAACTAATTTAAAAAAGCGATGCATGATAGTACATTCCTTCCATGATGATATTACTTGCTTTTGAAAGTAAATATTATAGTAAAAAACAATAAAATCAAATTTAATTCTCACTTTTTTTATAAAAAATTTTTATAATCTTGCATTTCTGTTACAAGACGGAAGGAATTATTTCTAAGGTTTCCTTTCTGTTCAATTTGAGTTCATCCAAACAAATCCTATAATATTTAAAATAAAGATCGATAAATGAATATAACAAACAATTACATTCTCAAAAAAACAACTTCGTGTTATACTCGCATTGTTAAAATAACTAATATCGTTTTTTATTTTTTAATTTAGGCTCAAAACTGGGGACAGTCTCGATGGCTACTGTTACGCGGGAACAATTAATTCAATACATTAAAAAACTTGAAGTGAAAGTCAGGCAATATCAGAAAATTCTTAATGAACGCGACAAAGAAATCATGACTCTGAAAAAGAAAGTCGCGAATCTAACGAACTCCTCTGCACAAACCGGTGATCAAAAATCCTCCGTATCTACAGCTCAAACTGATGTGCAGATCCCCAAAAAAGTGAAACCTCTTGAAGAAAAACAGGAAACCTTCATCAAAAAACCTGATTCCGGGGCGACTCGGCGATTCAAGGAAGCCCACGAATCCAAAGAATATCCTTCAGAATCACGTTCCGTTGAAGAAGAATCTTCTATGATTGATGAATTGCTGGCCCATGCCGGCAAAGAGGAACAGCCACAAGAAGAAACAGCACAAGTAGAAGAAACTAAAGAAGACACTGAACAACAGGAAGCTGTAGCCGCTCCGTCCGTGAATTTCAAAGCAGGAGAGTTTCTCAATGCCGTACTCGAAGGCGAAGAAGAGGCAGACGAGGTTAAAGCCAAACTTGAAGCGCTCGATAATTGCGAACAGGATCAGCGCCGAAGCATCCTGCTTTCCTTAACCAGTCTCCATTGGCGCATGATCAAGAATATGGGAATGCGCCTCCTCCAAGAAAATT
>CAZXSQ010000056.1:0-15251 GCA_964643335.1 uncultured bacterium
CAATTTCTACCCGCCGATTGCCTGGATTTCCTTCAATCGGCTAAAGGGTTACGATGGAGTAAATATGGAAGACGAAGTGCATTATGGATTGCATTTCGGGCCATTCAGCAGCATGATTAATCAACTTTATGTTCATAGACAATTGCAAGAGATATTTGATTTCAGGTATGACTGTTTAATCAAACGATTTTGAAAAAAGAAATGTTATGTAAATATTATTTTATTTTATGCTCAGAAATAGGGGGCAATTTCATCAATTGAATTGGATTTCAACAAAATATCCTCAATTTGTTTTAGTTTCTCAAGGGAATGGATATTCTTTACTCGCTCACAAAGTGGAAGCCCTTCTATACCGAATTGCAACCTTAAGGCAAGCTGAATACCTTCCTGCAATCCTTCCACTTTTCCCTTCTCTATTCCCTTCTCCATTCCTTCCTCTCTTCCTTGTTCCAGCCATTTTTCTACAAGTGTCGGCATAACTTTTTCTCCTTGAACTGGTAGAGCTTTTTGAATACTTCTCTGAATAGTTTCTTCGTCTATCTTCTCCGAAGTGTTACTAACATATTTTAATGCCGTTTTTAAAAATTCCAATGCACTATGCTCGCTTTTTAACTGACCAAGAAGTATACATGTATACTCGAACCACTTTCCAATATCGTCACTGAAAATATGTTTGCATAAAGAATACACTACACGATATAAAATCGCCCCCTTAATTTGCTCATCATTAAATTGAGATAAATCATTCAGCTCGTACTGAAAATCGGGAACGTATTTCTCGAATGGTTCCGTTATATCCAAAATACCAGTGAATTTTGTATCTACGGTCCATTATTCCACTCCATGATAAAAAACGAGAGGAATAATGACAGGCAATTTCTTGATTGTAATTTGCTTTGGCAGGCTCTTCCATATATTCACCATATACCGCAGCAGCTGCAAAGCGACCATGGATTCAGGATGACTTTTATGCTCGAACAAGATATAAACAAAAACCTCTGAGGCATCCTTCCTACTCACTTTATAAAGCAGATCAGAATAATGTTCTTTAAGTTCCGGATCAACAAAAGTATCCTTGGTGGTTACTAACGTCCCCAAATCTAGATGAGATAAAACCTCGGCAGGCAGGAAATTCAACAAATGATCCCTGGCCACCTCTTTTTTTGTAAACATTTCTTTGAAGAAACTATCATGCGGATTCATTATTTCAGCCATGGTTTTCTAACCGCCCACATAATGTTATCAGAAGTCAGCCAAATTCAATCACTTAAAAAAAACGTTCCATCGTATTTATCGCGATAATCATCGATAACCTGTTTATGTACCGGGACTATTTCTTTTGGGAGATTGTTTATATTGAACCATTTCAGTTCAGTACCCTCGACTCCATCCACACAAGGTTCTCCTTTCCAATCACGGATAATGAAGGTGAGGGCGAAAGGCTGTATTTTGTCGCCATTGGGGTAGGAAAACTGTTGTTTTTCACCTGAATAAAGAGCCATCGGTTCGGCTGAAATCACTTCGAGGGATGTTTCTTCGTGAATTTCGCGCTTTAATGTTTCCAGCACTGTTTCGCCTATTTCGACTGCACCGGCGGGCAATCCCCATATCAACATATCGGTGCGTTTTTGCAGCAGCACTTCTTCATTCTCATTTAAAATGATGGCTCGGACCCCGGGTAAGAATATCCGGCGGTTTCCTACAAGCTTTCGCATTTCCTTGATGTAACTATTCATGTCTATTCCAGTCTTACGTTTTACTTTAAAAGCCAAGAATCAACTGAGGTTGATGGGATCAAAACAATTTCCAGTGAATGTATCCCAGTCGGGAGATTCTCGAACACGAGACGTTTGGTTTCTGCTTGGTTCTTTACACGAAAGCCTTGAAACTCCTGGCCGTCAAGTAATACATTTTCCGGTGTCTGATCCAGATTGAAAATCAATTCATCTTCTACATTGGAAGGTTTTTCGTAAGCCAATGAAATTGACTCTAATGAACCGGATAGAATTTCGATCATAAACTCTGTATTTGTGTCGGACTGATAAGACAAGCGATCAGTAGTCAATTCATTTCGTCCAATTATCGCAGCCATAGATACCATGTCATTTGAATTTTTGCGAATAAAAGAATAAGAATCTTGATCCGGATGGAAATGGAGTTCATCCTGACCATTCTCTCCTTGAATCTGAATGGTATTGTTGTCCACCTTATTTACGCTTTCAACTTGTGGCTCGTGCATAAAAGTTTCAGCCAAAGTCAAATGCCGGGTTTCAATTTCTCCAGCTCGACGGGAGATGATTACAGGATGGACTCTTGGAGGTTTGGGAGATGGGCCTTTTGCAAGGAAATATTGCGTATCCTCGCCGCCTGGAAATACCAGCTGCAAGCCTCGAATTTCAGAGGAAACGGGTTCACCATTTTTAAATGTGCGCAAATTGTCAATGAATATGCGGAACGGTTGATTGGATTGCTCTGCGCCTGATAATGCGAACCGCAATTGGCGTTCGCGCAGTTTGCTTCCTGCTATATGATCGGGAGTGGTTAAGTCAATTTCGGCCTGCTGCCAGACGCCAGTTTCAATATCTTCTCCACGAGCGATTACCCATTGAGCATCCCGAAATTCGGGAACGGCAACGAGATGCATGATTAGATTCTCGAAAGTTGGTGATTCGATTTTGTAATTGAAAACCAATCGGTCGGGAATGGTTTTATTATCTTCAAGAAGATTGAATTCTTTTTCAATCTGTTGAAATCGGCGAGGCACAATTACCCAGGAAAGTGAATGCTGTCCCTCGGTGGCATCTTCTGAAATATTGACATTTCCAGTCCAATCATCCACATTTTCAAAACGATCATTGAATCCGAAGGCCTTACGGGTCAATACACGGACTTGTTCATTTGTGGATAATTCTAAAATCTCCGATACAGGCTGTCCGTTGAACAATCTCGGAGGTTTTAAAAATTGATAACCGTTTTGAGAGTCTTGCCAGCTGGGAGTATTTTCTATTGGTTGAAATGGAGCACCGCTGTATAAATCTCCTGCTGAATGGAAGACGAAATCATAAGGAGAAGGGCCATTCGATACGTCATCAATGACCAACAGATAGTCGTCGCCGCCCATTAGAACGGTGCGGCGAACCTGTGAATTTTGAGGATACACAGGTGATCCAAATGTAGATTTCATCGCTTGAAATGATGAAAGAGATGTGGAGTAAAAACCTATGGAACGTTCACTTTCTGTACCCAGCTTCTGGTTTTGTTCTCCTAGCAAAATGGTATTGTGTCCTATAGTTTGACGAAACCAGCCAGCGAATTCAGAAACATTAATTTGACCCGTGCCTAAATCGGGCAGCCATTTTTCATCTTTGCCGTAGAGAGACAGATGGAGTTTATCGAAATGGCCATGCGCCATTCCCTGAGGACCGAAATCCATCAATGACACCTGGTTAACCAACCGATCTCCAGAGCGCAGTATGGACAATCCCATTTTTTGTTTAAGCGATGAAGTGAGTTGGAATTCATCAGGTGTATAGTCTTTTCCGAAGAAAAGTACTTCCATGTTGTTGCGAGGATAACCGAGTTCGTGGTAGATAAAGCTCAGTGCTTTATCAAATATAGGTTCTTCGTAATGCGCATTTGCATGTTCATAAAGCCTGCTCCTGCGGTGAATTGCTTCTTTGGAAGCATCGTTCAATTTCGGAAACGTTCCATCCGGATACAAAAGACTTAAGACTGAAGCATGAGCCAGACGAATCCGTTCATCGAAAGCGGAACGGCCGTGAGCTTCGAGGGCTTCCATCAACAGTTCCAACGGAGTAATAGCAAAAAAATGGTAACCGATAGAACCTTCAAGCCACAAGCCATCGTCCCGGATTGAGCTTTGTTTAAGAAAATTCAATCCATTAGGGCCATTCACTGCGAGTTCGATCAAATCGGGCTTGTTCATCACATATCCCAACATGCCTATGGCTGTATTGTGCCAGGACTGCCAGTTGGATGTGCCCATTGGATTGTCACGAATAATTTCAACAGCAGGTTGAAAGAAATTCAATTCAATATGCGTTCTATCACTGGCAGTAAATACAGGATCCATGCGTGTAAAGTCGTAAGCGATAAGGGAATGAACCAGAACAATCGACTCACCGAGCGTTTCTGTCAACAATCGGGCCGACCAATCGGATTTGCCTCCTTCAAAATCATCCAAAGGCCAGGATTTGTAGCGATCTGAATAATCCAGAAGCATCTCTCTGACAAGGGAAGCATATTTTGTATCTGGCTTCAATGCATAAGCCAGTCCAAGCGACCTTAGCCGGTTGGCGAGTTCATAATGATAATGCCCCAGCCATCCTTTTCTGTACCTTTCACCGTGATATCTTCTTCCATCGATGGAACATACATAAAAACCAGGGCGTAGTGGATCAAAAACCAATGGAGCACCGTCACCATCATTCGGATCATCGTCGCCGTCACCAACTCCGTCGCATATATAGAGACCGGTCCAACCGGCTTCATCATCAGGAACTGTCAGGTGTTGTTCAACAATTCGGTCACCTTCAGAAACCAATTTATTATAAATGTTTTGGTACAACTCCGGTCCTTCTTTGCCTAAGCGGCGAATCTCATCCAGGCGGCTGGGAGACATGAATATATAAGCCTCGTCTCGTGATAATTCCTGTCGGCGGGTGAGATTCAAGATCGCTTGGGAACGTGCGAGGTAATTTCCTTGCTTATCGTGAATGGCAATCTGATAAGTGGAAGAGAGAGAAGGATTAGCAGATAGAGGCACTTCCAGATTGAAGTGCATATAGCGAGAGGAAGCGCTCGATACAACGATTGGCGAGTGTAAATCGGTTGTATTAAATACAGGACCATCAAAATGATGGACTTCCGGTATGAGTTCCAGATTTCGATTCAATGAATTTTGTATTTCGAAACGAAAAGGAATTTGTGATCCCGGCAATCCTGACATTTCCAAAGAACGGGGTGTCAAGAGATTGTTCACAAAATCCAAATCAAAAACATCTTCGCGTTCAACGAACCAATGATCAATTTGAGGAGACTGTATGATCAGATTCTGTTTTTCGAGATGAAGTCTCCAAATTTGACCTTGCTGGGAGGATGACACAACCGTCTGAAGGGTATATTGACGGTTGGGATTATCTATTGAAATATCGGTGATTGGTTCATTACCGGCATTATAGAGGGAAACTGTTTGATTGATTTGTCCGGCCATACTAGGACTGAAGGTAATTTCAAGTTTCTCCTCAGGTGAGATAAAAAACAGATCTAAATCTTTCGTATCATCAATTAACTCCAGGGGTGAACGAAACGCCGTATGGGCCGCATCGGTGAATACATCGAATCTTAAATCTCTGCCTGCGGCGATGTGTATTCGATACAATCCGGGTATGGGAAGAGTAAAAGTGTCTTGCTTTATCTGAACCGGCCCGGAGGTATAGGAGGTACGGGATTGTCCATCGTCTTCGATTTTTAACGTGCCAATAGACTCATCGAAACTATCAAAAAGGGTTAAATTGAGTGTGTCCAGTCCATTGGAAAAGTTTAAATCTTGTTTGGCTACGCTTACTTTTACCTGTGTATCTGTCACGGAGAGAATAATGTCGCGGCCTCCACGAAGTGCGATTCGGAGATTGGATATATCCTGAAATGACAAAGGAAAAAAATGGGAGGATGGAACTTGTGGAGGGAAAACCAAATCACGCTGCAACTCATCCTGAATCTGAGACTCAACATCCCAGTCCGATATCCAGGATTCAAGACCAATACTGGTAAGAGGAAAAGAGCAAAAAAGGAGAAGCGCAATCAACGGAACATAAGAAATTCGAATGAGCACAGAATTAGTACTCCTTGTTTTAAATTTTACTTAACAGGATACCCGAGTAAAAAAAAAACACAAATCAAGCTCATTTTTCCACCTGCCTTTAAATGCATAGAGGAGAAGGATTAATTTTATGCTCAAATCATGAATCTATCGATTTTAGTAACTAAATAAAATTCAAATAGTTAGATAAATGGAATTCATTTAAATGCAATTAATTCCATTGACAAAAGTGTGTAATCAGAGATAATTTGGCATGAAAATTTATACTGGAATGCATTATTTTTAATTCTTCGCAGAAAAAGTGATTTTGAATCTTAATATATTAATCGAAAACAATAGGTTTATAAATATAGATGGACCAGCGTCTACAACTTCAACAAAAAATGTCCCAGCGGCTGATTATGACGCCGCAAATGCAGCAATCCATTCAATTGCTGCAATTGTCGACTCTTGAGCTTTCTGAACTTTTGCAGGAAGAGATGGCGGAAAATCCGATGCTGGAAGAGGAAGAAGAACAATCCGATCAATCATCGGATGGCGAGTATGAAGAGACCAGTGTTGATTCCGATTCGGAAATACCCGCCGCTGATTTAGCGGAAAACGGACATATTGAACTCGATCAGGACTGGGAGGACTATTTTTCGGACAGCAGCGATATTGGTCAAATATCGCTTGGCTCTTCCTTCGACAGTCAGGATGAAGAACAACCCCAAGTTCAGTTGGCAAGTGAAGAAACATTAAAAGATCATTTATTATGGCAATTGGGTATCTCCACTAATACCGATGAGGAATATCGGGTGGGTGAATACCTGATCAATCAATTGGATGATGATGGGTATCTTCAAATTACAGCTGAAGAGGCAGCGGAAATTCAAGGAGTTACCACTGAATTTGTGGAACACGTCCTCAATATTATTCATGGATTTGATCCTCCCGGAATCGGAGCGCGAAATCTTTCTGAATGTCTTGAAGTTCAGTGCCGCATCTTTGATATTGACGACGATGATATCCTGGAAGTGATCCGCCACCACTTGGACAATCTGGAACGCAGACGATACAAAGAAATTTCACGAGCGTTAGAGGTTACAGACCAGCATGTTCAAGAGATAGCGGATATCATCAAAACGCTTGATCCCCGTCCTGGCCGTCAATACATGCAAACGACGGTCGAGTACATCACGCCGGATGTCTTTGTGGAAAAAGTGGATGGTGAATGGCAGGTGCGTGTCAATGACGAAGGCGCACCGCCACTGCGGATCAGCCGGAAGTACCGTGAAATGCTGCAAAGCAAAGACGGTATAACCAATGAAGAATATGAATTCATCAAGAAAAAATTCCAGTCCGCTATATGGCTGATCCGGAATATTGAACAGAGGAAACGAACACTTTACCGCGTAACCAAAGCCATCATGGTAAGGCAGGAACAATTCTTAGAAGAAGGCCTTACCGCTTTAAGGCCCTTAAAACTGCGTGATATCGCCGATGAGTTGGGGATTCATGAAGCAACTGTCTGCCGTGTCGTGAATAAAAAATATGTTCAAACACCTCGCGGTCTATTTGAATTGAAATACTTTTTCTCAACCGGTCTGGACACAACCGGCACCGATGACATGTCAGCGAAAAGTGTGATGGAAATTATCCGGAACCTGGTTGAAGAAGAAAATCCAAGAAAGCCTTTATCCGACCAAAAGATCACAGAGATACTGCATCGTGATCACGATCTGAGCATCGCCCGCCGAACAGTGGCGAAATACCGCGAGAAGATGGGCATTCTTCCCACCAGCAAACGAAAAAGGGTATAAACAACCGTTGTTATATATCTAAAATGGCCATAAAGGCTTCCTGCGGGATTTCGATATTGCCAACGTTTTTCAGTCGTCTTTTTCCTTCACGTTGTTTTTCGAGGAGCCTTCGTTTTCGGGTGATATCACCACCATAACATTTTGCCAGAACATTCTTACGCAGTGCTTTCACGGTTTCCCGTGCGATAATTTTGGAGCCTACTGCTGCCTGAATTGCGACATCGAACTGCTGTCTTGGGACGACTTCGCGCAGTTTTTCGACAAGCGATTTTCCTTTATTGTAGGCTTTGTCACGATGAACGATAACAGAAAGCGCATCGACAGGATTACCGTTTATTAAAATATCCAATTTAACCAGCGGCCCTGAACGAAAATCTTTGAATTCATAGTCAAACGAGGCATAGCCCCGCGAAACGGATTTCAGTTTATCATAAAAGTCCAGAACCACTTCAGAGAGGGGGAATTCATACCTCAGCAATACACGATCAGTACTGAGATATTCCATCCCTTTATCGATTCCACGACGATCCATGGATAGCTTCATGATCCCACCGATATAATCAGAAGAAGTAATAATCGTGGCTTCAATAAACGGCTCACGAATTTCTTCGATCAAATTAGGCTGAGGTAATTCAGTGGGATTTTCAACCATCATGGTTTCATTGTTTGAAGTCAATACTTCGTAGGACACATTAGGAGCCGTTGTAATAAGGGATAGGTCAAATTCACGTTCCAGCCGTTCTTGAATCACTTCCATATGAAGCATTCCTAAAAAACCACAACGGAAACCGAAGCCAAGTGCTGCCGAGGTTTCAGGATCAAAATGAAAGGAGGCATCATTCAGGCGAAGTTTATCCAAACTGCTGCGTAATTCTTCAAAATCATCGGGGTTGACCGGATAAAGCCCGCAAAAAACCATGCTTTTCGGCGATTGGTATCCGGGAAGCGGTTTGGAAGCCCGATTTTTAATGTGAGTAAATGTATCGCCTATATGAAGATCGGAAATATCTCGAATGCCGGCGATGATATAACCCACTTCTCCGGTTTCCAATCTCTCAAATTCTTTCATTTTGGGGGTAAAGATTCCAATTTCCTCAATTTCATATTCTTCATCGGCCATGATGAGGTATACTGGATCTCCTTTAGAGAAAGAGCCGTCAAAAACACGCACATAAGCGATTACACCGCGATACATGTTGAACATGCTGTCAATAACCAACGCTCGGGAAGGGGCTTCATGAATACCTTGAGGAGGGGGGATTCTTTTCACAATGGCTTCGAGAATGTCTTTGACGCCCTGGCCTTTTTTGGCGCTGGTAAAGATGATTTCTTCATCCGTACTACCAATTAATTCATGAATCTGCTGTTGGACACCTTCGGGATCTGCATTTGGCAGGTCGATTTTGTTGATGACCGGAATAATTTCAACATTCTGCTCCAGGGCCTTGTATAAATTTGCGACCGTTTGGGCTTCGACGCCTTGCGCAGCGTCAACAACCAGCAATGCCCCTTCGCAGGCTTGCAGGGCACGGGAGACTTCGTAAGTAAAATCGACATGTCCCGGTGTATCGATCAAATTCAACTGGTAGGTATTGCCGTCAGAGGCAGTATAACGCACCCGCACTGCCTGGGCTTTGATAGTGATTCCCCGCTCACGCTCCAAGTCCATGCTGTCCAAAAATTGGTCTCGCATTTCCCGGCCGGTCACGCTGTCAGTCATTTCTAAAATGCGATCCGCCAGGGTGCTTTTCCCATGATCGATATGGGCGATTATTGAAAAATTCCGTATATATTTTTGTTCCATACTGTTCTATAAGCCAATGTGATTTTATTTTCTATTTCTTGATAAAAATATTATTGAAGGCAATTTAGTGATCACCATAAGGCGTTAATTATTATACTCCTTTTATTTAAAAAACAAGCAGTAAATAGAGGGTGGCAAGGGTGTGCCGTTTACTCCCTTGACATGTTACCGCAAGGGTACAAACAACGTACCCTTGGCACCCGCAGGCTACTTGTTTCGGTTATTCTGAATGAGCAATGCGGGGACGCTTGCTTTACCCATGAGGTATGTTAGGTGGGTGGCAAGGGCAAGCGAAGCAGCCCTTGTTTGTTTGCTTAGGGATGTTCGCTTAGCATCCCGAAACGATTACCCTTTTAGTATCCACTAGCTGTGCCAGACCACAAAGAATCAAAACCCCACGGGAAAACGAACTGGGATGAGATTGGGGAAATTTTTAAGGAAGCAGATGCATGAACTCTTCCGCGCCGAAGTCATGAGGAGATTCTGCGCGATTTGAGGACATTCAGGGAATTCAGATATTAATCGACCTTTCCCTCACATCGAGTTAATATATTCTCCAGCTTTTAATATCAACATCCTCAGGATGGAATTTAAGAGTAACGCCATCCGGATAGGGAGAATTGTTCACATCATTTGATGTGATGTTCAACTGTGCTGATTGAACTTTATTCCCGATTCGTGTGAAATCAACCGAAATACTCACTTTACGGTACGAAGCCGGGGCTACATTGAACGGTGGCTCTGGAAAAATAGAAACGCCGTCCATTCCTTTATTTTCTATGGTGATGGAATTAATCGACAGCGTTTCAGCCCCCTCGTTAAAAATCCAGAATGCGCCGTTTGATCCAGGTTGAGCAAACATTTCCGAAACCAGAGCAAATCGGCCTTGTTCCTGAGTAATGCTGGTTCCCTGCACTTCGATTGTCCACTGACCCGCTTCAGGCGCTTTTACAAGTACTTGTTCAGCGATATCAATTGTATTGATCCCTTTTGTTGCGTTAGCAGAAGGATTGTCTTTATCCAATACCCAAGGATAATGGATGGTTCCGGATGGGGAACGCAAAAGTAAATCTAGATCGTTTACCAATGATTTGGCAGCCAAGGGCGAAGCAGGTGGATCCGTCCAGACCAATGTGGCTTTCAATTCAGGTTGTCCGGTGGGTACTTCAACCTGGTAAGTTATGGTTTCTCCATGAGAAACCGTGCCGGTATTCCACATGCGATTCATGATTAGATCCGCGCTTTCACGGGTATCGATCAATCCCCAACCATAGGAATAATCCGGACCGGGATTCCCCAAATCTCTGGCTCCATGGAACATCAATGCTTTCATCGTTTCAGGGAGTGGCTCTTCCCCGGTTACGCTTTTATGCATTTCAAACAAAAGCGCGCCTGTTCCGCAAGCACCGGGAGAAGCCATAGAGGTTCCGGTAAACGAATCGTATTCATTATCAGAAACAGTGGATTTGACTTGGGTTCCATTTGAACACAAGTCCGGCTTGATGCGTCCGTCATTCGTGGGGCCCCAACTGCTGAAAACGGTTATTTGATCGTCATCTGTTGTGGCACCCACCGTAATGCCGTTCTTGTTGCAGCCGCCGGAGGTAATGGTGTCATAGGGTCCATCTCTCCTCGGGCCTTGGGGCCAATCCGGTCCATGGTCTCTGTCGTTGCTGGCAGCTCTGAATGTTAACAAACCAGTATCCCAAACCAAATCATCCCACACATAGCTATAAGTTGAATACAAACCGAATACAAAGCCGCCGATATAACGCCATCCGGATGACACGGTTTCCCAGCCTGCGATATAGTCATAGGAATGATTTGTGATGTGAACGCCTTGGTTGTAATATTCCCTCATTTCGGGTACATCGCTATCCCAGTCGAAAGAGAAGATTTCCACGCCAGGTGCCATTCCTTTAGCTTGTGAGTCGCCCAACCCTGATCCCCCAATCGTACCGGCGACGTGGGTGGCATGGTCGCTGATATCCGATCCTGAATCAATAACACGCAGCCGGTCGCCAAAATCTCTGTGATCAAATATACGGCCTCCATCCCAAATACCAACAATCACTCCCGCACCCGTAAGCGAGTATGGAGACTCGTGAACTTCAAAACTGTGATTCCGCAACGCAGCAATAGCATTGTTTTCTTTTTTGGGTGGTGGTCCGGTTTCAACCCATTCTACGATATCCAATGAACTCAGTTCGTTTAAACGAAATGGATCAACAGCGAGGCGATACACATGATCGGATACCTTGCCAAGAATCTCAGCACCATAATTTTCAAACTGTATACGGGCGGTCAAGGCATCGACATCAGAAAAAACAAGTACCCAAATTTCGACGCGTCCGTTCCGCAGTTTCGTGTTTGGTGGGAATTTCCCCGCCTTGGCTTCCAGACTCAATTTATCGACTGATTTTGAGGCCATTATCCATTGAACACCGCCTCCTTGCGATAAAGTGTTCAAAGAGGGTGCTTGTTTCTGAACAGAAGCCCAATAGGCGTTGTTGGGAATATAGCGTAGTAATTTTATCCCTTGGTCAGCCAGACGCTGTTTTTCTTTTGGTGTTGGGATCTTTTGAAATTGAAGCAGCACATGTCCTGAGTCTGGCCGATCAGTAGAACTTATTGCGTTTAAACCAACAGATGATCGAGATTTTTCGGTATGGATTGTGCCGGTTTTAAGTAGTATTGGCGGATTATCGGGATGTAAAGTTAGACTGTTCGTACTGAGAAACGCCTGGTCAGACTGATTATTATTAAGTGTGCTTTGCAGTGTAACGTTCTCGGTTTTGATAAAAGTGAGGTTAGATGGGGCTATTCGTATTTTTGGGGCAAGGAAACTCCATTGAAGAACGACATTACCTGAATCGCCGGAATATCCATCAACCGCGATGACGTATGTGTTATTTGCAATCGCATTAAACGTAACTGCGCTGGTTAGACCGCCTTGATTCGGATCGTCATCATTGGATGCGACTTCAGAGAGAGATAAAACACTTTCGCCGCGATAAATCGCCAAGGTCGTATCGTATGAACTGCCATGGGTATTAAAAGCCACCTCTCTGGATTTAGGAGCTGTCCAGCTCCACCAAATTGAATGGCTGCTTTCTGAACCGGCATGATCCGGTTCGCTTGTTTCATTTGTCGCTCCAATGGTGCTTCCTGTCGTTTCACCGGAATGGCCTTCTAACGTTATACGATCTTCAAATTGATCGTTATTCGGTGAAACGTTATCCCAATTTAAAACAATATCACCGGCTGAGCCTTCTTTTCCTCCCACCAATATGTGATAGGTATTCCCTGGAATAATTTCGAAGGTGATTCGACGATCTTCACTTTCAACATTTGAAGTAATTAAGTTGAGTGAATTAACACTGTCACCGGTAAACACAGCAATCAAAGTTTCAAAATTACTGCCTATGGTATCGAACGTGACAGAATCGCTGGAACCGGAGGCTGACCAACCCCACCAAACAGAATGGACGTCATCCGTATCATTGAGTGCCGGTTCACCGGACTCGCGCCCGGCGTTTATATTCCAGCCGGCCGTTTGGCCTGAAGCTCCGGATAATCCTATTCTATTAACGAAATCATCGTTCGGTGGAACCGCATCTGTCCAATTGAGTGTTACATTACCAAAGTCACCGGAAAAACTGTCAACTGCTATTTGGTAGACAGTACCGGCACTGGCTTGGAAAGTAACCCGGCTATTGACCGGGATTCCAATATCGTCATTGCTGATCACTTCACTTAATGTAGACAAAGAATTTCCTGTATAGACGGCCAGCGTCGTATCAAAATCACCCCCGACGGTGTCAAATGTGACTTGTGAGTTCACTGCAGAAGTCCAGGTCCACCAAATGGAACGTCCACCCACTTCAGATGCGTGAAAAGCTTCACCGACCTGCTTTGTGGCATTGATATTCGAACCGGTTGTTTGACCAATCTGATCTTCGAGTGTGATTCGATTTTCAAAATTATCATTCGGAGGGACAAAGGCAGGTGGATCATCAACATTCCAATTTAATACAATGGTTCCGGCACTATTTTCGACACCATCCACAGCGATTACGTACTTTGTCCCCTCTTCTACATAAAAATTGATAGTACTGGTAAGATCAATGTCTTTAAACGACACGTTTTCTGGGAAATATTTAGGAGATATCGTGCCCTTCTTGCCAAACATGGTCAGTAAAGCATCAAAATCATCGTTTGCATTTACCTGTCTAAGGGAATCGAGAGAATCCCCAACATATACCGCTAAGACTGTATCAAAACTGCTGCCGTAGGTATCAACGGTGGTAAAACCGGACCGGGGTGCTATCCAGGTCCACCAAAGTGAGTTTTCTCCTTGGATATTCGCGTGATCCCATTCACCGGACTCATGGCTGGCATTAATATTATTCGCTGTAGTTTGACCCACTTCACCGGTAAGTGCAATTCTATTGGTGAAATCATCATTGGAGGGAGTCTCGCTGCTCCATGTAAGAACAATGTTCCCTGTATCACCATCGTAACCATCTACGGCAATGTGATAAACAACACCTGAGAACGCTTCAAAACTCACTGCGCTTGTTAATACACCGTCGCTAGCGTCATCATTGGAAGCAACTTCAGCCAAGGTAAACAGAGAGTTTCCTCTATAAACTGCTAAAACAGTATCGAAATCACTTTCATTGGTAAAAAAAGAAACCGGACCATCTTCAGGGGCAGTCCATGACCACCAAACTGATCGATTTCCACCCTCTCCGGCATGTTCCTCTTCACCCACTTCGCCCGAGGCGTCAACATTGGTTCCTGTCACGCGGCCGGTAGAACCACTGATGAAAATTGCATCGGAAAAAGCATCATTTTCGGGAACGGCGGTCGCGGTTTGACACAAGAGGCATATAAAAAAGAAAGAAAGAATTTTGTTCAATGGAGATCGTTTATTTGAATTTAAATCCTGGCAAAATTTCATGCAGTTAACCGGTCCTTTCTTATTCGTTTAAAATGGGTAAATACGTAGCCAACCTCTTAACAGTAATATAAAAAATATAAATTGTCTGTTTTCTTTTGGACTTCAATTTAAACAGCACTATTTTGTAATAGTTTATAAACCATCAAAAGAAGAGTAAGGGAAGAATCATGGCTCATCCGGTCTTTGAATACTTTTGGGTGTTATACGAATTTATTTAAAGAAAGTAAGTATTTTTGCTGGAAGATTTTAAAAAAATATGTTACGTACATAATCCCAAAAGGATTAAAGAAAAAAACATACATCCAATAAGTACGCGATTACCGGATGGTCCAGAATCATTATATTAGGCCTGCATTCAGACTATGCTTCCTTAACAATTAAAGTCTTATGGGAGTTAATATGTAAGTGAGACAGATATCTGTTCGGCTAATTCAGATAAAGTGTCATCCCGTGCTCCAAAGACAACTACAGCATCATTTGGTAACACTGATTTTTGAAGATCTTCAATTACTTGTTGACGGTCTTGAGGTACATATAAGTTTTTAGATGTAATCTTATCCGCTAAATCCTGAGATGAGATCGAGCGGTTCGTCGATCCACCGGCATCATAGACCGGCAATAAATACAACCAGTCATTTTTTCTTAACGATGAGTTAAAAACACCCGCCAATCCACCTAAATGAAAACGCAACGGACCGTAACCGTGCGGTTGAAAGATATAATGTACTTTTCGGTAATGCTTCTGCAATGTGGTGAGTAAAGCAGCTATCTTTTCTGGATTGTGAGCATAATCATCGAAGACGGACACGTGTTGAGCGGGGAAAGACTGTAAGCGGC
>CAZXSQ010000056.1:15261-19415 GCA_964643335.1 uncultured bacterium
GACACCGGGAAACGTGCTTATTGAACTGCTCAATTTTTCTTTGTCTGCATTGGGAATCGCTTGATGAACAGCGGCCAAGGCGGCGGAAAGATTGTTGATGTTATGATACCCCAACAAAGGACAAGTGTATTGATAGCCATCAAACATGAAGCCGATTCCCTTCCCTGGTTGAGAGATTTCTTCCATAGAAGGCGGTAAAAACCACTCAATAGAGGTATCTTCCCCCAGTTCTCCGCCTAACTCCAGGCATCCAGAATTGGATAGATTCAGTAAAACAGTTCCGGCATTTTCTTGAGCGAATTTCTTGAATACTTGAAGATTTTCCTCATAACTATGGTGATCCCTGGCGATATTGAGAATTACCGCTATTTCCGGTTTGAAATTCAAAAGCGATTTATCGCTCTCGTCCAGTTCGGCACAAGACCAATTTCCATCCGACACATGGACAGAACTTATTCCTATACCTTCCGGTGATTGATCCAGAATCTCCGCTCCAGAGATAAAACACTTGAGTTCATTGAGAGACAGTAACATCCAAGCACATAACGCTGTTGTTGTAGTTTTCCCACTGGTACCGGTGATGGCAATTAATTTCTCTCCACCGATTTGATTACTCAACTCTTCAGCACGGTGCTTTACTTCAATCCCGAGCGACTCCGCTTTGTTTAAATCAGGATTGTCTGATTCAATAGCCGTGGATATCACCACTTTTGCCGTGGACGGTTTGATTGCAGAACCATCTTGAGGGAATAGTTCAACACCTGCATCTACGAGACGCTGGAGCCGCTTGCGTATGGGTGAAGAAATATGTTGAAGGTTATCCGGAGATTGAAGAAGGCGATCGGAACCGGTTACCTTGAATCCACATTTTATAAGGAGTTCACCCAGTGGAAGCATCCCGCTTCCACAGATACCAACAAGATGAATTGATTTCATAGAGGATTCATCCGCAGTCATTCAAATTATCACCTCATAATACATCACTATATCACGATTTTACTGGAAGCAACCAGTTTCTTTCTATTTCTTCGAGGGTTTTTCCTTTGGTTTCAGGAACCACAAAGAAAACAAAAAGGAAGGTGACCACGCACATTGAAGCGTAAAGCCAAAAGGTGAAAGGATCACCAAAATAATCAACCAGCACAGGGAATGTCAGAGAAACCAAAAAGCATGAAATCCACAAACAAACCGTGGCGATGGACATTGCCCGTCCGCGAATGCGGGTTGGAAAAATTTCCGACATCACCACCCAGACAACCGGGCCTAAACTCATCGCGAAGGAACCGACATAGATCAGGATTAAGATCAGTATCCACGGTCCCTGATAAAGTCCCAAATAAAAAGCGGTTCCAGCAAGAAAGAATGAAATTCCCATTCCCGCTGAACCGATCAGTAAAAGAGCTTTGCGTCCAATTTTATCAATGAAAACAAGCGCCACGATAGTAAACAGCAGGTTAATGATTCCGACAAACACGGCCATCAATAATGAATCGACGGTCCCGTATCCGGCTTTGGCAAAAATTCGAGGGGCATAATACAGGACTGTATTAATACCGGTAATTTGCTGCAGAATCGCCAATACAACACCAATGATCAGAGCGAGTTTCAAACCGGGCTGCAACAATTGAGAAATGGAACCGCCTTCGAGGGCGAGAGTTTCCTTGATTTCCACCAATTCCTCTTCAGCATGTTTTCTGCCGCCAATCCGGCTGAGCGTAGCTAAAGCCATGTTTTCCATTCCCTGCTTGGTCATCCATCGCGGGCTTTCAGGAACAATGATAAGAAACGACAAAAAGAACAAGGCGGGCATTGTTTCAGAGACAAACATCCAGCGCCAGTTCGTGGGGCCGATATCGACCAACATCCAATCCACCAGATATGCAACTAAAATCCCGCTGATAATAGTGAATTGATTCAAAGAAACGAGCCGTCCACGAATCCGGGCAGGAGAAATCTCGGCAATGTACAGTGGGGATAACATCGATGCCGCACCGACTCCCAGACCACCGATAAAACGGGCTGCGACAAACTCGGTCAAGTTTCTTGGGATAGCGGATCCAATCGCGGAAATGATGAAGAGGAGAGCGGAAAGGATCAGTATTTTTTTTCTGCCATAACGATCACTTAATGTCCCCGCAAAACTGGCGCCAAATACACAACCAACCAGAACCGCACTGACCGCCCAGCCTTCCCAAAATGAGCTCAATTGGAAATGTTCTTTTAGAAATCCCAAAGCGCCCGCGATAACCGCCGTATCGAATCCAAACAATAACCCGCCAAGAGCCGCCACGATACTGACCAGAAAAACATAACCATGGCTTCCTTTATCACTAGAGTAGTGATGTGCTGTGTCACCCATACCTTTTCCCCCTTAAAAACAAACCATAAAAAGAAATGTTTATCAATACCCAGCTTTCTTATTTACAACATTATATAAGGGTAAACCGTTCGCAAACCGGCGAATGGTTTCACGCAAAAGCAGCCAGCCGCGATGATAGCTTTCCTGAGTTCTTCCCGACATATGAGGCGTAATGATGACATCGTCCATTTGCCATAAAGGATTATCTTCCGGCAGAGGCTCCGGATCAGTGACATCCAACCCCACCCCGGATATGTTCCCGGATTTTAGTGCTTCAATCATGGCTTCCTGATCTACTGTTTTTCCCCGGCCAATGTTAATGAAATAAGCGGATGATTTCATGAGTTCAAAACATTCACCGTCGAAATATTTATATGTTTTCTTTGTCAACGGAACGGTTGAAACGACAATATCCGCTTGGGGTAAAAAGGTTTTCATTTCAGCCGGTTCGCCGATATATTTCACATAACCGGGTTTATCGATGTTTTGCGGATCGATGGCGATGATATTCATATCGAAACCCGCGGCACGCTGAGCGATCTGGCGTCCGATGCCTCCCAGTCCCAATATCAGCATGGTTTTATTCTCCAGATCCTTGATGGGATGACTGCGAACATGACGCCAGTTGCCTTTCAATTTTTGCTCATACTGCACAGCGAGACCTTTTGTGAACATCAAACTCATTCCGAGGACATGATCGGCGATAGGAGGACCGTACATACCTTGGCCGTTGGTAAAGACCACGTCGCTATTGATAAACTCAGGCCACATATACCTTTCAACTCCGGCACTCCGTGAATGTACCCATCTTAATTTTTTAGCGGAAAGAAACTGTTTTTTAGAAATCGGAACCATAACTGCGTCGGCATCGGCTATATGTTCATCAATATCCTGAGAGGAACGAACTTGGATAAATTCCATATCAGGAGCGATTATATTCAATGCCTTCAATTGTTCATCATTTACCCAACGCACCAACATTTTTTTAGGGGGTGTCCAGCCAGGTGAATCCTGGCTGGGAGAAGGGCCGGTGGTTAATTTCAGGTCCAATAACTCCCAAGGAGTTACCAGTCCGGTTATTTCATTGTAAACATGCTCAATGTTTCTTTTTCGCGGTTCGATACCTGTCCACTCTTTGTACATGGGAATATCGATGGTTTTTATTGTTTCCTCAAGGGATTTACCATTACTCACCGCTTGTTGAACCTGTTGGCGAAGTTGGATAAAATATTGTTTTTGGGTTTCCAGCAACTCTTTTCCTGCCAGTTTTCCATGGCCGGGGGCGATGGTTTCAATGTCCATATACTGGAGGTCATCCAGAATTCGTATCCAATTTTCGGTTCGGGATTCTCCCAAGTAGTTATATGCGCCATTCACACACAGGTCGCCGGTGAACATTATTTTTTCTTTTGGAAGATAAGCCACGGCATCGCCTTTTGTATGGGCGTGTCCAAAATACAACAACTCAACCCGCTGAGTACCGTCGTCAAATACCATCTTCTCATCGAAAACAAGTGAAGCGCTCTGCATTTCCAAATCCTGATAATCGGGTTTATGCTGAATATAACGAGCAAATGATTTTTGGGAAACCGGCTGCAATAAGGTTTCAGCACAAAATTGTTGTGCCACAACAGTTGCACCGCCGCGTGAAAAAATCACATTCCCCAATGCATGATCGCCGTGATGGTGTGTATCGAAAACAAACCGAACGGGTTTATCCGTGGTTTTACGGATATCTTCAAGAACGGTTTCGGCAAAGTCGGGGAAATTCGCATCGATAACTAAAACATAATCA
>CAZXSQ010000057.1:0-19369 GCA_964643335.1 uncultured bacterium
TTTCAAGTGAATTGAGACTAGCATTGTCCACCGGAGAGGAAACGGAATTATCTTCAATGAAATCGCCTAAAAAACTGTCTTCACTGTCATTAATTGGTGTTTCGAGAGAGACCGCCCGCTGCACAACACGCGCCAATTTCATATATTTTTTAACGGGAATATCCACCCGATTGGATATCTCTTCTGGAGTGGGATCCCGGCCAAGTTCCTGTTGAAGTTCTTCAGAAGCTTTGGTTATTCGATGCCATGTTCCCTGAAGACCTACTGGAATTCTTATATCATGCGCTTGGCTGGCACAAGCCCTCGATATGGCCTGCCGAATCCACCAGGTGGCGTATGTACTGAACTTAAAACCCAAAAGGTGATCGAATTTTTCAGCCGCTCGCATTAAACCGATGTTCCCTTCTTGTATCAGGTCTAATAAATGGACTCCACGGTGACGAAATCCCTTGGCTACAGATACAACCAGGCGTAGATTTGCTCGCACCAGGTCCATTTTTGCTTTTTGGGCTTCTTTCTCACCGCGGCGAATGATTTTAACGGCCTGAAAAAGAAGATAGGGATCATCTCCGGAATCATACAATTTTTGCAGAACTTCTTTCGCACTGCGAAGACGATATAACTCCTGAATGACTTCTTCTTTTTTGCGGTGAGAAATCATGGTGAGGGAACGAATAGTCTTGTCAGCAAAGCGATTGCGGGAGGCCAGCTGATCCGATTTATGCGGTGTTAATTTAAACATGGCCTCAATACGATCACATTGTTTGATGGAACGATCCGCCCGAAGCGCCCGCTTGCGCAAATCATCGGCAACTTCAAGGATGGTTTCAGGAGCAAAACCGGTGTTGTAAAGTTCTTCTCCGGCTTTACGGAATATCTCTTTCGATTTATCAAGATCGCTGTCTAATAACTCGATAGACCGTTTGACTTTATCGATAACTCGATTGATTTTTCGTTTTAGGTTGGAAATATACTTGCTGAAGTCTTTGTCTGATTTTATAT
The DNA here is from genome assembly GCA_964643335.1 of uncultured bacterium. GTDB lineage: Bacteria > Hinthialibacterota > Hinthialibacteria > Hinthialibacterales > Hinthialibacteraceae > CAZXSQ01. The sequence continues at coordinate 1,003 of CAZXSQ010000057.1, forward strand.
TCTCGGGTGAAGTATTCATGATGACATCAAGACGTCTCCGCCCGGCCTTAACATTCTCCACAATCTCTAAAAGTAAATAGAGCGCAGGTAGACTCCGAACAACTCCACTACAAATCCGCCGACGGCCGTCTTGCATCCGTTGGGATATTTCCTGTTCACTTTCTTTTGTTAAGAGAGGAATACTCCCAATTTCCCTCAAATATAAACGCAAGCTGTTGTGAGCGGATCTTCTGGAGGCCCTCGAGGATTTTTCATCGAATATTTCGATCCCCAAAACTTCTTCTATGCCTAAAGTCCTTGAAGTGGGATTAAAAAATGAATTTTCATCCTCCTCCTCATCCAACTCTAATCCATACGCAATTGTCTTCTCTTCAAGAAGATCGCCGTCCTTATACAAGCTTGTATTGGCAAGCGTGTACGTCATAAATGACACTCCTTCACAACAATCAGGTGAATTATTTCATATTTATAAACACTTGTAAAACGCTTACCCCAAAAAAAGGTTGCGTTTTGGCCTAATAAATGCAACTTATAAAGCCACTTTTTTATTCGTTGTGGATGGTTCTTTATCTTGTATTTCCTCCATTTCAACTTCTCCGGAAGGATGTAACCATTTAGATTGAGAAGTACAGGTTAATTCTCCAATCTCTGCTATTTCGGCGATCGTCATTCTTTTAAGTACATTAAGCATTTGTTTTTGGGCTTCATGAAACAATTGAACCAGTGCACACTCACCAGAGTTTTCACATTCACGTTCTTCCCATGGGCATGAATACTCCGCCGCATCACTATCAATCGCCACGACTATATCGGCAACCGTAATTTGATCGGGAGAAACCTTGAATTTGAATCCACCTTTTTTTCCCCTTATTGATTTCACGATACCGGCTTTGGATAACCAAAGCATGATTCTTGCAAGATAACTTTCCGAGGCTCGAACGTTTTTTGCAAGATCCTTTACCATTACCGGTTCATCCGGTGCATTTCTTGCCATGTACCAAAGAGCATGCAGTGCTAAATCTAAACTTTGGGAAAATTTCATTTATTTTTCCTGATAATATGACTCTTGAAATCATATTATGGAAAATCTATGTAAATGTCAAGTGTAATCCGTATTTTGACATGATTCATAATTTTTATATAAAGCTTGCTCCCTATTTTTACATTTATAACCGACAATGTACAGTCTAGGATTATTGAAGTGAATTTTAACCGATTTGTTTATGTATCCACCGATGAGGGATGAAAGTTTATTCATTAATATTTATTCTAAACAAATATCTTAAATAAATAGATTATATTTTTATCAGGTAGTTTTAGAGTGTATTGTCTAGGTAATGACAGAAGTATACTTAAAACAAATTCAAACTGTAACCCCATTTTTTCGGGGATTGATTTCTCCAACGGAAAAACCACCAAAATATAATTGACGTTCTTTCTTTTTCAATGCTATCATAATATATTCCATTTGTTAAAATTGTGTTGAGGGATTCGCGTGAATTCAGATTTTCCATATAAATTTTTGGTTTATTTTTTCTGCTTAATCTGCTTGCTTCAAAATGCGGATCATGCCTGTTCTACTACCCTTAACTATCTTAAATTAAACGACTTAGTCTCTAATGCTACGGCAATTGTTTCGGGTACGGTTATTGAACGGCATTCCTATTGGGACAAAAAGAAGGAAAATATTTGGACCGATTTGCGCATTTTGATTGATCGTTCGATCAAAGGTGAATGTCGAGCGGGAGATTATATTTTTTTGAGACAACGAGGTGGCCGTATTCCGGAAGAAGATATTTCACAAGTTGCTTTGGGAAGCGTTTTACCTGCAAAAGGAGATTACGTTTTATTTTTTCTGGTACAGATCAAGAAAAATGTTTTTCGCTCTTTGGGATTATTTCAAGGAATCTTTTTTATTGAAAAAGAGAGCAGCAGCAATCAGTGCGTATTAACAAGAAAAAATTCAGGGGCAAATTTGTTTTTTCATGAACCTCTTAAGGAGATTGACCGGATCATTTTATCGGGAAAAATTCCTTATGATTTTTTTATGGAAGAAATAATGGACATTTTGTCCAGTTCTTAATATGTTAACTTAAAGTGAAGCGATTAAATCTTGTTGATGGAGTTTTGAGGGCAATCATTATGAAAAAAACATGTGGATTTGGACGATTTTATTTATTGTGGATTTTGGCAGCTTTTATCTTATTGCTGCCGGAAGCTTTCGGATTCACAAGATATGCCACCTTGGAATTCAAATTACTGAGATGGTTTCTCAACAATCCATCCTCACCCACCACGATGCCGGTGGTGGATATTAGCGGGGATGGGTCGAATTATGCCGTATCCTATGTATTCAGCGCGAGCGGTTCGGCTGATCTTTCCGCCAACGATTCCGAATGGGAGGCCTTCAGGAACGCTTTTTCGCAATATGAAAGTATTCCCGGTTCTTCGCTTCAATTCCAGGAAGAGCGTGTACCTTTATCCCCTGAGCTTACTAACCTTGCCCGTGATGGCCATAATCTTATTTTTTGGGATGAAGACGGATCCACTGCAAGCAATAACGACATTCCTGATGAGGAAATTGCATTGACCGTTCTTACATACAATTCATCTACCGGAGAACTTCTCGATGCTGACATCCGCATGAACGGACAGGATTATACCTGGTCAACTGAAGGCACAGACCGTTTTTCCCAAATGGATGTTTTGAGCACTGCTTTACATGAAATCGGTTTCTTGTGCGGGTTGGATGTGTCCTTTATCGATACCACGGCTCAAAATCCCAATGCAAACCGGCCTGTGATGTTTCCTATAAGTGCATCAGACCCTCCTCGCCGTTCACTCTCTGTGGATGATAAAGCGGGTATTTCCAGAATCTATCCAGCTCAGAACGGCACGAGTACGAAAGGTACGATTTCCGGGACAATTTACCAGCCGGATGGAAACAGTGGGGTATATGGTGCTCATGTCATTGCGCTTGATCCATCGACAGGTGAACCAGTTGTTTCGGCCTTGGCAGGCAGCGGCGCATTGGAGGATAGCAATGGAACCGTTGTAAATATAAGTTCTGGAAATTACACAATTTACGGATTGCCGCCCGGTTCTTACTATATTGCGGTTCATCCCTTAGATGGTGGGACGGCAAATCCAGATTCATTGAGATCATTATATACCAGTTTGAGTACTTTCGATACAGATTTTGTGTATGAGTTGTATAACGATAATGATTCTGCTGTGGAAGATCCTACGTTGACAACGTTGGTTAATGTTCAATCGGGTGAAAATGTAACTGGTGTCGATATTGTTACCAGCACAATGAAACATATTCAACTAGGGGATCAGGACAGCGAAGAAATTGTTTTGCAGAATTTTCAATTTCCATTTTATGGCACGATGTATGACCGTTTCTATATCAATTCAAATGGCAATTTAACCTTTGATTCGCCGGATACGGATGGTTCGGAAACCGCTGAAGAGTTTATTGAATCGCCTCCACGTATCGCAGGATTATGGGATGATTTGAATCCATCCGTGAATGGAGCGGATGTTATTGTGGATCAGCAACAAGATGAAGTGGTAATCACGTATTCGGGAATTCCGGAATATCCATCCCGCGGAGCGGCCACTTTTCGTATCACCTTGAGCAATACTGGAGAAATCAATATCGAATTTTTGTTGATTACTTCGCTAGATGATGCCATTGTGGGTCTTTCACCGGGGACAGGTGAGTCAAATTTCCAGTTGGATTTCAGCGGTTTTACTTCCACGATATCATTTATAGCTGTTTTGCCGATTTTCGAAAAATTTGACGGCTCAGGCGATGATGATGGGGATATTGCAGACAATGACCCTTTTGATTTAGAAGGGGCAACAATTTCGTTTGTTCCAAATAGAGGGAACGGTTACAATGTATCTACAACTCCGGGCGAACATCCTGCTGCTACACCGACACCAACTTCTACCCCAACTCCTACACCTTCTCCGACAAATACGCCAACTTCAAAGCCAACTATTACCCCAGTTCCTTTCAACGAAGCACCGGAAATAATCATCAATCCAACCAGTGCTACTTTGAGCGCGGGTGAATCTTTAATTGTCAGCGTTACGGCTTCGGATGCAGATGGAGACTTTCTCAACTTCTCGGATAGTCCCCAGAATTCGGGAACGTTTGGCGATTTAACGGTTTTGGGTAGTGGATTGTTTAATGTGCCTTATACGTTTACCGCTTCAGAATCTAATGGCGGATTTAATGAGATTTCTATTATCGCGACTGATGGAAAGGCTTTTTCGTCCGCAATTCTCTCTGTCACGGTTGTGGTGCCCCCTACGCCGACACCGACCAATACACCGGTTCGAACTCCCACCAATACTCCGACTCCGACATTTACACCGTTACCGAATGTTCGGCCTGTTATATCGGTTCAACCTTCGTCATTGGAATTAATAGTTGGGGAAACAAAGCAAGTAACTCTATTTGCAAGTGACCGGGATCAAGATTCTATGACAGTATCCGTTACTCCCCCTGATCTTTTAGAATCCAAAGATCGTACAACTATTCCAGGTCAGCTGATTGCCGAATTTGAATTTACCGCAAAATCCGGTCAGGAAGGGATTGTTGATGTGACCTTCACAGTATCAGATGGAAGGGTGTCTGAGAATTTATTTTACAATATTACTGTTTTCGCAGAGGGAACCACACCTTCACCAACCCCTATACCGACGAGTACTTGGACACCGACCAATACCCCAACCAGTACCGCGACACCGACAATGACACCAACTCCGTCTCCAACTGTTAATGTTCCGCCTTTTATTGAAATTGATCCCCAAACAATTACTTTAACGGAAGGGGAAAGTGAAACGATTAATGTAAGAGTTTCTGATCCGAATAATGATACTGTTAGCAATTACAAACTGGATCCGACCGGCGTTTTAACTCAAGGATCTCTAATTAGAACCGGGCGGCAAATAACGGCTTCTTATACTTTTGAAGCCCTAGCTGCGCGTATTGGAATCAACCAGGTTACTTTTTCTGCTTCGGATGGAGAACTGACCGCAATTGAACATTTTATAGGCGAAGTCAAACCTCGAGCAACGCCTACTCCAACACCTATCCCCCAAGGGGATATCGTTGTAGCCCAGGGACAAGGCGGGGATTCTTTTGTGCATCGCAGAAATATACCCGATGTCAGTATCGCAACCAACAGTTTCTTTAGATCTTTGCCAGAACCTTATGCTGCTGCTATTGGTAATCCGGTTACACGATCTGTCTATGTCTCCACTGGGGATGTCGACGGGAATGGCACTAGTGATATCGTCACTTCTTTTGGTCCGTTTAATCCCGAAAACGCTTCACTTGCCAATGTCGTCATTGTTCGGGAAGTGGGAACCAATCGGGTTATTGGGCATCCTTTCCAGGCATTTCCTTTTACAAATCCGATCCCTATTAATAATCCGTATGGTGAAGTACGAACTGCAGTGGGGAAACTACTGCCAGAAAAAACAACCAACCAGATCGTAACAGCCCATGGGGTTGGCGGGAACAATGCTATCCGTTTATTTGAATATACCGGTGAACCTGTTCCCAATGCTTATAGAATGGTTGCTCAATTTACTGGTTTAGTGGGAGGTGCTGGTGCGGCAAATCAATCGGGCGCGGTGAATATCGCCGTTGGAGATTTAAATAATGACGGTGTCGATGATTTGGTAGTGGGACAAACGAATAGTCAGACATCAACTACCTTTATTCAAGTCATCCACATAGATAATAATGGGTCCATCTTGTTTAGAAGCGAACTATATAATGCTTTTCCCGCTCGGTTTAAAGGATTGGGGGGAGTAAATCTGGCTGTCGGAGATGTCGATGGAGATGGTGCAAATGAAGTAATAGCCTCATCCATGGGCGATCCTGAAGGTGTTCAAATCGGTGAATCTACCTTTAAAAACTTTGTCACGATTCTTAAACCCGTCTTGATATTTAGGTTCGTTCGAACTTTTGAACGTGTGGATAAAGGGTTGTTCCATGTATTCGAAAGCGAAGATAATCCTTCTGGTGCAGTAAGCCTCTCTGCCGGTAAATTGCTTCCTTATGGGAAGGATTCGGTTGTTGTTGGCACTGGTGCACTGGTATCATTTAATGAGAGCACAAAAAGTTCTTCCATAATTAGTGAAGTCTCTGTACCGAAAGTCAGAGCCATCCAAATGGATTTTGAGGATGGATTTTTCTCCGGCTTCAGTAAAATCATTCCCAATCGGTTTAGTTCTTTCAGTCCTTATCCAAAAGGAGAAAATGGATTTACCGGGGGAGTGGATGTCAGTATACGGGAATTCGGTGCGGTTTCTCAGTGATCTTATGAATTTACGCAATATTTATTTCTGTTTTCTATGGTTGATTTTAATTAACCAGACATTGGCCCAACAGAATATTAAGGCTGGATGGGATCAATTCGAGTTTTTGTTTTGGCCAGAAAAAGGCGGATTGATCGAGTCTTCTACTATCCCTGAATCGGTAATCCAAAACCTTCGTAATGCCTGGCATGAGTCTCTTCTTCCTGTTTATACCAATAAAGTCATCCAGTTTCGAAAATCTGAGAGTGAATCTCTGGATTGGTACAGAAATGTTGTTGAAAATACGCAACCTGCCTGCATTGAGGGCGATGCCTGGTACATTGAACAGGTGATAAATCACAAAGACGGCCAGGCATTTGATCGTCAATATATACCAATCCTGCGTGTAAAACATCCCTCAGAAAATGAGCGCGTGAAGTTACAAGCTGAAATTGTTTTTCGAAATCAATCGAATCTGTGGACAGGAATATTGGGTGTGGTGCATTCCGATTATAGTGTCGGGGGTAAAACTCAGCTTGAATATTGGAAAAGAGAAACCGGTGGTGAAGCGGATATGGTTGCTTTTCACTCCAGCCGGGAGGTATTGAGGCATCTTTTTGCCGGTACCATCGATGCAGCGGCCGTCCCGAAGGGGGAATTGGATTCATTCCTGAATGAACTTGATAATAATATGATGTTATCCCAATTCATTCGCATATCTATCCCCAATTCCGATTCGAATACGTTTATTTTTCTTAAAAAAGACCTTTTTACAGATGCTTATATAAGAACTTTAATTTCTGAAACCTGGTTAAGAAACAATTTTCCTGATACCTTTGAATATGTTCCTTACACCTTTCCTCAATAAATCAATCCGGTTTTCCTAGTTTTTCTCATATATTTCTTGTTATGAGTGCAATGGTGGTACTTTTTAAAGGATTCGATATAATTTATACAATAGTTGTTTTGACATTGTGTTCACCAAATTATATGAGATTTGAATGATATCTCTTTGACAAGGGTCTTACTTAAAATGACGGTAAGTATGAATGAAACCAATGCCGGCAATATTGAACTTGTTTGGAATATTTTGGATCAAGCTCTATTTGTAATTGATAAACAAGGTACCATTCTGGAGAGAAACTCAGCTGCAGAAAATTTATTTCCAACCAATAAATTTACATATTTGTCCGATATTGTAAAAGAAAAAGACACGCTGATACAAACCATCAAACAAATCAGCGTAGACGGAGAATTTATTGAATTGGATTCTTTATCGGCTGAAGATAAAGACGATAATCCTATTCAACTTTGTCTCCGTTTGACTCCCCTGAATAAGACAGATAGGAAAAATACACGTCTTTTTCTCGCGGCCATTTCTCAGAAATCAAAAGACCTCGATTCACTGGAAAAAGTGGCTCGTTCAAATGAAGAGCGGGTTGTAAAACTTAGTGAAAAATTGAAATATGTAACTCGGGAACTCGTTGAAAAAACCAAAAAGGTGGCGGAACAGAAAAATAAACTGGATGCGATTATTAACGGTATGGGGGATGGTCTTGTCGCCTGCGATGAAAAGGGAAGTATAATTCAGTATAACGATACCGCCTGTTCTTTGCTCTTGATTCCTGAAAAAGATGTCCAAGGGAAAATATTTGCCGATCTTTTCCCCTCTATTGCCGACGCTATTGTTTTGGATTCTAATCGCCCCACCTCGATGACCAAAAGAGAAGCCAATGTGAGTTATGAAAACAAAGAATTGCGGGTCTGCGCATCCCCGCTTTTTGATCAGGAGAGTAATCATTTTGGTTTTGTTTTGATCATACAAGACCGGACGAAACAGGCTGAAATTGACCGCATGAAATCCGATCTGATTTCTATTGTGTCACATGAGTTACGTTCTCCGCTGACCTCAATAAAAGGTTATGTGGATTTAATGGTGGCAGGTGATCTGGGTGAAGTGCCGGAATCCATGAAAAGCTATTTATCCATTGTATCCACCAATGCCAGCAAACTGGCCGCGCTTATCGATGATATGCTGGATTTATCCCGAATTGAATCCGGCAAACTGGTCATGTCATTTGGCAAAGTGGAAATCAAATATCTTTGTGATTACGTGTATCTGACCTTGAAGCCACAGGCTGAACAAAAGAACCATGATTTTCAATTGTACATGGAAACAAAAACCGTGGTTTCAGGTGATGTGGATCGATTGCAGCAAGCTTTGACCAATCTGGTCTCCAATGCCATAAAATATACTCCCGAAGGCGGATCAGTTGAGATCAGAGCGGGGACTCGCAATGGAAAAGCCTTGATTAGCGTGAAAGATAGCGGTATCGGGATCAGCCCTGAAAATCAGAAAAAACTGTTTCAAAAGTTTTACAGGGTGAAGAATGATAAAACCCGAAATATTGGCGGCACCGGTTTAGGTTTATGTATTGCTGAATCCATTATCAAAGCTCACGAGGGACGAATCACTTTAAAATCGAGTGAAGGACAAGGATCGACTTTTGAAATAGAATTACCCACCTTTCATGCTTGATAATTACCTGCTGATGATAGGGATTAAAGATATTGTGTGAATAACTTGACTAAGGTTTTTGAAAAAGTGGGGATGAAATTAAATATGTGGAGTCCGGTTTCAAACTTATCCTACCCTTTTCTGCAAAAAAATCAGCATGTTCTGAAACTCAATCAGCCCGAACTAAGCCCTCAAATAATGATGCATCGAGATCGAAGTGACATTTTTGTTCAGAGGAATTTATCCAATTGGTATGCATGTAAATATCAATGTGCTTCAGGAGAATATATGGTTCATGGCAGGGAACCGCTTGAACAGGAAATTCCTCGATTCTCCTCTCCAATCCAGCAGGCTTTTAAAGAAGGAGCCTGGCTGACGGTGTTAATGGGAACCGGTATGGGAATCATTCTGCCTTCCCTTATAGCTTATTTGGAGAAAAATCATCGCGGTGAACCCAAAGGGATACTTTGTTTGGAACAAGAACCGGGTTTAATTTGTGCCGGATTAAGTGTGTATGATTATTCCGATGTCTTAAAAACAGGACGCATATTATTTGCCCTCGGCCCCAATTTGGTGGATTCTCTTGAATCTATTTGTGATGCAAACCATCTTGAGACCTTGGACCCTTCACAGATTCGTGTTTTTGCCGGTTATTTTATCGATGACCCGGAGAGAAAAGAGGATTATGAACACGCCCTGAAATCTTTTAAAAAGTACCATGAAGAGAAAAGAAAACACTATTTCGATTTATTAAGGAAGGCGGAAGTTTACTGGTCTTCTCCATCCGAAAATATACAAAAAATCTGGACTCACCTTAATGATGATCGTGGTGATGGGGGAATTCTTCTTGGATTGTCTGAAGGATTTAAAGAAATTGGACTTGATTCAAAAGCTTTGTTTTTCAAAGACCGGCTATTCACGAGATTTTACCGATGTGCCTACGATTTTTTCTCTTTTCAGCCAGATTTAATCCTTTGTATCAATCATTCCTCCAACTACGTGGCTTCATTCACTCAGAATGTTCCCATTCCCCGTTTGATTTGGTACGTTGATCATCCAAGAAATACAGTTGAGGTGCCTTATCATCCAAACGATTATGCGGTGGGTATCTCGGAATCATTTTCGGAGGAAATCGAGCATCGAGGGGGAAGGTTTATTGGAGTGGTTCCAGCGGCTAGCAAAGGAATGTTTCAGAAACCCAACTTGAATTCAAATTGGAAGCATAATGTATCCTATGTTGGTTCGGTTATTGACTATTCTTCTGTATTGCAAGCAATGGATAAAACCAGCCGGGAGTGGGTAGAAACTGTTGTTGAGACTCAAATAGAAGAACCGATGAAACCGCTCTCCAAGATTATGGCTGATTTTCCTCCGTTTGCTAAGATTTTGAAAGAGTTATCGGATATTCTCAAACCACACATCAGTAAAGCGATTTATATGAGCGGGGAACGTATAGTTGGCTATTTTTTGTACGCCGAAGCGAATACTCGAAGACGGATAAGATTCATGGCTGGACTGCGCAATCATAATCAAGTCGGAATCTATGGTCCCCCGGACTGGCAAAATTTACTCCCGAATGATTTACAAATGTGTTATTTGGGGCCAATTGATACTTCAAATGACTTAGGTGAACTTTACCGTTCTAGTAAAGTTAACCTAAGTATTAATAGTTTGCAAGGTTATGATTTTCTAAATCCTCGAATTTTTGAGGTACCTTCCGCCGGGGGTTTTTTATTGGCTGAATGGGTGCCCGGAATTGAACGTTTTTTTGAACCGGAGAAAGAACTTTATTGGTTCGATTCGATGGAAGGGATGCTTAATAGTATTGATAACGTTTTAGAAGACGAAGGAAAACGCTTGGCTGTTATTTCAAGAGCGCAGAAAAGAATACAAGCCGAACATCTCTATAAACATCGGGCTGAACAGATTCTCAATTATTTATCTAACATTCAATCGTAACGCTGTCATCCTGCCTGAATTACAAAACGTGAAAACAATATTAATCAACTGAAATTTTTTGCCTTGATAATAAAAACAGGAAAATTTTGCCTTGACATTAAATTTTGATAACATATACTTGAATAAGAAGATAACCTCGGTTGTTTAATTTATTTTCTAACAAAAGAGGTTTTTGATCCCTTTTTGTTGTCTTATGTTTGGATATCAATGCAATCAAATTCTCTTGTTTCCCAAATGGAATCTGCTCTAGCCAAGGAATATGAGCTTTATAAGGTCTTTTTAAAGTTTTCAAAAGAACAAAAAGAAGAACTCGAGAAAGATGAACCCGATATAGACCAGGTTGTCAACTTGATGGGTGAGAAAATGTCTCTTCTCAAAGTAATTCAGGAACAAGAGGAAGAAAATACAGGTGTCAAAAGTAAATGGGAGAAGGAATATTATACTTTTTTGGAAGATCAACGAGCTGGTGTTGCTCAAAAAAAAGAAGCATTAATGCAGTTATTTGAACAATTGCAGTCCCTTGAAGAAACAATTTTTGACGAAATGCAAACATGTCAAAACGAAGTAAACGATAAATTGCGATCTTTAAACAAAGGCCGCGAAGTGAATCGTGCCTATTTTAAATATGAAACTGGTCCTCCGCGATTCATTGACAAGAAAAAATGACGATGCCGGAACCAACCTTGAATCTTGCTAATCAAAAGTTGAGGGATCAATCGTCTTCAGATGAGAAGGCGTTGAAGGAATTGTATGCTATTTACAATGAGAATACCGAAAAACTGCGAAAAGCCTTTGAACGGCTTGAACGGCGTTTCAAAGAAATCGATCCCTATAATATCTATCATTCCATTACCGATGCCTTAATAACTTTGGATAATGAAGGAAATATCTTAACCTTCAATCGTGCCGCTGAGCGGATTTTTAGTGTTAAAGAACGCGATGTTGTTGGAAAAAAATTTAAGTCCGTAGTTACTCAAACCGCTTCTTATTATGATGATTATCTCCGCAATCGAACTCCGGAACAGCGTTATGAGATTTCTTTTCATAGGCAAGACGGTGCCCCCGTTTTCTTACGCGGCTTATTTTCTCCTTTGTTAGACCGCAATGGCAGCGAAATTGGCACCACCTGTCTTTTTGCCGATCTCTCCGTAGAGCGTCTTCTTGAAGAAAAAGCTCGCCGTTCCGACCGGTTGACCGCATTGGGGGAACTGGCCGCCGGAGTGGCTCATGAAATGCGGAATCCATTAACCACCATTCGCGGTTATCTACAAATATTGCCGGATAATAAGGAAGATGTCGAGTTCATTCAGGAATTTTCAGAGAATTTGATTCGAGAAATTGATCGTTTAACCCGCCTGACGGATGATCTTTTAAATATGGCAAAGCCGATTTCTCCTGAACTTCAACTGGAGGATCTTTCCGACATTGTTCATGCTGTGACGCTTTTTTTAGTTGATAAATTTGAAGTGAATGACATTCAAGTAACCGTCGGAGAATTTCCTCAAGGAACGCCGGTATTAGTCGATGGAGACAGAATAAAACAAGTGTTTATTAATCTTTTGGTGAATGCGATCGAGGCTATGGGAAAAGGAGGAAAACTACGGATTGATTTTTCCCATCGAACTGAACGTTTTAATGAAAATGAAGAGCCGAAAGATTATTCCGTCGCCGTTGTTGCCGATAATGGACCAGGCATTCCCCGGCATGTTCTCGATAGATTATTTGATCCTTTTTTTACAACCAAAGATTCCGGTACGGGATTGGGGCTTTCATTATCCCACCGGATTGTTGAAGAACATGGCGGTTTTTTACGTGTGGATAGTACACTGGGTGAAGGAACCAGTTTTTGGGTTTTTCTTCCTCTCGCCAATGAATTTGAACGGGATTAGAGGGTAAAAAAATGGCACAGAAAAAAATCCTGATTGTTGATGATGAGTTGGGTATTCGCAATTTATTGAGCCGCGTTTTAAAGAGTGAAGGATACGATATCAGAACCGCGGAAAATGGAGACGAGGCTATTGCACAGGCTCGGGAAGATTTTCCTGACCTTGTATTATGTGATATCAAAATGCCAGGCAAAGACGGTATCGAAACTCTGTCGGAATTAAAGAAATTTTCTGAAAACATTGAAGTGATTATGTTGACCGCTCACTCTACCGTGGAAAGTGCGGTTGCGGCGATGAAAAACGGGGCAGCCGACTATATCAAAAAACCTTTTGATGTCGAAGAATTGAAGATTATTATCGCCAAGACATTGGGTGTTGCAGATTTGAAAAAAGAAAATTCGAATTTGCGAGAAGAAATCGGATTGAAGTATGGAATTGATAAAATTATTGGCCACTCTCCAAAAGTACTTGAAATTTTTGAGTTTATAAAAACGATCGCTCCGTCCAAAAGCACAGTTTTGATTCGGGGGGAAAGTGGGACCGGAAAAGAACTTATCGCAGGCGCTATTCACTTTTTGAGTTCCAGACATCAAAATCGTTTTGTCAAAGTCAACTGTGCGGCGGTTTCGGAAGAATTGCTCGAAAGCGAGTTATTTGGCCATGAAAAGGGGGCTTTCACCGGTGCAATTCGTAGCAGTGAAGGAAAGTTTATTTCTGCAGACGGCGGGTCGATTTTGCTGGACGAAATCAGCGAGATGAGCTCTCGTCTTCAAGCCAAATTGCTGCGGGTTTTGCAGGAGAAAGAAGTGGATAAAGTCGGAGGCAGGGAACCTATCAAGGTGGACGTCCGGATTATGGCGACCACCAATAGGAACCTGGAAGACGAAATACAAAAAGGGAATTTCCGTGAGGATTTGTATTATCGCTTAAATGTTGTAAATATTGCTTTTCCTCCTCTTCGTGAACGGAAAAGTGATATCCCATTATTGGCGGCTCATTTTATTGATAAATTCAATTTAGAAATGAACAAAAAGATTAAAGGCATCGATAAAGATGTAGAGCAGGCTCTTATGCAATATGACTGGCCGGGCAATGTGCGCCAATTGGAGAACTGCATGGAACGAGCCGTTGTCCTTTGCCGGAATTTATTTATAAATGCCAATCATCTGCCTCCTGAAATTCTACACAATTCTTTGAGTACTTCTGAAAATTTAAATACGGGTCTTCAAGTTGGCATGACTGTTGCTGAAATGGAAAAAAGGCTCATTTTTGAAACGTTGAAAAGTACGAATGATAACCGCACCCGGGCGGCAGATATATTGGGAATCAGCATCCGAACTTTGAGAAATAAGCTGAATGAGTATAAAAATCACGATAAGAAAGCTGATAAAATAGCTGTCAATGAATAGACTTCCTTTTTTCCCGAATGCTTCAGGTAAATAAAGATGGCTCAGCAAGCAGAGATAGAACAAACCAAAACAGCGTTGGATCTCGCCTTGGAATTGGGGTTGAGATCGGAAACGGTTGTCCAGTCTCTCCAAAAGTTAGGACTGGAAGCCGACAATGCTTCTGTGTCCATTGATCCCGACATGGAGGAAATGGTTGTTGAACAGATGGTCGCTGATGGTGTCGCTCCATCCAGTTTGTCCAAAGGAAAAGGGCGGCGGCAGCGATCCGATGATCCACTTGTGGACGATGAATTGCTGACCGAAGCGTTGGGTGCCAGCGAATCTGGATTTTCAGAATCTCAAATCCCTAGACAATTACTTGTGGAATCAAGATTTGCCGAAAAACCTTCTTTATTCCAACGGTTATTCAAAAAGAAGAAAGATTTGGCCAAAACTCTTAAGAAAAGTGAAACCTCGGAAGAAGATCTAAAGTCTTATTTTCCTTCTTCCTCTGACGCTCCTTCTCCTTCGCAGAAATCATCATTTATGGATTATCATGAAGAATCACCTGAAGCCGATAGGGAGGATACGGAAACCAGTGATGAGGTAAAAGAGGAAATCGGCGAAGAAGATTTGGAAGAACTTGGGATTGACGAATCGTTGATGGAAGAACTGGAAGGTGTAGAAATCGATGAAGAAGAACTCGGTGAATTGGATGATGAAGATCTCCAAGGGCTGGAAGATATAAGCGAAGACATTGAAGAAGAGATGCCTGAAGAAGAAGAGGTTGAACCCGAAGAAGAGAGCGAGTCTCCAGAAGAGGCTGATGAAGAATTCGAGGACGAAGGTGAAGAAGGAGAGGAGGAAGAAGGAGAGGAAGGAGAAGGAGAGGAAGGAGAAACCGGGGGAGAAGAAGAGGAAGAGGAAGAGCTAGAGCCCGGCTTTCTTGAAAGAATAATTAGCCGAATCCATTTGTCTCCTACAGAAATGTGGACTTTAATGGGCGGTTCTGCAGCCACGATGCTGGCTCTACTGGCAGCGACTGTTTATTGGTGGCTCAATGTCAGTCCTGAAGCGGTGAATAGCCTTTATGAAGAAGCGATAGGATATTATGACACTGCTTCAGAATTGGAATCTGATCCGGAAGAAACTTTTCAAAAAGAAATGAATACATGGCAAAAAGCCGCTGATACCTTTGAGGAATTTATAAACAAATACCCAGACAGTCATCTCGTTTTGGATGCATATAGAAATATGTGTGACTGTTATTATCGAATTGCGACAGGTTATGATAAAAAGGGCATGCGGGAAGAAAGTGAAGAACCTTACAGGAAAATGGCTTTATTTTATGAGCATTTCCTTGATTATCTGGATGATCTGGCTACTCGAATGCTCGATAGTGACGATCCCAAAAACAATTATCTTGCCTATCCAAAAGTCGACCTTCAACGAACGGCGATGCTTCGTATTGCTTTGGCTCAGCGCAAATTACGGCGGTATGATGCTGCCATAGAGAAACTCGAAGATTTCGTCCGACGCTTTCGTGGAAATCAAAAAGACGTCCTCAATGCCATGGTTGATATTGGTAAAACATATCAAGAATGGGCTGATATCAATTCGGAGCAAAAAACCAATCTGTTAAATAAGGCGATTGATGCCTACAAAAAGGCGTTGAAAATGGTGCCCGAGGGCGGAAATGCCGATGAATTTAGAATGAAATACAATGCCGGCTTGGGTAATATTGAATACCAGCTTTATGAGCAGAGTAAGGATCAGGGAATCAGGGAAGAGGCAACTCCCCATCTTCTTGAAGCAATCGCCTATTACGAAAGAGCGGATAAGGCGGCAAGGAATGCGGATTCCGTTCCAATAATGGAAAAGCAGAAACTTTTTAAACAATTAGGAGATCTCTATTTAATTCGTGGCCGTGAAGCCGGATTGAAATGGAGAGAATTTGAAGAGACGGCCCGGCCTTTTCCACAAGTTATCCGGTATAAAAACGATCTGCTGGAAGCGGCTGAACGTGAAAAAGAAAACGCTCAAAAGTTTCTTGGCGAGGCCACCGAATTGTACGACGAAATCTTGGAAGAAGGTCTTGTTAATTCTGAGATGTTTCAGGAAATTCAGTACAACAAGGCCGAGGCGAATTTCATTCTGAAAAACTACTCCCAAGCCATTGCCGCTGGTGAAGAATTGTTACAAAGGCAAGCGAATATCAATGATGACATGAAAGCCAAGATTCTTTACTTGATGGGGGATGCCGCCTGGGAACAAGCGAAGAATACCAATGATTATTCCAAAGTAAAGCAATACTATCGGGATGCACTT
Source organism: uncultured bacterium (assembly GCA_964643335.1). Lineage (GTDB taxonomy): Bacteria > Hinthialibacterota > Hinthialibacteria > Hinthialibacterales > Hinthialibacteraceae > CAZXSQ01. The sequence goes on from CAZXSQ010000057.1 coordinate 17,409, forward strand.
GAATTGAATCCTTTCTATCCTTCTGAAGAAAAAGGAGAAATCAGCCATTTGGCGGAGATTAGGCTGACCAATGCTTACTTCATGCTGGATAAAAAGTATGAAGACGCGATAAAACGGTTTGAGAAGATCGTCGATCGTTTTCCTGAAAATGACTATACGTATTTGACCCGTTATTACTATGGGAAAGCCTTGGATGAATGCGCTGCTGAAAAAAATTTACAGGCAGAGAAAATAGAGGAACAGTTAAGTCAATTGAGAGGTTCTCCAAAATCCAGCCAGGCAAGCCAATTGAGAAAAGAGGCTAAAAATTTGTACTTGGAAGCCGTTACTCAGTACGACCTGGCTATCCGGTCGAGGGATTCCTCAAGGTATATCGATACGAAAAATAAGAAATTTTTGATTGAAATGGTTTTTAAACAAGGCCACAGTGCTTATAAAGCCGGTAAATATATCGATGCCAGAAATTATTTGCAGGAGGCTTTGGCTCAATATCGGGATAATGATTATGCCCAGAAATTTGTTCCACCCGCTATTGAACGGTTGGGAGACATTAATGTTCGATTATATGTTTTGGATAAAGCCATTGATCATTATCAAGATTATTTGAATAGCGGTTATGTGGATGAAAACGCTGAAGTGACCATGAAACTGGCCGATGCGTACCTGAAAAGTCTGAACTTTGATAAAGCCAGGGATTGGTATGAAAAAATCATTAAAGATCACCCTCCGATGACTTCCCGTGCGATCCAACGTAAAAAACGCCAAAGTGTTCCTATAACTTTAGGTCCCGGTTTTGAAGCGTTGAAAAAACTGGCGGACTCTTATTATCGCCAAGGCGCCGGTATTTATGAAAATGTCAATAAAAGAGAACAAATTTTGAGACAAGCATTAGAAAAATACAACAATTTGGTTCAGCGGTATCCTGACGCTCTCACAACTCAGCAAATGCCTGATTTTATGAATGCGCAAAGAATGATCGGCAATATTCAGTATGAACTAGGGGACTATCAGCAAGCGGCGGATAATTACAAGAGTTTCTTAACAAACTTTCCAAAATATAAGAGAAGAGGGCGAATCTATTATAAGATCGGGAAAGCGTATATGCAGACGGAGCCGCCACAATATGATAAGGCTTTCCAATCTTTGAAAAACGTGACCATGGAGACCCTCGATACCCCCGTCCAATATGCAGATACACTCATATTGCTTGGCAGTGCTTATGAACTCAAAGCAAAGGAATATCAGCAGAAGGGAGAGGATCAACTTTATGAATCTTACCTTGAACGGGCTATGCAGGCTTATGAAAGGGTTAATATAACAAATGTTAAAACAAAATGGGATCAGGCCCAAAACGCAATTCGAAGGATTGACGGGATTTTGACATCACGCAAAGAATTAGCCACTGCTGATAATATTTAATCATGAGAAATCGGCAAATGATACCTAATGAGGAGAGGAAAATTTTTCCAGGATATCAATGATTGTCATGCAAAATAGAAGTAAGTTATGAGATTTTAGTTTGTTGTTATGGAACAAAGATTGCTTTACCTTTAGAAAAAACCATTGAGAAGGAAATTCCATGATAATTGGTCATCTGTTTGATAATACGACTTTAAATGTCCTTAAAAAAGGAATCGATGGGACTTTGGTCCGCAACAAAGCGATTGCGAATAATATCGCCAACGTGGATACACCGAAATATCAACGGGCTACAGTATCATTTGAAGACCAGATTAAGCGTGTCTTGCGGGGGCAGGGAGTTATTGGCAAGCGGACGAATCCGGCCCATTTTATTATCGGCGGCCCACAGGAAATCCCCTTGATTCGCCCGCGGGTGGACATCGATAATAAAACTCGTTTTCGAGCCGATAAGAATAATATCAATATTGATCAGGAAATGGCCGACTTGGCGAAAAATACCATGCGTAACATGCAATTTACCGAATTGTTAAACCGGCATA